>PCXB01000024.1 GCA_002787535.1 Deltaproteobacteria bacterium CG11_big_fil_rev_8_21_14_0_20_45_16
GGATTATTTTATTCTCAAAATCCTCCAAAAAGTAGGCTACCTAAACTCCCAATATTGCTCGCATATGTTTAACTGACCAACAGAATCGGGAAAAAGACCCTCCATGTCTCGCTAAGGTTTGCGGATGGGGCAGGGGGTGGATTCTAGGGTTCCGATAAACATTAGTATTTACGGGCACTTGGCTTGAGCACGGCTCAAGACAGCCTGGCATCAAATATGCAAATATCTGATGGCGAGTTCGTTCGATCACTGTGTGTCGTGACGAAGGAGTGAGGTTTTGAAGAATAAAGTTCCGAAATAACGGAGGGAAACAATATGAAACGAATCATTCTTACCAGTCTTTTTATGGCCACAGTTAGCGGTCTTACTTTTGCGGCTGATACGTCTAGCACTTACTGCCCTCAAGGTAGTCAAGATACTGTGAACGACACTGCGAAAACAGACGCTGCTTCTGCAACTGACAAAAGTACTGCAACTGGCACTTATGATGCTCGCGCTTCTCAAGCTCCTCAAGCTCCTAAAACTGACGAGTAGTCAAAAGTTCTTGAGAGCTTGATCAAACGCTGTTGATAACTTTCAACTCCGTTATCAGCGTCGGTACGATACAAAATTATTTAAAAGCCGATCGCGCTCCGATCGGCTTTTTTTTTCTTTCAAGTCCCCGCTCCCAGGGGATCCAGTTCAAACTAAAGTAATTCACAGTCCAATGCGTTGGCTTGAGCGGGGGTTTGTGTATCACAAGAACATGATCCCCTCTTTGAAAATTTAAAACTTCCCAATGAAAGCTTGTGCGAGGCGCCTGAAACTCGGGAATTTCATTGGGGGCGAGTCCTTCCAGATACTTGTGTTGATGTACGATGGCACAGTGCCGAAGGGCATAGGCCAAGCCCAAACTCGCTATAAGCCCAAAAAAAGCAAAGATAATATCTCTACTATAAAGACAATAGAGACGATGAAAGCGGTGAAGCGCAATTACTGTGAAATTATTTTCTAAAATATTCGAAAGCCACGACCTTAGAAGTCTCTTCTCGATCTTCCAAGAACGCCAAGACACCTTCAAAAACCCTTTGGTCCATAAGCAAGCCCGCATGACCCAAAGGCAATATCCTGTTAGTTGACCCCTTAAGAAAGCAAGTTTCTGGTGGCGTGATCGTGTCATATTGCGCTGCTAGAGATAAAATCTGAGTCTGTAAACCCCTGTAGTGAACGGCATATAGATCTTTCAAAAACGCTGAACCAGGCATCATTTGCCAAACCCCTCTCGAAAACACTCCGAACAAGGCCGCTCCTATCGTAGCGGTCCATGTTCCCCGAAAAGGAGTGCCAAGTGCGACAAACTTTCTGATCAGTCGGTGGCCGCCGAGCTTCTTAATATAATAATAGGCAATTAAGCCGCCCATACTATGGGCGACAATGTCGATACGTTTAAATTTGTGCTTCTCCGAATAGAGATCCATGATTCGTTCTACTTCAAATACCAGACGCTCAGCAGATTCTCGAATGTCGCGGATATTTACAAGGCCAAGATCAAGGATGAAAACATTTCTATTTCTCGTCTGGAGGTATTTATCGAACGGATCCAGGACACCGGAGGTTCCAAGAAATCCTTGGACTAAAATTATGGGGGGCTCATCTGAGTGCTCGGTTAGATGGCTTTGACGTGTTAATCCAAATCTGAGGTTATGTTGGAAATATTTAAAGGTATGCCATGCATCAAAGCTCAGATCGCGAACGAAATCTTTGACACGGCTACGCTGTCGAGCAGGTTTTCTATTCTTTCCCACTTCTTTCTATTATATAGGATAAATGGGAATTCTATTTAGCCTTCTTTGTAGGGGGTTTATCGGCGGCTGATTCCTGTTCGGCTTGGCTTTGTAATTCTTCAAAGGCATCCCAATTGGAATTATTCCCTGAAGAAATTCCGGAAAATCGAAGAGCAAAATCATGAGGATTGGATGACTGTCGAAGGGCCTCCTCATAGGAAATTAGATCTTTTGTAAGCAACTGCATGAGCGATTGATCAAAGGTCTGCATTTCGTAAGAAGTATGACTGTCGGCAATAGCTTGCGTAATTTCTCGCGTGTGATCCGGGTTCTCGATCATTTCCTTGATTCGAGCATTATTGATCAAGACTTCCATGGCCGGCACGCGACCTTCACCGGATTTCTTAGGAACCAAGCGTTGCGAAATGATGGCCTTAATCACACTAGCAAGTTGTAAGCGGATTTGCTTATGTTGATAAGGAGGAAAGACGCTAACAATTCGGTTAATGGTTTCAGCCGCATCCATAGTATGCAAAGTGCTGAAAACTAGGTGCCCTGTTTCGGCAGCCGACAATGCCGTCTCCATCGTTTCTGCATCTCGCATTTCTCCAACGAGAATCACATCGGGATCCTGACGGAGTGCCGCCCGCAATGCAAAATGAAAACCAACGGTATCGACGCCCACTTCGCGTTGATTGACGATGGACTTCTTATCTTTGATTAAATATTCGATTGGTTCTTCAATGGTTACGATATGACAAGCACGATTTTCATTTATATTGTCGACCATCGCTGCAAGCGTGGTTGATTTTCCGCTGCCGGTAGCTCCTGTTACCAAGATCAAGCCACGCTCGTTCATCGACAGTTTTCGTAATGTAGGTGGGAGAAGCAGTTCCTCGACACTCTTAACAAGATAGGGAATGACTCGAAGGACAACACCCGTTGTCCCTCTCTGTTGAAACACATTGACTCTGAATCGCCCCAATCCCGGAACGCCGTAGGCAAGGTCAACTTCGTTAAATTCTTGAAAACGTAATTTTTGCTGGGCATTCATCATGCTTTGGGTCATCGCACTGACCTGTTCGGGAGAAATCTTGGGTGCGTTATTTAGGGGCACCAAAGACCCATCGATTCTAAAGGTGGGGACGAGTCCCGCTTTGATGTGGATATCAGAGGCATTTGCCTTAACTGCAATTTTTAAAATATCGTTTAGTTCCATGGATAAATCATATTGTAGCACCCTTGGAGCATGCTGCGGTGGATTAAGTGCGCAAAGTTTTCACATTTTGTAGTGCAGTGTATAAGTTTTTGGTGCTTCGCTGCTGTTCAAAAGCACTGGTACTCTAGAGGTATGGCGAGTGAGCACGATCAGATCCAAATACCAGATGAATTACCTCTATTACCCGTACGCGATGTTGTTGTTTATCCGTATATGATTCTTCCACTATTTGTCGGGCGTACTTCATCTATTAATGCCGTCAATGAAGCACTCAACAAAGATCGTCTATTATTTCTCGCTGCCCAAAAGGACATCGACGAAGAATCGCCCACGCAGGGAACGATCTATCGCACGGGTTGTGTCGGTATGATCATGCGCATGAATAAGCTACCAGAGGATGGAAAGATAAAAATTCTTGTCCAAGGCTTGGTTAAAGCTGAGATCGAAAGTTTCAGTCAAGAGTACCCCCACTTTCAAGTTAAAATTAAAAAGATTCATGAGAACGCTTGGGAAGAACGTAGCTTAGAATCTGAAGCCTTAATTCGAAACGTAAAGGCACTTCTGGAACGAGTCATATCGATGGGGAAAGTTCTGTCACCGGACATTCTTGTCGTGCTTGATGAGATTGCGGAACCGGGACGACTGGCGGATCTTGTGGCAAGCAATCTTGGATTGAAAGTTCATGATAGTCAGGCGATTCTTGAAGTGTTGGATCCTGTTGATCGACTACGAAAAGTTAACGATGCGCTAACCAAAGAAATCGAAGTTCTTGAAATGCAGGCGAAGATTCAATCGCAAGCTAAAGATGAAATGAATAAAACTCAGCGAGACTATTTCTTGCGTGAGCAAATGCGAGCGATTCGAAGTGAGCTTGGCGACCCTGACTCTAAGTTTGAAGAAGTTGAAGAGTTTAGGACCAAAGTTAAAAACGCGGATATGACCGAAGATGCTGAGCGCGAAGCACTTAAGCAGCTTAAACGTCTTGAGAATATGCACGGTGATTCTGCCGAAGCTTCTATTATAAGGACATACTTAGATTGGATGGTCGATCTTCCCTGGAAGAAGGCTTCGGATGACAATTTGGATCTTACCGAAGCGAAGAAAATTTTGGATGAAGATCACTTTGATTTGGAGAAAATTAAGGATCGCATTTTGGATCACTTAGGAGTTTGTAAACTCAAGAAGTCATTGAAGGGTCCGATTCTTTGTTTTGTTGGGCCTCCTGGGGTAGGGAAAACATCACTTGGAAAAAGTATTGCTCGTACTATGGGAAGAAAGTTTATCCGCATGAGTATGGGCGGTATTAAAGATGAATCCGAGATTCGCGGGCATCGCCGTACCTATGTGGGGGCGATGCCTGGTCGGATCATTCAAGGACTTCGATTGTCCGGTACAAACAACCCCGTATTTGTGTTGGACGAGATCGATAAATTGGGTGTGGACTATCGAGGCGACCCTGCTTCCGCTCTGTTGGAAGTATTGGATTCCGAGCAAAATAATTCCTTCAGGGATCATTATATGAATCTTCCGGTTGATTTAAGCAATGTGATGTTTATTTGCACAGCTAACTCAACCGATACGATACCGGGGCCTTTGCGAGACCGTATGGAGATCATCCGCCTATCTGGATATAGCATGGAAGATAAGTTAGAGATTGCGAAACGCTATTTGATTCCGAAGCAGATTAAGGAAAATGGTTTGGCTCCAGACGACCTTCAAATTGGTGAAGCGGGTCTCAAAATCATTATTCAAGGTTATACGCGGGAAGCGGGTCTTCGAAGTTTCGAGAGGGAACTTGCAACCGTTTGTCGAAAAGTCGCGCGCGCCAAAGCGGATGATGAGAAAACATTCAAGGCAAGAAGAGTAACACCAAAACAGATTCACGATTACTTGGGACCCGTCAAAGTAGTTCCTGATCCGATGCGAGAAGAAGATCAAGTGGGAGTGGCCACGGGATTAGCATGGACGGAAACCGGCGGCGAAACTTTGACGATGGAAGCTAGTTTTGTAACTGGCAAAGGTGGCTTGCAGCTGACAGGTCAACTTGGTGACGTCATGAAAGAATCTGCTCAAGCAGCTCTATCGTATGTACGAACCAAAGCTGAAGATTTGGGCTTACCAAAGAACTTTTTTGCCGAGCATGATATTCACTTACATGTTCCGGCTGGCGCCATTCCCAAGGATGGACCGTCGGCGGGCATTACAATCGCGACTGCCTTAATTTCGTTGTTCACAGGCATTCCGATTAAATGCAAAGTTGCGATGACTGGCGAAGTAACACTTTTAGGTCGCGTTCTTCCGGTCGGCGGTATTAAAGAAAAAGTAATGGCGGCGATTCGGCAAGAGATTTTCGATATCGTGATGCCACGAGCTTGTGAAAAAGATCTTGTAGAACTTCCTAAGCACATTCGCTCCAAATTGAACGTACATTTGGTCGACCACGTAGAAGAAGTATTTGATCTTTGCTTAACACGTCCTCTTGGAATGGGTTCCACTTCCAAAAAACGTGGCACCAAGGGCCGACCCGGCACAGGATCTGGCGAGAGAGCACCACGAGCTTTCCAGTAGCGGCGGGTTGCGACGGCGCAACGCACAATATGTTTTCATTAGCCCAGCCTCTCCGTATTGAATTAGACTAATTCCATTCGGAGGAGGAGTTAATGTCATTAAAATCTAAATTTTTACTCGGCTTATTTATCTTTGGATTAGGTACATCGCTTAGTCTACAAGCACAGGATCGGATTAGACTCGAAGCTGTCGCTCATTTTAATAAATACGCTTCCGCAGAATACAACGACTGCTGGGGCTATACCGACGCCAATGGGAGAGAGTATGCCCTGCTAGGTGTTCGAAATGGAACCAGCATCATCGATATTACGGATCCTTCTGATCTAAGGGAAATTTCTTTTATCTCAAGCGCCAAATCCATTTGGAAGGACATTAAGACTTATCAAAACTATGCCTACGTTGTGACCGATAGTTCGGGATGGGGAATGCAAATTCTTGATTTATCGGGCCTTCCCGAAAAGGTTGAGCTCGTTAATACTTATAAGAAATTTACCATCTCTCACAACCTTTTCATCGATACAGATCGCGGCATATTATTTGCGCAGGGCAGTCACGCAGCGCCAGTTCGAATTCTTAGCTTGGCGGATCCCGTAAACCCCGTGCAAATTTCAAGTTTTGGTGTCGAAACTCATGATATGATGGCTCGCGATGGGCTTGTTTATGTTTCCGAAGGTGGACATGGCACGATTGGAATTTATGACTATAACGATCCGTCAAATCCAAAATTGGTAAAGCGATTTAAAATTCAAAGTGCGGGCTATGTTCACAATGCTTGGCTTTCGGATGATGGGCAGCACTTAATGACGACCGAAGAAACAGTGGGAAAAACGGTTAAAATGTTTGATCTCTCGGACTTGAACGATGTTCGATTGGTGGGAGAATATTTAGCGCCAAGTAAACTTGCTCACAACACTCATATCAAGGGCGATTACGCCTATATTTCGCACTATGGAAGTGGACTAAGAATTATTGATGTCTCGGATCCAACGAACTTGCAAGAAGTAGCCTATTTTACAAAAACCGATAAAGAAAATGGTAGCGGCTATATTGATGATTGGGGCGCTTATCCATTCTTCAAATCTGGCAAAATTCTTGTCTCAGATATTTCTGACGGTCTTTACGTGGTGGAATTTGATGGTGCCAAAGAATAGTATGTTCAATCAGGCCATGGCTTGCGGCCTCTTGTTTGGATGTTTGAGTTTGGGTAGCGCCCAAGCTCAAATGAACCATGGGACTCATGGACAGCTTAAGATTGGAGGACTGAATTCCAATCATATGCAGGCGGGTGAGCCAACTGATTGGCTATTGCGTTTTTTCGATAGTCACACTCACCAGCAGATAACCGATTTCGATATTATGCATGGCAAGTTGATGCATATGATTGTCGTCAAGGACGATTTGTCAGAGTTAGCTCATATTCACCCCAAGCTTAGTGATACTGGTGATTTCAGTATTCGTGTAAATACTCAAAATGAAGATCCCGATAACCAGGACCTCCCCAATACAGTTTTATCGGCGGGCAGATATTTTGTGTTTACCGAAGCTCTTCCTAAAGATGCCGAAATGATGATCATGAATCACTTCGAGCTGTCTGCCGAGGGCATGGATTCCCAACCCAAGCCTCTGGAAATCGATCTTGATATGGATCAGGGGGAAGATTTTGGAGCCAAATATTTTAAAGAAGATGGTAGTCCTGGCGTAGAGGGCGATCGCTATCGTGTAGAGTTCTCAGTCGAGCTTTTCGAATGGTGTAACTACTATCTTCCTAAATTTTACTTCAAAATTCTCGAAAATAGAGAGGGCGACTATCTGCCCGCAGAAAACTTGAACGAATGGCTCACGATGGGGGGGCATGCCGTTCTTGTTGGTCTAGATGGCGAGAAGCTAGAGGATCGCACCTTCTATCACCTCCATTCCTTTAGCCCGATTGATGAGCCGGCATTGTTTACTTTTCCTTACGATAATCATCAAGAGGGCCTGCCGGATGGCGAATATAAAATTTGGGGTCAGTTCAAGCAAGCTGAGCAAATCCTGAGTTTTTCGTTTGGATTACGCTTCAAAAATCCCCCTTCCTCAGTTTCAATTTTTCGGAAGACGGCCTGCTAGATCAGCTGTTAACCTGGATTTATGTCGAAGTCTGTTCGCGAGCTGAGAGAGCTTTTTTTAAGTTATTTTGAGTCCCAGGGTCACCGACGCATTCGCTCCTCGGCACTTATTCCACATAATGATCCGACATTACTATTTACGAATGCCGGAATGGTGCAATTCAAGGATTATTTTACGGGCAAAGAAAAGCCTAAGGATCCACGGGCGACGACTTGTCAAAAGTGTGTTCGGGCCGGCGGAAAGCACAATGACTTAGAAAGTGTAGGTCGAACCAAGCGTCACCACACATTTTTTGAAATGCTTGGAAACTTTTCCTTTGGCGATTATTTCAAAGAGAAAGCTATTGAGTTTGCATGGGAATTTTTGACTGAAAAAGTGAGTTTGCCCAAAAATAAACTCTGGGTGTCGGTATTCCGCGACGATGATGAAGCTTTTGATATTTGGACTAAGCAAATCGGCGTGCCGAAGGATCGAGTCGTTAGAATGGATGAAGCATCCAATTTTTGGGGCATGGGCGATACAGGTCCCTGTGGTCCCTGCACGGAAATCCATTTCGATCGTGGTGAAAGTTTTGGCGAAGACGAAACAATTTTTGATGGCGGCGAAAGATTCTTGGAAATATGGAATCTAGTCTTCATGCAATTTGAACGATTTGAAGATGGAAAGATGATCAAACTTCCAAAACCCTCCGTCGATACAGGCATGGGCCTTGAGCGCTTAGCTAGCGTCGTTCAAAATGTGGACAGCAATTATGACACCGATGGAATGCAGTCGATCCTGCAAGGTTTTGCAAAAATTACGGGTAAAGTTTATGGAAAGAATCTTCATGATGATGTGGCCCTTAAAGTTCTTACGGATCATATTCGGGCTTGTACGTTTTTAATTTCAGATGGGGTGCAGCCCGGGAACGAGGGTCGCTCCTATGTTTTACGACGAATCTTGAGACGAGCAATTCGATTTGGCAAAAATTTGGGCTGCGAGCGCCCTTTCTTTTATCAAGGTGTGGCCCATGTTATTAAAGAAATGGGCGAGGCTTATCCCGAGCTTGTTCAAAACCAAGCCGCGGTGACAAAGATTGTTCAGGTTGAAGAAGAGAAGTTTTTTGAGACATTAGAATCAGGACTGAAACTTTTGGAAGAAAGAATGAAAGGCTTGCGAAAATCGGATGCCTTGGACGGTGCGGTGGCTTTTCAGCTTTATGACACCTTTGGATTTCCATTGGATTTGACTGAGATGATCCTGGAAGAGCGACAGATGAAGCTTGATCACAAAGGATTTGAAAAAGCTCTTGAAGAGCAGCGAGAGAGAAGTCGGAAAGCTTGGAAGGGCAGTGGCCAGCGCGCGGTTGAAGATGTTTATCGCGGCATTCAAACAGCCGCTAAAGAATTTAAATTTGTCGGTTACGAAAAGCTTAAGACGGATGCAAAAATTGTGGCGATTCTCAATGATGGCAAAGAAGTAAACCAGCTGTCCGAGGGCGATGAGGCAGAAATTATTATAGATCAATGCCCTTTTTATGCGGAGTCCGGCGGGCAAGTGGGCGACAAAGGGTCGCTTGAGTCTTCGGCGGGAATCTTTAGAGTTGAAGATTGCCAGAAACCTGTCGGGAGTTTTCATAGTTTAATAGGAAAGCTCGAGAGGGGTCAGATGAAATCCGGAGATGCGGTTAGCGCCAAGGTAGATGAAAACTTGCGTAGACGTACGCGTATTCATCATACGATGACCCACGTGATGCACTGGGCTTTACAAAAGGTTTTAGGTGGTCATATCAAGCAGGCCGGAAGCTTGGTCGGTCCCGATTATTTACGATTCGATTTTTCACATTTTCAAGGGGTAAGCAAAGATGAATTGCGAAGGATTGAGAGTCTTTGTAATCAGAAAATCTGGGAAAATCCCTTATTGGATTTGGTGGAGGAAGACCTTGAAAAGGCCATAGCTTCTGGAGCTAAAGCTTTCTTTGAGGACAAGTATTCCGATCGTGTTCGAGTCTTGAGAATCGGAGACTTTTCCATCGAGCTTTGTGGCGGAACACATGCCAAGAGTTTAGCCGAAGCGGGAGTTTTTAAAATAATTCAAGAGTCGAGCGTCGCTTCAGGAGTTCGTCGGATCGTCGCCGTAACCGGAGAAGCCGCCTACGATTATATTCTCGAAGAAGAGGCGATGCTGGATCAAGTCGCCGAAAAGTTAAAAGCACCGAAAAAGGAGTTAAATGCCAGAGTTGAAAAGTTGCTCAAGGAGCGGGCAGAGCTTCAGAAAAAGTTGGGTCAAAAATCCACAGCTTCATCCTCAGATTTTGAAAGTCTTGTAAAAGATTACGGCTCCGTGGCAGTTTTGATTGAATTACCCAAAGTAGAAAATTCGAAAGATCTTCGACCGATTGCGGATGACTACAAGAATCGAATGAAAACAGGTGTTGTTTTATTGGGCGCTCTCGAAGAGGGAAAGGCCACTGTCGTTGTTTCAGTTTCTAAAGATTTGGCCGAGAGATTCAAAACAACAGATTTGGTCCGAAAGATTGGAGAGGCTCTAGGGGGCAAAGGTGGCGGACGGTCGGATTTTGCTCAAGTGGGCGGCCCCAAAGTAGAAGCTTTAAATGTCGAATTATTGGAAAATCTCACCAAAAAGCATATTGAAGGCCTTAAATTGTCTTAAGGCTTTGGGCGTGTTCCTAAGACTTACTTCCTTTTTATTTTCTTAAGGGACCCATTTTTTCGCTTTGATTTTACCTTGGACTTTAAAGTTTTTGATTTTTTGGCAGTCGCCTTCGGCCCAAAACTTAATTGTACATAAGATTGGGCGGAGCGATTATTTGGATCTATTTTGAGAGCTTTCTTCCACGCCTTTATGGCTTGCGAAAGATTATTGGCTGCGTAGTAGGTTACCCCGAGGGCCACCCAAAAAGGCGAATAGTTGGCGGCCTTGGGCTTATATTTATTAAATAGTCTGAGTGCCTTCTCTTTTTGTCCCGACTCCCGATAAGCTGTCGCCAATTTCGTCTGTAAGTCAATATATCCAGGACACAGATGGACCGCTGACTCATAAGAACTAATGGCTGCTTTGTACTCGCCTACACCGTTATAGAGATCTCCTATTTCGCCGAACAAATTAGCGATTTTGGACATCAATAGCGGGTCCATAGCGCCTCGACCGGAAGCTCCATATTTTAGAAGTTTTTCGTAAATTTCTTTGGCCTTTTTTCCAAAGCCAAGATTGTTATACAAAATGGAGAGATTAAGAGCGGCCTCCATATAATTTGCATTAATTTTGAGAGCTTTTTGGAAGCAATATTCTGCAGCCGTAAAATTGCCCCGATCAGCATAACAGAGGCCCAAAAAATTATGCACATCAGCTAAAGGATGACTTTTCAGAATTTCGACAAATATTCTCTCAGCCTTTTCGTATTCTTTGGCGCGGGCAAGATCTTTGCCTAACTGAATTTGATTTTTAAGTTCTGATGATGCAAGCTTCATGGTCGTATCATAGTCCTGAATTCTGAGCTTGGGTACCTAGTTTGAAAAATTTTTGAGAGTTCGTCCGCCTGCTCGCCCTGTCCGCCGCTCCTCAACATTTTAATTTGTCTTGCAAACGACTCTTCAGCAATCTTTTGGTCCGAATAGACATCGGCAACTTCGCCATATCTTTTGGCCGCAGCCAAAAAGTCCTCCTTTTTTTCGTAAAACCTTCCAATCTCATATATTTTTTCGGCTAATTCGGACTGAGCTCGGTCCACTTGCTTTTGAGCTTCATCGACATATTCGCAGTTCGGATAATCAACAAGAAGCCGTGTAAAGGTGTCGGCGGCCCGTCGTGTCGCTCGACTGTCTCTCTGAACATTACTAGGCATTTGGTTCGCAAATGATAGTCCCATCCGATACAAGGCGTATGGTAGTTTGTCGTTACCCGGATAAGTTTTTACAAATTCTTCGTAGGATGTGGCGGCTACTGAAAAGGATTCTTCCTTAAAATACGAATCGGCCACTCTCAAATCCGCCTGAGCTTGGTAAGGGCTTGAGGGAAACTCAGTTTTAATCCGATAAAACTGAGTTCGAGCTTCATCAAAAAACTCATCGTCAAACAAGCGTTCCGCTTCGGCCATGGTACCTTCGGGTGTATCGAGATTTTTAACTTTTGTTGAGCAAGCGATGCCCGCCAAAAGGACTGCCAAGAAAATAAGAGATATTTGGTATTTCAACATCGTGGCGCTCATTCTAGGGTCGGTAGCGCCGGCCGACAAAATAAATTTCCTTAGATTCTTTATGGGTCGAGGGTGGCTTGTAAAGCTTTGATAATTTGAAGCTTTTGCCCCAGTCTTTGCTCGCCGCTACGGTGTCCTCCGATTGAAAGAGCTTCACGACGAAGTGACCACCCGGCTTGAGCTGCTTCTGAGCCAAGTCAAAAGCCCTCGTGACGAGTTCTAAGGATCGAGCCGAGTCCACGAGCTTGGCTCCAGAGGTAAAAGGGGCCAAATCAGACACGACTACGTCCATAGGAGGAAGATTATTTGGGAGGGGATCGAGGACCGACTGCTGCAGGAATTCGAAATCCAAGCCCATTTTTTCAATTTTTTGAAGAGCCGTAATAGAAAGGCTCTGCTGGTCTACGGCCCATAAGTGGCCCTTTTTTCCAATACATTCAATGAGATACTCCGTCCAGCTTCCAGGCGCTGCACCTAGATCCATTACGCTATTCCCTTTAGAGAGAATCTTGTACTTCTCTTGGATGTTTTTCAGCTTATAAACACTTCTAGCAGAATATTTTTCCTTCTTTGCTTTATAGAAGTAGAAGTCTTTTACATGCTCTTTCTTCACGAGCCCTCCATACCTGAGTTTGTCTATATACACTACCCCGTTTGTCAGCATCATTGTAGCTATTGTGATTTTAATGTTCGTTCACGAAAAAGTCTGGCGGCGGAGTTTTCGGACTCGTTCACCGACAAGTGGTTGGAAGCCATCGAGAAGCATCTCCAAAGTCTTTGGCGAGATTCCTCAAAACAAAGCATTCTCCGCAGTTTGTATCTTGGCGGAGGTACACCCTCACTTTTGGAGCCGGAGCAGCTTCGGCGTTTATTGGACATTTTGTCCAAATTTTATGATCTATCCAAACTTGAAGAATTTAGCCTGGAGGCCAATCCCGAGAATCTCAATCTTCAAAAAATTCAGGCCTACCGTGATCTAAAAATATCAAGATTGAGTCTAGGGGTTCAATCTTGGGAACCTATCGAATTAAAACGACTTGAACGTTTGGCGACCTACTCTCAGATGGAGAAATGTATTGAAGATATTCGGGGATATTTTGAGAATTTTAATTTGGATTTGATGATTGGAATTCCAAATCAAAACATTGAAAGCTTGAAGCGTAGCCTCGATAAATTGCTTAGTTATTCTCCACCTCATTTATCGGTTTATCTTCTCACGATAGCGTCGGAACATATTTGGTTCCAGTCGAAAACAATGAAGCCACTTATTCCGAAGGATGAACTCGCGGCAGAATTTTATGAGATTGTCAGTCAGAGATTGGGCGCGGCTTCTTACGAGCATTATGAGGTCTCGAATTTCGCCAAAAGCAGTTACCGAAGTCTTCACAATTCGAATTATTGGAACACTCGTTCTAGTTATCTTGGATTAGGACCCGGCGCGCACTCGTATTTTGCAAATCCGCCCACCCGCTGTTTCAATATTTTAGATATGAAATCCTGGCTGGAGAGCGAGACTGGATTTGCCGAGACCGAAAAATTGAGTGAGGAACAACAGGCGATAGAAGAAATGTATTTAAGACTCCGCACCCGCAAAGGTCTCGAGTTCTCTGACTTTGACGCTTCCTTGGTGGGCCAACTCGTAGATGAAGGCCTTCTCGAGCGTCAGTCTTCTGACACTTTCAGCATTGCGGAGCAGCATTGGGCGCTATTGGATGCCATTGCAGGAAGATTGCTGCGAGGTCGACTGGCTAGGAAATAGTGAGTTTCTGCCGTAAAATAGTACATTAGGCATGTCAAAAAAGAGGGGGCCCAATCCAACAGACGATCTTATTGATCAGGCGCTTCGTGGACTCGATGAATCTGGCGAGATGATTCAAGTCATTATCGACGGTCAACCAGAGTCGAACGAATCCCGATCAAGAGATTGTGAACCGCAAAGTCACGGCAAGGAAGCTGTGGCCCGTATTGACGTGCAGCAGTTTGTTGAAAAAGAAGTTTATATGCGACTTGCTGCTGACTTCGATAATTTTCGGCGTCGCGCTTTGAAAGAAAGAAAGGAGTGGGAGCGGCAGGGTCAAGATAAAGTACTGCGCGAGCTCCTCGATATTCTTGATAACTTTCAACGTGGTCTCGATCAGTTTAAGTCGGATGATGGGGCTCTGGCGACAGGCATGCGAATGGTTTTTTCACAGGTTGAATTTTTGATTAAATCGCAGGGCTTGGAAAGAATTCCGACCATTGGGACTAAATTTGATCCTGCTTTTCATGAGGCGGTCGCGAGAATTCAAGATCCTTCGAAAGAAAATGGAAGCATCATTGAGGAATTGAAGTGTGGGTTTCGCTGGTCCGATAGGCTTTTGAGACCGGCCAGTGTTGTTGTTATCAAGAACGAAGATGCGTAAGGGGGCACCGTGGCAAACGTAATTGGAATAGATTTAGGAACGACCAATTCCTGTGTTTGTGTGATGGAAGGTGGAAAGCCTGTTGTAATTCCCAACTCAGAAGGTGCACGAACGACGCCATCGATGGTTGCCCTAACTGAAAAAGGTGAACGTCTGGTAGGTCAAATTGCTAAGCGACAAGCCGTGACGAACAGCTCTCGAATGATTTACGCTGTTAAGAGATTAATTGGTCGAAAATTTGACGATGAAGTCGTTCAGCGCGCTAAGGATGTTTTGGCCTATGGAGTCGGTAAGGCAGACAATGGCGATGCTTGGGTGGAAGTGGACGGAAATAAATTTAGTCCAAGTGAAATATCTTCGATGATTTTAAAGAAAATGAAAGGGATTGCGGAGGATTATCTTGGCCAAGAAGTTTCGGAAGCCGTAATTACTGTTCCCGCTTACTTTAATGATGCTCAAAGGCAGGCGACTAAAGATGCGGGTCGAATTGCGGGTCTAAATGTTCTTCGTATTATCAATGAGCCCACGGCGGCTGCTCTAGCCTATGGAATGGACAAAGATGGAACCGAGCGAATAGCTGTTTTTGACTTGGGCGGAGGAACTTTTGACGTCTCGGTGTTGGAATTGAGTGAAGGTGTTTATGAAGTTAAGTCGACCAATGGCGATACGTTCTTGGGAGGCGAGGATTTCGACCAGAAAATCATGAATCATCTTATTGATGAGTTTAAAAAAACCGAAAATATTGATTTGCGTTCTGATCCTTTAGCCTTGCAGCGTATTAAAGAAGCTGCGGAGAAAACTAAACACGAACTTTCTTCGTCGGAAGACACAAATATTGAGTTGCCCTTTATTACGGCCGTGGATGGAGCGCCTAAGCATCTCAAGATGACGATGACCCGATCGCAGTTAAACGAGCTTTGTTTGGATTTATTGGATCGACTTGCGGCTCCTTGCGAGCAGGCTATTACCGATGCGGGAGTAAGCGCCCAGCAGATTGACAAGGTTCTTTTGGTAGGTGGTATGACTCGAATGCCTGCCGTACGCGAGAGAGTATCCAAAATTTTTGGAAAGGAAGGCGATGCCAGTTTGAACCCCGATGAAGTCGTTGCTATTGGGGCATCTGTTCAGGCTGGAATTTTGACCGGCGAAGTTTCTGATGTTTTGCTTTTGGATGTGACCCCACTTTCGATAGGTATCGAAACCAAAGGTGGTGTCTTTACCAAAATCATCGAACGAAACACAACCATTCCGACGAAAAAATCCAAGGTATTTACGACGGCGGAAGACAATCAATCCTTCGTTAGTGTTCACGTCCTTCAGGGTGAGCGAGAGCTCGTTGAATTCAACAAAAGTTTAGCTAAGTTTGAACTAACCGATATCCCACCAGCCCCTCGAGGGGTTCCGCAAATCGAAGTTACATTTTCGATTGATTCAAACGGCATCGTAGACGTTAAAGCTCAGGATCTCGGCACCGGTCGTGAGCAAAATATCAAGGTCAGGAGCTCATCAGGTCTCAATGAAACTGAGATCGGTCGTATTATTTCGGATGCTCAAACACATGCCGAAACTGATGCTAAGGCTAAAGAGCTTGCAGATATCAAAAACGAACTTGAGACCCTTATCTTTACATCAGAAAAATCTGTTAATGAGTTTGAAAACGAGTTAGCTTCTGATTTGATAGAGCGAGTAACGAAAGCTCTCGCGGAGGCAAAGAAGGCTCTAGAATCTGATGATGTTGAACAAGTTCGAACGACAAAAGGCGATCTTAACGAAGCGGCCCATTCGCTTGCTGAGCAGATTTATGGACAGCTTGCGGGCGGCACTCAAGAGTAGTTTTTTCACCATTATTTTATTTAGTCTCTTGGGCTGCAGCCAGCATCGGGCCGACCAGGCCTATGTGGGTGTGCCGGGCGGCGACACGTCTTCAGTTGATTCTTTGGTTCAGGGACTTCGGTACATTCGTGAGCATCCCGCTGAGCGCGAGGATGAGAGAGTTCAAAGATTTTTATGGCTAGATCAGTGGATTCAAAGTTTAGACGAATCCAATCGACTGACACCCGAAATGGGTAGGGAATTTTTCCTGGATTTCAATTCTTTTGTAAAAGACCCCAGTCTTGGGCGAGCCTCATTGGAGACCATTGTAAGTCGAGCGGAAACTAAGCTCGGAAGAAATGTCGCTAATTATGAGCTTTATCTAAATATCTTGAAAGATCAGTCAATTGAATCAGCTTTGTCATATGTTCGAAGTATCGAGGATGATGGAATATCGGATCTCCATTTTCGGGCACAACAGCTTCTGAATCTTCAGAGCAATCGCGCTCTTTCGGAGTCCCGTAGAATTGGCGTTTTGATTCCTTTCAAGGGGGAATTTCAGGCTTACGGGCGGCAGGTGATGAATGCTGTTCAGGTGGCATCTAATCTTGCTTATTCCGATGGAGTGGAATTTTTGTTTCGAGATGCGGGCGAAACAGAAGACGAATTATTGGAAAGTTTTCAAAAACTTGTTTTAGAAGACAAGGTTGCGGGAATAATTGGGCCGATAAGTTCGGCGGCATCCGAGTTTGTGTTTGAAAGGGCACAGATAATGGGTGTGCCCGTTGTTTCTTTGGCGCCGCGTGAAAATCTAGAAATGTATGGACCTTATAGCTTTCGATCAACGCTAAGTTTAGAAGATCAAATTGAAGCTTTAGCAAAACTTATTCGAGAGAAAATGCGAGCAAAACGTGTGGGCATTTTGTATCCCGATTCGAGATATGGTTGGGATGCTTCGAAAATTGCCGAGAGAGCCTTCGATGAGCGGGGTGTTCAAATCAGGCAGTTTCAGATTTATCCTGAAGGCGCGACAGATTTTAAGAATGAGCTTAAGCGAATGACTCGTCTGGACTACCCAAAACTAAGGGTCGCTGAGCTCTGTCCAAAAAGGGATCAAAGTGCCGACGAAGAGGCAGATCGACCGGCAAATCCCAACTGTGTCGAAAGCCTGAATGATTTGCCACCAATTTTAGATTTTGAAGTACTGCTTGTACCAGATTTTGCCGATACTGTGGGGCTCATGTTGCCCACATTACCTTTTCTTAAGATTTATGGTCTTCAGGTTGTGGGCTTATCTGGTTTGAACTCTATGAAGCTTGTCGAGCGGGGTCAGCAACATGCAGAAGGCGTGATTTTCACTGACAGTTTTGATGTTGATAGTGCGAGTGTTCAAAATCGTTTGTTCTTGGAGAAATACGAAGAATTGGCGCAAGAAAAGCCAAGCAAACTCGCTGCTGAAGCTTTTGATGTATCCATGATTTTTGTAAGTCTGATGCGCAAGGCAAGTGGCGCAACGACAAGGGATCAGATTTTTTCGGGGCTTCGAAATTTATACAATTTCCCGGGTGTGACGGGTGAGATTTATGCCGATCAAGGTCAATTGCGAAAACGCGCTCGACTATTCATTGTCCGCGACGGAAAAATTAAGTCTTTTCAATAGGTTAATGCTGGTTTGACAATCGAGAGTGCCTGGGATAACCCTCTAGAAAGTTTTTGGGGGTTCCATGCAGTTTTATAAAGTGTTGCGATTGAATCGTCTCGTTCTGGGCTTGAATCTATATATTATAACTTTTCTTTTTCAGTCCGTTCTTGCACAGCCCACTTCCAGCGAAGTGAAAACAGATGCTCAAGGATATGAGCAATTGATGTTAAGAATTCGATCAAGAATTCCACAACTAAGGGCTTGGGATGGAAACTATGCGAGTTTCTATACATTAGCCTTAACTTATTTAGAACGAACTCATGGGACCTTATCTGATACAGAAGCGGCCTTGTTGGATGATATGGCAATCCTTCCAACGGATCACTTGGCCTCGGCACCTAATTTAAAAGATATTTACCTTGGTGAGATTGGAAAATTAGCGACGGATACGGATCAAGATATTCGCCAGGTTCGCTATGCGCTGACATTTCTTCATATGATAACATCTTGGAGAACAGGAGTCTTAGCGGAGCTAAGTACGGAGGGTCGAATCCAGCTGTTGGAACTGAGGCGTCAAGCTGGATCTGAATTGTCGGATGTTTATCTTGGGCTAGGACGAGGCGCGCAATTTCGCGAATCGGATATTTATGATTGGTATGTGAACTACTTCTTGCAAACCATTGCCGGCGCGAGGGACGGGCAAGAGCTGGTGAGAATTATTTCTGTGAGTACGCCTCGGAATGTTCTTTGGGAAGAAGGCCATCAAGATGCGGTGCGCCGGGCTTTAGGTTTTGTAGATCGGCTTAGGTTAAGTAATTCGGCTACAAGACAAATTGAGGGGATTTTAAAGGGTCTTTCCCGCGAGGAGCAGATTCAAATTTTGAGTCCACGAATTCAACGAGTGGCCCAAAGAGATTTGGCATTATCCCAAAACTTGAATAACCTGGCTTTGAATCCCCCACTTCTGGCGGTGAGTGATATTGATTCTTTCTACTTTGCTTATCACCTGGCTAGAGGCATTCAGATCGGCAATTCGCCGGATGCTGTAATCGAATTCTATTACGAATCTCTGGCGAGTCTTGGTCGGATTCTAACATTTGCTAAGGACGAGCTTAGTAAATCGAGCGGATTAAGTCCTTCGGTAGCCATGGATCGAATTGATTTGTCGATTGGAGAGGATGATAAAATTAATCCCGAATTTGTCGAACAGAGTTTGACTTATATCACTCAGTCATTTGGCAAGATGATGTTGGACCATTTATTGGCGTATCGGAATGTTTTGGCAGCTATGAAAATGACACCCGCACAGATGCGTAGTTTTCTTAACTTGGTTTCGACGGTTGCTGATTTTGCAGATTCCGATTTACCGAGGCCCTTTGCAGTTTTGATTAGGGACCAATTGGTAGGGCTGATTTCAAAGAGTGCTTATGCTGACGAAGTTTTGATGGCCTTGCAATTTGATTCCATGGAAATGGATCCAAAATCTGATCCCGCTGATGTGGCTTTGCGAGATGCTTTACGAAGAATTAAGCAGGACTACTTGAGATCGCATTTACGTCCCTTTGGGCGCCTCGGAACCCATGAGAACGCGGGGGGCAAGAGCCTTGTCAAACTGCATCCGAGTTATCGAAATTTGGCCGAAGTTCTGTTTGCCTTTGTTCCTCCCGAAAAACTAACAGAAGCCGTAGCTCAAGCCAGAGCGGTTGATCGCGAAGCACAATACTCTGACCTTGGACGTTTTGCTGTCTTGGTCATGGATCTCGAAAAGATGTTGGGAAAAGAATTTGCACCTGAACTTTATTCGATTGCTGAACCCCTTCGCCGAGCCGTCTATGAAGAACGAGTCCGGTCGGGTCTTCAACTTACTGAATCTGATCAACATCCACTTTTAAATTTTGAGGCCAGAGTGATGAGCCTGAGAAGAACTCATCCCAAGATTGGTCGGCTACCTTCGGAGAGTCGAGGGGCTCAACGGCGATCGCTCCATGAGGATCCGGAAGAAGCTGCAGTAAGAAGTTTTTTTAGAAGCTGCCTTTAATCCAATTGTTGGCGTGGTTTTAGTGCTTAACCCAGCCAGAAAAATCCAAAGCCTTGCCAGTATGGCCATAGTCCACATCCATTTGTGCAAGCTGCAGCTTGGGAGCCAGATCTATATTCACGGCATGCCAGCGTGTGTAGCTATCCAAAACCCAAATCCCACTTTCGCGGGTACCATTTCCTGAAGCTTTGGTTCCTCCAAACGGCAAATGAGCTTCAGCTCCGGTCGTGGAATTGTTAATGGAACTCATTCCCGCCTGAATTTCTTCTTTAAATCGAAGCATCAAAAATGGATCGTTGGTAAAAATAGCCGACGATAGACCGTATGCATGAGCATTGGCCGTCTCAATAGCTTCGTCAAAATCTTTCACCTTCACCAGATTTACGGTTGGTCCAAAAATTTCTTCTTGAAAGAGGCGCATCTCCTTGGTGACATTTTCCCAAAGCGTGGGGCCAACATACAAGCCTCGATCGGGATCTCCCGAAAAATGAGGATAGGGATTTGATTTGGTAATTCGACCCTGACCGATTAATAACTTGGCGCCGTCTTTTTTACCCCACTCCAGATGCTTCAAGAAATTATCTAGATAACGTTCGGCAAAAAGAGGGCCATACAGAACTTTCTCGTCTTGGACACAGTTTCCAATTTTAATTTTCTTCGCTTCTTCAAGAAACCGATTCTTAAATTCATCATAAATATCTTTGTGGATAATTATGTTTCCTGTTGATGTGCAGCGCTGACCGGCTGTTCCGTAACAAGAAACAATACTCGTTGGAATTGCCTTATCAAGATTGGCATCTCGATTGATGATAAGTGGATTTTTACCACCCAACTCTAACGAGGGCGACTGTAGGGCTCTCCCGCAGATCTCGCCAATCTTTCGTCCTACCGCCGAGCTGCCGGTAAAAGAAACTTTGTGGATTTGAGATTTTTCAACATATTTAAGAAGTTTTTCACCCGCTTGAGCTTCCCCGAAAATTACATTTACGACTCCCTTGGGAAATCCAGCCTCTTCAAAGCATAGCGCAAAAGCCAGAGCTGTGGCGGGCGCATCTTGAGATGGTTTCCAAATCACAGAATTTCCAGCTATCAAGGCGGGAATTATTTTCCACGATGGAACGGCAAAAGGAAAGTTGCTCGCCGTAATCATCAAGCAAACCCCAAGCGGTCTCCGGTAGGTCATCAATTCCTTATTAGGGAGTTCTGATGGGACGGTCTGTCCATAAAGTCGTCGGCCTTCAGATTGAAAAAATTGCGCCGTGTCGATGGCCTCCTGAACTTCGCCGAGTGATTCACGAAAAGGCTTTCCAATTTCGCGAGTAATAATCCACGCTAAGCTTTCTTTCTCCCTCTCCATAACTTGCGAGAGTCGACCAATGGCGCTTCCCCTTATCGGGGCAGGAACTTTTCTCCAATTGAGAAAGGCCTCATTTGCGGTCTTAACAGCATTTTGAACTTCTTCAGCTGTGGCCTTCGGAAAGCTTCCAACAATATCTTGATTATCTGAACTGTTAATGGATTTAAAATGTTGGCTTCCTCGAATGAGTTTTCCGCCAATAAAATGTCCGCCCTCAAGCTGAGGTCCGTAAGAGCTTGATTGCTTTCCAATGAGATTCCATGCTTCTGCCGTATTCATGGCGCCAGTATAGGAAGACTGTCTGCCGAAATCAAAGAAAGTCTCAGGCTAGCGTTGATAGGGTTTTTCTTAAGATTTCTAAGCCTTCTTCAGCCTCATTTTTATGAATATCGAGAACCGGTCGAATTCGTATGGATCTCTGACCACAGGGCAAAATCATCAAACCATTAATATAAAGAGCAGCTATGGCCCGATCCCGAAGCTCTTTGCTGGGCATATCAAAAGCCATCCACAGTCCAAGTCCTCGAGGGTTACTCATTATCTGATTGGCTTCCGAAATTTTTTGAATTTCTCCGAGCATAAATTCTCCCATATTTTTGGCATGCTCAATTAGGTTCTCTTCCGCTATGATTTCAATAAACTTTGTACAGCGAACCATATCCGTCAGGTTTCCACCCCAGGTGGAGTTAATTCGGCTTGAGACCTTAAAAACATTTTCAACTTCATTGAGACGTTCCATTTTGACGGCGCATCCACAGACCTGAACTTTTTTTCCGAATGCGATCAAATCAGGTTGGACATCAAAATTTTCAAATGCCCAACGTTTTCCTGTAAAGCCAAAACCCGTTTGTACTTCGTCAAAAATTAACAAGGCATCATTTTCTAATGCTAAAGATTTTAGTCTTTGTAGAAATTCTTTTCGGAAGAAATTATCGCCACCCTCGCCTTGGATAGTTTCAAGCAAGATACAACAAATCTCATCGGGACGACTATGGAAGGCATTTTTTATTTCATCTTCAGCCTGGACTTCTAGAGCCTTCGTCTTTTCCATTGATTCATTGGTTAGCGGAAAATGAACTTTTGGGTTGGTAATGCGGGGCCAGTCAAATTTCGCAAAATACTTAGTTTTGTTCGGATCCGTGTTCGTAAGCGACATCGTGTAACCCGTACGGCCATGAAAGGCTTCCCGAAAGTGCATGACCTGGACGCCTTTCTCCCCCTTTCCTGCGGCCATATTTTTTTGGACTTTCCAATCTTGAGCGGTCTTAATGGCGTTTTCAACGCCCAAAGCTCCCCCATCGATAAAAAATAATTTATCGAACATTGGAGCAAACTGCTTATGGAAGCTCGATACAAAATCTGCAAACTGAGTCGTATAGATATCGGAATTTGAGATTTTAACTTTAGCTACTTCCAGGAGTTCCTTTTCAAACTGTGGATCTGCCATTTTGGGATGATTGAAACCAATAGGGTTGCTAGCAAAAAACGAGAAAAAATCGATATAGGATTTTCCGGTTTGGGCATCGACAAAGCGCGCACCGCGGCTTTTCTTATGATCAAAAACAACCTTAAAACCATCTACCAAAATGCTGCGTTGGAGAACAGGTAATACATCCTTTACGGCGGTATGTGTCATTTTACTAGCCTATCGAAAAGCTAAAGGGGGGGCAACGAGCGGATCTTAGCAAGCCCCGAGCTTCTTGGTGACAGGATCTGGTAATTGATGAGAAATTTATATGGTGAGTTCACGCAAGGGCGAGATGAGAAGTTTTTCGGATGTTTTAGGAAATGTTCGGCTGCCCAGTACCGTTAAAGAGCACCTGAAGAATCACCACATTTGGTCGCGTTGGCTAGAAATTGTCGGTCCGGAACTACATCGCGTGACGGCACCTCTCGAAATTAAGAATCATGCCTTGGTTATTTCGGTAGCTCATCAAGCATGGGCTCAGCAGCTACATTTTTTGAGACCATCTATTCTGGCCAAAATTCGATGTATTTGCCCAGATTCCAAGCTCAAAGACCTGCAATTTCGTGTCGGTGAGATTGTTCGGTCCGAAGAGACTCAGACAAAGGATTCAAGCGAAGGGCTTCCAAGTTTTTTGGGCGATGGAACTTTGACCGAGCGACAGGAGATGACCTTGCGTGCCGTGGAGGATCCAGATTTAAGGATGAGCATTCGTCAGGCCATGCAGGCAGAAAAGCGCAGAAA
Source organism: Deltaproteobacteria bacterium CG11_big_fil_rev_8_21_14_0_20_45_16 (assembly GCA_002787535.1). Classification (GTDB taxonomy): domain Bacteria; phylum Bdellovibrionota; class UBA2394; order UBA2394; family UBA2394; genus 1-14-0-20-45-16. The sequence goes on from PCXB01000024.1 coordinate 23,312, forward strand.
TTTCTAATTAGAAATTCCCTAATTCGTAGGTAACCAGTCCCGAAACAAGTTTTGGATAAAAAAAGGTGCTTTTTTGGGGCATTCGTTGACCCTGCTTTGCAAAATGAATGACCGCCTTTAAATCGGTAGGCGGAAGAAAAAAGCCTACCGATCGGTTGAGTGACTGAAGGCGCGTCAAATAATCTGGTTCCGTATGTTCGTAATTAATCCATCCCTTGGCTAGTTTGCTCACATCCCAACCAAGTAGCCCCTCGAAAATATCTCGGTGAAGCGAAAAAATCTCTAGATCCAGTGCATCTCGTCGATTTCGTTTCATCAAATAATGCTCATTACTCTCTCCAAAAGAAACAATCATATGGAGAGTGTCGTTCGATTCGGAGCTTAGTGCTTCCTGTAATTTACCCGTTCGAATCGGCGTAAGTTTAAAGATTTTCTCCAGCTTCTCTTTAAAAGCAGCGCCATTCGTAACTTCTGGTAATTGTATAATTCTATGAATGGGAAGGATGACAAAATTAGGATTTTCGATATTCGTAAAATAAGCTTGAGCATAACGATTACGCTCTGAAGGTTCTTCCCTATATAAAGCCAGGGCCGTTTCGTAACGATGGTGACCATCCGCAATCAACAATTGTTGATCCAAAAGCAAGTTCTGAATTGCAGTTAGGCTGGCTGAATCTTCAATTAACCATAGGCGACGCTTGATATGCAAATCATCGCAAAGTTCCGCGCAGGGAGCCTGATTTTTATTGGTCTCGTATATTCTCTCCAGAATAAGTTGGGGATCTCGATAGACCATGAAAATTTGCGAAAGCTCCGCGCCCATCACTTTTAATAGATTCAATCGATCAATTTTCGGTCCCGATAAGGTGTGTTCGTGAGGCAAAACCTCCTTTTTTTCGAATGCAGAAACTTCCAACAAGCCAACAAAACCAATTCGTGAAGTTAGTTGCCCATCGAGTTCAAACTGATCTTCGATAAGGTAAAATGCCGGCTTCGTGGTTTGATGAATAATTTTCTTATCCTTCCATTCTTGAAATAAACTTTTCATTTTCTCATAGCGAGATGGATCCGCCGGATCGCTAACGAGACAAAGCTGAACGCTGTTGTAAGGGCTTCGGGCAAGAAGTTCTTGGCGATAATTCTCATTAATTACGTCGTAAGGAGGCGAGATTAATTTGGAGAGATCTTCGAAATTTGATTGGTCATAGAGAAAAGCTCGGTAAGGAAGAACTTTAGCCATTGGACACCCTTTTTGTCGGCAAGAGATATTTATAAGCACGCGTGCCGATATCACGCCGAAAACTTACATGGTCCAAAAATTTAAAGGACTCAATCAAATTATAAATTCGATTTTGGCATTCAAGTAAACTTTCTTCGAGGCAAGCCACTGAAAACAGTCTTCCACCATTGGCTTCATAGCCGCGAACACTTCGGCTCGTTCCAGAATGAAAAATCTTCAGCTCTTCAGAATCGCTTTGAATTTCCGGGAGTGCAAAGCCTTTCATGGGAGCCTCAGGGTAACCCTTTGCTGCAATGACGACATTCATCGCGACTCCAGGATTGAATGTCGCAAAACTCTGATTCCCAAATTCCGTAGCGAGACGGCGATACATCGTGATTATGTCCGAATCCAATTTCATTAGGATCGACTGTGTTTCTGGATCACCGAGTCGACAGTTGTATTCTAGTAACGAAATATCCGAGCCAGAAATCATGAGCCCAAGAAATAGGAAGCCCTTATACTCAAGGCCTTCAGTTTCGAGGCCTTTAATTGTCGGTTGAACAATTTGCCTTTCGACTTGCTGCAAAAGTTCGTTATTAAAAAAGGGCGGTGGAGAGTAAGCTCCCATCCCACCAGTGTTTGGGCCAGTATCATTATCACTTAGGCGCTTGTGATCTTGTGCAGCTCCGATAAAGCAATAGGCTTTATCTCGCACCAGATAAAAGCAAGAAACTTCCTCACCTTGAATATAGTCTTCTATGACGATTGAATCATGAGATTTTAAACACAATTCTCCGAACTCACGAGCATCTTGAAGGGAGTTGGTGATCAAAACACCCTTGCCAGCCGCGAGACCCGAAGCCTTAATGACGTAAGGAGTTCGGAATTGCTTCAAGGCGTCCTCAATCTCATTGGCGGATTTTAGGCTTAGAGATCGAGCTGTCGGAATTCCATAGCGCTCACAAAAACTCTTAGCCCAAGACTTGTCGGATTCAAGCTTAGAAGAGGATTTAGTCGGTCCAATAATTTGAATACCCGTGCTAGCCATGAAATCTGCAATCCCATCGCATAGATATTTCTCTGGACCAACAATAAGAAACTCAAAATGATTTTCAATACAACGCTGCTTAAGCTGCTCAAAATTCTCAAAATTCCAAACTTTGCACAATGACGAGATTGCATCGCTTCCCGGTGCTGCTTCGACTTGGTGACCTTGCTTGAGAAGATGCCAAACTAGTGCGTGTTCTCGTCCTCCTGATCCAAGTACCAATACTTTCATGAAGCTCCTCTTCGAACTACTTAATGCCTAAAATGCCGAATCCCCGTAAATAACATGCTTATTTTGCTTTGATTGCAAGCATCGATCACTTGCTGATCCCGCATGCTGCCCCCCGGCTGAATGATTGCCGTAACTCCAGCTTGCTTCAAAAGTTCAATGCTGTCTGGAAATGGAAAAAATCCATCGCTACCGCAAACTTTCAGTTTGGACTCCAAATTGGCGCTGCGCATAAGGGCTGATTGAGTCGCGAATTTTCGATTCACATCGCCACAACCGATGCCGAGAGTCTGCTCGCCGTTAGCAATAACCACGGCATTGCTTTTTAAATTTTTAGCTATGATCCAGCCCATTCGCAGGGCGCGGAGCTCTTCATCCGACGGATTTTTCTCAGTGACGCATCGCAGGTCTGGGCCCAATACATAGTCATTAAAAGACCCAAGGTAGTCGGTGTCTTGAAGGAGATAAGCCCCCGTCACTTTACGGAAATCAAAATAAGGGCGCTGTTCATCTTTTAGATCACCCACTTTCGGCAGGTGCATCAAGCGTAGATTTTTCTTTCGTTGAAAGATTTCCCTGGCCTCCACGCTAAATGATTCGGCACAAATAATTTCAAAAAAATTCTCAACAATCCGCTCGGCTAGACGGCCTTCAATATGTCCTGAAATCGCAACGATTCCTCCGAAAGCTGATTCCGAATCCGCCTTCCAGGCTTGAACATAGCTCTTCTCTTCAGTTTCGCACCAACCTGCCCCGCAGGGGTTGTTATGCTTCAGGATTACGCAAGACTTTGGAGGAAGTTCCAAGAGGCAGCGCCAACCCGCGTCGGCATCTAAAAAGTTATTAAAAGAGAGTTCCTTGCCTTGTAAGCTTTGGCTCACCGGGAAATATTCTTGGGGTCGAGTCAGTCTATAGACAGCGGCTTTCTGATGGGGATTCTCTCCATATCTTAAATCTTGCTGAAGTTTTCCATGAATGGAGTGATACAGAGGAAAATTCTTCCGCTGAAGTTCTTTGGTTTCATCAATCTCGTACTGACTCAAATGTTCCGCAACGCTGCTGTCATAAATCGCTGTGTGCCTAAAGGCTTTCATGGCGAGTTTGTAGCGATAAGCTAAATCAAACGGGTTTTGTGGGCTTTGTTTTAATCGTTGAATGATGTCTTTATAATCTTTTGGTTGAACGACTACCGTCACATATTCATGATTTTTTGCCGCCGCTCGAATCATGGCCGGCCCACCAATATCAATATTTTCGATGAGACTCGACCACGCAGGCTTCTTGGTTTCTGTTGCTACCTTTTCAAAGGGATAGAGGTTTACAACAACAAGATCGACCCACTTAATTCCATAGGTCATTGCATCTTTTTCGTGCTGGGGATCGTGCCTTTTTCCAAGAAGGGCTCCGTGAACACGAGGATGTAAGGTCTTAAGACGGCCCTCCATCATTTCAGGAAAACCCGTATAGTCACTTACAGAAGTTGTTTCAATATTCGCTTCTCTTAGAGCTGCCGCTGTTCCACCAGTCGAAATGATTTCAACTTGGAAATGTTTCAAAGCCTTTCCCAACTCGATCAGGCCGGTTTTGTCGGAAACTGATATAAGAGCTCTTTTGATCATCGTTGTTTAGATTTCCTTGGAAAGGCCACCTTGAATACGTCCTGATACGTCTTTGCAAAGTGGATCTTCAATCCTTTCTTCACTTCCAAAGGAATCTCGGCAAGATCTTTTTTGTTTTCAAAAGGTATGATCACGTCCTTACATTTGTATTGCTTCGCCGCAATGAGCTTTTGTTTAAGTCCGCCAATCGCCAAAACCTGGCCGCCCAAAGAAATTTCGCCAGTCATCGCTAAATTTGGGCTTACTTTAATATTTTTAAACAAGGAAAGAAGGGCGGTCGTAATCGTGATCCCCGCTGAGGGGCCATCCTTTTTGATGGCTCCGGCCGGAAAATGGATATGAAGGTCCGTTTTGTCAAAATCAGCTAGATCAAAATGGTATTTCTTAGAAACCGATCGAACATAAGAGAGCGCAATCTTCGCACTCTCACTCATGGTTTCGCCAAGCTTTCCCGTAAGCGTAAGATTTCGACTTCCCGGCATTTCGCTCGCTTCGATGAATAAAACTTCTCCACCGTATGCGGTCCAGGCCAAGCCCATAGCGACGCCCGGTCGAGAAGGTATCAAACTGTCTTGGCTATATTTATGAACGCCGAGGTAGTTTTCAATATTTCGATTCGTAATTTTAACGCTTCCCCGCTTGCCCATCGCAACTTCCATGGCGGCCTTTCGACAAAGCTTTCCAATTTCTCTCTCAAGATTTCGGACCCCTGCTTCTCGTGTATAAAATCGTATAGCGCTATCAAGGGCTTCTTTTGAAATACTTACTTGTTTGGGACGAAGACCATTCGCCAAGATTTGCTTCGGATACAAGTACTTTTGGGCAATGGCCAGCTTTTCACTTTCGATATAACCACTGATCTCAATAATTTCAAACCGATCTCGTAGAGCGGCGGGAATGGTTTCAAGAGTATTTGCGGTGCAAATAAAAAGTACTTTTGAAAGGTCAAAACTTACATCCAGATAGTGGTCCATGAAGTTTTTGTTTTGTTCAGGGTCCAAGACTTCCAAGAGAGCCGCCGCTGGATCACCTCTCCAGTCGCTTCCAACCTTGTCAATCTCATCCAAAATGATAACTGGATTTTTGGAACCCGCGCGCTTGAGCGCCATCAAAATACGCCCTGGCATTGAGCCTACATAGGTTCTTCGATGTCCCTTGATTTCCGCTTCGTCGCGCATTCCGCCGAGACTTATTCTTTGAAAGTTTCGGTCCAAGGCTTCCGATATGCTCCTTCCCAAAGAAGTTTTTCCAACCCCGGGAGGTCCGACGAAACATAAAATACTTCCGGATAGATCTTTCTTTAATGATTTGACTGCGAGAAATTCCAAAATTCTAGTTTTTACATCTTTCAACCCGTAGTGATCTCGCTCAAGAATCTTTCGTGCTCGCTTGAGATCGGTTTGGTCTTCTGTGGTTACCGACCACGGTAGTGAGGCAAGCGTTTCGAGATAGTTTCGAGTAAAGGAGTACTCCGTGCTCTCGGGAGGAATCATCTTCAACCGGCGCATCTCTTCATCGGCCTTGAGTTGCGCTTCTTCGGGAAGTTTTGCAGCCTTAAGTTTTTCATCCAATTTTTCTATATCTTTGGAGAAATCGTCACGCTCTTCACCCAATTCCTTTCGAATCGCTTTGAGTTGCTCGCGCAAAAAGTACTCTTTTTGTGAAGTCGAAATCTTATTCTGAATCTCGCCCTGAATCTTTTGACCCATTCTCAGGATTTCCAATTCCTGAGTCAGATGAAACACACATTTCTCAAGGCGTTCATCCACCGAGCTGGCTTCAAGAAGCGCTTGGCGCGTAGGAAGATCAATGCGTTTCAAATGTGCGGCGATAAAATCAGAGAGTTTTCGTGGCCCCTCTATATTTAAAGCTGCCAAACTAAATTCCTCTGATAAAGTTGGAGAAGTTTGAATTACTTCTTGTAAAAGATTTTGAGCAGAAATTGTCAGTGCTTGGCAGCGCTTCTCATTTTCAATTTGATCATCCAAATATTCAATATGAGCCTTAATGACCGGTACCGAAGCGGTAAAACTGTTTATTCGAAATCGTTTGAGAGTTTGGACGATAATACTTGTCGATCCTTCAGGTAGTCGAAGTACGCGAAGAATTCTGGCGCAAACGCCAATCTCAAATAAGTCCGAAGGGGCAGGATCGTCTCCCTGACCTTTTCGGCGTGCCAAAAAGCCGATGTATTCAAGCTCTTTCTCATTGTCCTGCCGAAATAAAAGACTCTGCAGTTTTCCTTTTGGGACAACGACCGGCAAAATCATATGAGGAAACGCGACAAAATTGGAAAGGGGAAAAATGGTAATATCTCGAGGCAAGGCTTTTGGACCTTGGTGACTATCGATGAGCAAACCTTCGCTCGCAGAAGATAAATTAACTTCGGGAGCTGTTGCGCTTGATGTGTGTAGAATGGGTTTCATGGTTGTCACTAAAATAAGTCCTTTTCGGGACTTGTCGATAAACTAGCGAATTATCCGCTTGAATCAAAGGCCGAAGCCAGAAGATTTATACAGCAATATCAAATACTTACAAGCAAGACTTGGTCAAGGCTAGTTAATCGACTGGAAAAACCATTCTAAATAGGGGGCGGAAACTTGGTCGACTCGGATACTCAGAATTTCGGGGATCTCATAAGAATGTAGGGATTTGATTCGAGTTTCAAGGGCATCCCATTTTTCGCAGGTCGTTTTGATGGAGATTTGTACTTCTTCGGAGTGCTCAAGTTTTTCTTTCCAATGATAGTAACTCTTTATCCCCGGATTCACTTGGACGCAGGCCGCAAGTTTTTCTTCGAGAAGTTTTCTAGCAATTTTTTCAGCCTCTTCTGTGGAAGCGCAGCTGCAAAGTACGAGGATAGCCTCGCTCATGTTTTGATGCCCTCAATTGTCACGCTTGAAATCTTACCTCCTAGAATTTCAGCAGCTCTTTGAACATTAGGATCCGTGACGGCTTTTTCTCGCGCTTCCTTAATAAAGTCCTTTCGCCGTGGTTGGGCTTGAGGTTTAGATGCGTTCTCCGAATTTTCTTCCAAGACCACCTGAACTGGGCGCGATAGAATCGTCGAAAAAGCTTTTTCCAATTCACGAATCATCAATTTATCGCCGAGCTGCTTAAACGCAAAATGGCCGTGAGGAAAGGTTAGTACTACTTTGTCGAAATGCAATTCAGTTTTCTCTGCACATTTCACTAGTGCCGAAAGACTGGGGCGGGAGGCTGCCAGCTCTTCAAGAAAATCGTCAGTCGAATTAATTTTTCGCGTAGGACGGACTTCCTTGGGGGCAATGGGGCGCTCCATTTTAACTTCCGGGCGAGCTCTTTCTTTTGGTTTCACAGGAGCTGCCTCTACAGAGGGTTGGAGCTTTTGGTCCGGCGTTTCGCGTTCAATCATTTGAATCAATCGACTAATATCTTCAGTGTGAGGAATTCTTGTTGCCCGCAGAGCAGAGGTTTCCATGACAAAACGCGGAAAATCATGCTGTCGAATTCGGGCGTAGGCATCCTGAGAGAGCTCGAGCAGTCTATCAATATCCTCAAGACTCCACGCCGCAAAGGCGGTCACAAGTTTTTGTATATACTCCTCAGGCGATTTCTCGCTTAAGACATCCAAACTTCCACAGCTTCTGAAGATCAAGAGTTGTCGAATCCAATTGAGGAGGCGCGCCTGCAATCGAAGTAAATCCTTGCCGCGGTCATGAAACTCGCCAATTTTTTCGATTAGTTTATTCGCCTCTCGCCTGGCCATCAGTTCGAGAAATTCGACTTCTTTGTCAGCCCCAATGGTGCCAAGAAAAGCGTCCAAAATCTTATCGTCAAGTTTTTTGCCTCCCGACATCAGGAGCATCTGCTCGAGTAAGGTTTGAGCATCGCGAAGGGAACCATCGGCGGCACTCGCAATCTGTTCAAGACTATGAACAGCCGCCTCGATTTTTTCCTTTTCACAAATGCTCGTAAGGCTTTCTAAAATCTCAGCCTCGTGAAGTCGACGAAGTTCCAGGCGTTGAACACGAGATAAAACTGTTGACGGAAGTTTTTCAATCTCAGTTGTCGCAAAAATAAACAAAGCATGAGCCGGTGGCTCTTCCAGAGTTTTCAAAAGCGCATTAAAGGCAGCATTGGAAAGCATATGCACTTCATCGACAATATAAACATTTCGTTTGCCGACGCTCGGGCGATAGGCAACGGCCTCGATAATTCTGCGAATATCATCGACACCCGTATGTGAAGCGCCGTCCATCTCGACAACGTCCATCAAGTTTCCCCCGCTGAAGGCTTTGCAAGCTGCACATTTTTCACAAGGTTTGTCTGAGTCTTTGCTAAGGCAACTAGCCGCTTTGGCGATGATGCGAGCGGTACTCGTCTTACCAATGCCCCGAGGACCTGAAAGTAAGTAGGCAGGGGCTAAGCGATCTTTTTTAAACGCTTCATTTAGGATTTTTACCGCATGCGATTGTCCGATCAAATCTTCCAGTCGTATGGGCCGATATTTTCGAGCCAGATTTAGCCGATTTTGACTTGTGGAGGCTGAACTCAATATAATTTCCCCAATATTATTTCCTTTAGTCTTTTCGATTAGACCTGGAAACCCCTAAGGTCAACGGATCTTGGGTGACAGCGGTAGTTTTGTTTAGCGCTCCGGCGGTTCTGAGAGTTTCGTAAGCCTGAGCTGAAGGGGCCAGAGAATTCTATTTCCTTCTGGGCCGGCTACAGTGGCGAAAGCTAAGCGAATGACCACTCCTTGCAGTAGGTTTTCAAAAGCTTTTCGGTCTCTCGACGACAGATTGTCAAATATTTCCTGATCCAAGACCTTCGCCAACTCGTCAACCAATTGAAGTCTTTGCAGTATAGGTCCTGGTTGAAGGGCGAGCAGCCTTATTTCGTCAATAACGAGCAGCCTTATTTCGTCAATAATAAGTTGAGTAAATTCAAATCCCAGTGGGCGACTAAGCTTTGATTTGCGACGATCAGAGAAAATCTGAGAAGCATGTTCCTGAATAAACGCTCTTAAAGCCGCAGCGTCGAGTTCGCTTGCACTGGCCGTGTCCTTGGAGTTTGAGCGTTGAAAACCTGCTTCCTTGAACCTATCAAACAAGCCCAGTGAGGCGGCGTTCAGTTGGCTACGATCGAGTACTGGATTGAATTCGTCATTGACCGATTGTCTGGAAGGGCGGCGAGGCAACGCAGATTCTTCGTCTGATTCTACTTCTGGTCTAGAGATGCCTCCGAAAAATTTTTTGCAAATTCGCGAGACGATACCCTGGGCCAGAAGTTCTTGGGTTGGCAAAATGGAGGGGCCTGCGCAAATAATCATTCCAAAGATTAGAACTTTCCTGAGCTTGTTGCGGGTTAAAAGCATAAACTTGCAAGACAATTAGCTTATATACGACATCTTGAGAACCCCCCTTCCCCACCTATTTTTGTAACCACTGGGGCGCGAGTACCTCAACTAGAAATTTGGATCCAATAATTTCAATATCTTATGTTGGCATGATATTTGCTATTCCGCCCGGGTTCTATGTGGTGTGCGTAAGTCTAATTTTATTTCAAGGCAAGCGTCACATAAAAATTTGGAATTAAATTATAGGGGGCTTGACCTCATAGCTCCCTGTTTCGCATTTCATGGCTGTCAGCCATGAAAAACCCGAATGAAGGAGACAGTCCCCTCTTGGCCGCAAGGCCAGGAGGGGTGCTATTTGGAAGGGCATGTCCCATCAATCCATCCAAAAGCGAGACTAAGATATCCCGGAGACGCCTCAGTCAATCCAAGCTAAAGGCGTAAGTTGCTAGAATAAATAGATTTTTTAATAAGTAAGGAGTTGGCACGCTAATTGCTATAAGCCACGCCTGTAAGGATTCGTGGTGTTCCTTACAGGTGGGGAAGGAATTGCAGATCAGCGAAAGGGATGTGGTATGAAACTCTCATACAACTATTTTGCAGTAGCTGCGATTGCCGTAACGGCCTTTGTATCTAATGCATCTGCCGAGGACGATGTTTCTAATAATCAAACTCAAATTGATCGGTCACAAAACAAATCATTACTTGGAGCTATGGGGATGGAAGATCCAAGTTTGCCGACTTCAGGTACAACGACGGTAATCAAAAAGGCCGACGGGTCTAGTGGGCTGGATATGTATTACGGCATCGAGGGCAATTATGTTGGTCAATTCCAAGATAATTCCGCTGGTGGTGACGATCAAGCTTTCCGAAGTGAAATCTATGTAACTTTGGGCTTGGATATTATTGAGCGCATTAATATTGAAGCGGGATTCAGCTTTCAAGATGTCTTGAGCCAAGCGTCGGATGATGATTTCAGCGGAACTTATTCAACCGGGCTAACAAACGTACAAGCTCGTGACGTTATTAATAAATTGAAAGTTGCGGCGACTTTGTTCGAATCACAAGGCGATGGGGACAGAGAAGTTCCAGTATTTGCGGTGTCGGTTCGAGGGGGACGCTATCAAGTTGACCAAGTGGGTAGCTTTATTCCTAAGCAACTTCTTATGACCGAATCTGTATTAACCCCATACACTCTTGAGCAACAAGACGCGGTGGGAGTCGCAGCTGTGTACAACAAAGAAGGTTGGGGACGTACTCAAGTTAGTATCGATTTCCACGGCTTTGATTGGATCGGTTATACGACTGATGCTCTTAAAGATGTTGAGCAAGATGGCGAAGGTAGCTTTGCCATCAACTTGCTGCACCAAATGGTCTTGAGTGGAAACGAAATTCAATTGAAGTTTTCGTACATTCATAACGAAGAAGGTGTTTATTACACTCGCGCGCTTGCTGGTGAGCAGCCCGGCGCGAATGATACTTTCGCAGCTGGCGCAAGCTGGGCGCGTAACTTCACGGATCTTGGTACTTTAACGATTGCCGCTGAAGGTATGTATATGGATCTAGAAACAGGCGACTCACTTTGGGGTGCTGATGCTCTAGCTTCATTGGAACTTCAAAACATTCCTTTGACGCCGTTTATTGATTTGGCAGTTATCAACTCTGAAGATGCAACCGCTTGGGCGGCTACTCTTGGAGCGGCTCTCCGAATCATGAAGGGTGTTACGGTTTCTGCGGGTGTCCAATTTGCGGACAAAGATGATGGTAGTGACACACAAACCAACTTCTTCGTTGGCACGAGTTTAACAGCTCCAACCGAGCAAAGGGTGAGTGTTGTTACCGACTGATAATATTTTAATATTTTCTTTTAGTGATTGATATGGAAGTGGGGTTCGCGGCTCTAAGATTGGGTCCGAACCCCGTTTTTTTGCTTTGTGAATTTGCTTAGCTTTCTGGGGGGCTAGCGCGGTTCCTTAAGCTGAGTTAGGAAAGGAAGCTCATGGAGTCCTACTTTAGGTTTTCGATAGTTCTTCAAGCCTTCTTCGTCTGCGGAGCTGTTTTTATATCGGAAAGTTCATGTGCAAGTGAACCCGAGTCGAACGAGCCCGTCTTTATAGATGGGACCATTCTCGGAGTTCGCTATATGCCGAAAATTCCGGCTCGGATTGAAGCTTTGTACAAGCAGCAAGAAAGGATTCAAAGTCGTGGGCCATTTAATTATGAGCCGGTTCGGCCATCGCCGGTGCAAGAGGCTGTATTTTTTTCTCAGTTTGTCGCGGACTACCGTCGGTTGCAGGAGATCAATCCTTCTACGATGATTAAACCTGAAGAAATTCTAGCGGCTGAAGCCCTCTCCTACATATTGGCGCAGCAAGTCCGGGCCGCATCAAAATATCCTTATATTCGGTTGAAGAGATCAATCTTTGTTCAATCTCAGTTGGACTACTTTGCCTATGGTCTTCCCCGTATGAGCGGAAGATTTTATTTTCTGGCTCAACAATTGAGTAACAAATGGGGGATCGGTTGGGATTGGAAGAAAATCATTCAGGTTCTTGAAAAAGATTGGCGAGAGGATGGAGTGATCGTCGTTGATTGGGGCAAAAGCTCGATGGAGGGTTTGGCGGGCACGAGCAAAAAAACAACGGTAAAGATAGAGAGAGGCTGGACAGATCGGGCCGACATCTACCGAGCGTTTGATATACTTTCAAATATTTTGGCCGCGGTTCGAGCTCAACAAAATTCAAGCTCCATTGCTGCGAGATTTTCCTACGCGCTGGAGTCTTTAGGGCTTAAAGACGCAATTCCTCAAGCCTCCGACTATTCGGATTTAGTTCCATCTGAAACTGAACTTTCTTGGAATTATGAATCGGGTCGAGTTTTCTTGCCTCCGAACTTACAGAAGCAGGCAGCTCTTTATATCAAACTAGAGACTTCGCAAGAGCCCAGTTTTCTGTATGTTGCAAAAGAGATTTGGAATCAAATATCAAAAAACTCTGCCTTGGATCAAACGAGCCAGGAAGTTTTGTTTCATTTTGCACTCTCTCAAATTGGTGCGCGCGCGGGTGGCAAAGCGTTTATTCGGGCCGTAGACTTTTTGGATCGGAACAAACCGGAGGGCTTGGATTTAGAAGTCGAAAATAGGGATCCCATTAAAATTTTTCCAAACGATCTTAAATCTGCGCACCCAAATCAACCGCTTAGTTTAAGCATTTTAGATTTTTTATGGGATGATGCTTTGGAACAGTCAGGAGCTGGGAGGGCCGCCCAGGTCTGGAGCGCGTCTTTAAAGAAACTTGATGAAGTTTTAAAACTCAATTCGCTACTTTTTGATCTTGTTAATAATGCTGAACCTTATCTGCAAAACATGTATGGCAAAGATTTAAAACTTCGGTGGAATTTTGTGAGCGTAGAGCAAAATGCCTTTGAGCCGTTAGCCGCGCATGCAAGTTACAATTGGATTCCTGAGAGTTTCGATGCGGTAGACGAATGTGGTCCCTGTGGCGTGGTGGATGTCTTGGGTGCTCTTCGTTTGCGCCTTGAGCGAGATTACCGAATGGATAATCTCGCTGAGTTTGAACTTCCCTATCATATTCTCAGTTACCAAGATAATTTTGTCGTCGACTATGATTTTGCGCCCTATGGAACGCCACTATTTTCGCAAATCAGAGAGCTTGAACCAAGCCCTAGCGTTGATCCAAATCCGACAAAATGGGGTCAAATTGAAATTAGCTTCGATGCGGAGAAATTACCTTCAAATTACTCTGAATTTATGGAGTCTGTTAATGTGCAATTAAATGCGTACTATTTGAGTAGAATCTTTCAGAAAATTCTTTTTGACTACGGGCTAGAGTTTGATTCTCAATACGTGAGCGATTTGAGACGAAGTGAGCCCAACTTTCAGGCCGACATCAAGCCATATTATGAGGAGATGAAAGAAAATTATTATCGCGACCTCGAAGCCGAAGTGGTTCTCGTTCGGATACCATTGCGAGGGGAAACTACCGACGAGGACGTGAAGCAAAAATTTGCAGAACTTTATATTGATGCCAAGAAAAGTGTGGCATCACAAGCTAATGATCTGGCTGTCGAGGTTTATGATCGCACAAATAGTATCGAGGACGCAAAAAGCACTGTTATAGATAGGTTAAATTCAGGCCTCCGAGAAGATGCTTTGTATAGGATGCGAGATCTGATTTTATTGGAACTTTCAGCTGCCTTTGATTCTGGGGCTGCGGTTGTGGACCGTAGTGTTATGAAAGGAAATATGGATCGGATTTTAAAGGACCGATCATTAAATATTTCTCTTTCAGATCGGAATAAAGTGAGAGGTGTTATTCTGGAATATCGAGATAGTATTCTTAACAACCAACTTATGATGCTTCCCGCGACGGGCTTTATTGAAATAACTCCATCTGGATCTAAGAATTTTTGTCTTATTCTCGTCAATCGATTGAAGTTGGGAGAGTATATGTCGCTTTACGATGCGCAGTTGTCCATCAGAGAAGAATTGGAAGAAAGAAATCAATTGAATGCCGTAGCAAAAATGATGAAACGTCTTTTGGAACCATCTATTGTAAATTTCCAACAACTTCCCTTGCCAGGGTTTGAGAATATTCCAACTGAGGAGGCAATTTTGAACGCAATAAACCGAGACAATGCTAGGCAAATCATTGCTTATGCGGCCAACATTGAGCACGAAAGAGTTGCCAAATCAAAAGCTTGGAATTCACATCAATGGTTGGGTCGAAATCAAGATTCGGATGCGGGCGGTGGCGGACTTTCGATCCCTAGGATAAGGTAAGCGGGTATCAAAAAGGAGACTCTTGTGTCGCTAGATGAAGATTTCAATGTTGCTAGTCAAAAAGCTTTTGAACTACCCCATCAGTCAAATGAAAATCTTTTAAAGCTCTATGCACTTTATAAGCAAGCGACAGAAGGAGACGTTCGTGGAAACCGACCAGGATTTCTGGACCTCAAGGGACGGGCCAAATTTGATGCTTGGATGAAGCTCAGAGGGATGGATCAGCTTGAAGCTAAACAAGATTATGTAAGTCTTGTTGTAAAACTCTATAAAGATGCGATGGGGAGCTCACCATTTGAAGAGACGGCGTCCTAGCAAACTGCCGGCCGTGATAATAAGCATCGCAGGTGTAAAGTGCCATGCGAACGAATGAAGTGGTTCAGAATTCGAGCAGCTAAAATTAAGCGCGAAAGCAGCAATCGCTGTCGAGGCCATAAAAGCTAGACAACTAGTTGCCAAAAGATTCGTAGGTGCCGCCTTTCGAATCATCCATACGATTAAACCAAAGCAACTCAGACTCAGGATGAGAATTTCCGTTGCGCAAGGCATTCCTGCCGACCATTGATTTTCAGAATTCGTTAGAAGGGCTCCACCAACAAGCAACGCCCAAAGGCTCATTGGGAGGATCGGAAAGAAACGGCTGATGCGACTCATGTCCGTGCGAGGAATGCTGATAATGAATACGCTTAAGGCCGAAGAGATGGCCAGCAGCAGAAGCACAGAGGATTCGAGAAAAAAACGAGCCCCCTCCATTTGGTGAGAGAGGTCTTTACGAAT
Organism: Deltaproteobacteria bacterium CG11_big_fil_rev_8_21_14_0_20_45_16; assembly: GCA_002787535.1. Classification (GTDB taxonomy): domain Bacteria; phylum Bdellovibrionota; class UBA2394; order UBA2394; family UBA2394; genus 1-14-0-20-45-16. The sequence goes on from PCXB01000024.1 coordinate 38,345, forward strand.
CGATGTTAGGCTCCATGAAATTGAAACTACAAATAAGGAGAGCGCCAACCATTTTAGACAGCGAACCAAAGGGGAGCTGAGCTTTGAAATAGGCTGGGCGTCGTTGGTAAGTTTTTTGATGAGGTCGTTGGAATTCATTACTTAGTTTTCCCCATCACTTTTCCCCAATTTTACTTTCAGCAGCTTTTGCGCTCGATGAGCACTAACTTTTACGGCTGATTCACTCATTTGGAGTTCTTCCGAAACTTCTCTCACAGTCTTTTCTTCTCATTTTAAAGCTTCGAGTACTCTTCTTTGCTTTTCGGGCAAACTAAAAAGCGCCTCGTATAATTCTTTCATGCTCTCCGATTGGATCAATTGGCTTTCGGCTGAATGATGCTTGCTGGCCTCTCGATTGACGTCGCTTGCAGAGTAAAATTTTTGCCTTCGAAAGACCCGTCGCCAATGGTCACTAATCTTGTAGCGAGCAATCGCAAACATCCAACTAGAAAAGGACAGGCTTGCGTCATAGGTATGTCGGGCTTGATGAACTCCCAATAAAAGCTCCTGTAGGAGATCCTCGGTAATATGCGGATCTCCTATTTTTGACATAAAGAATCCGCGGACAAGATCCCTGACTTCTGTCAACAGGCGCTCGTAGGCGACTTTGTCGCCTACTTGAGCCGAAACCATCAGTTGACCCCAGTCTTGATCTCGTTCTTTTGCGGACCTATTACTCATATGTTCGGAAATCTCGTCAAAAGGTTACTGCCTAATTGTGTGACTTAGAAAGCTCGAAATGCGTCGAAACAGCTAAGGATTTCAAAGTTTTATTTGATCTCCGACTAAAGCGAGGAAAAAATAAGCCTATTTCGAGTAACTTTATGGATGCTGGGGCGAAATTAGTCGTATTGGCGGAACTAATTGTAGAAAGGATTTTCATGAAATTTTTAATTGCTGTTGTTGCCTTAGTTCTAAGCTCACTTCCGAGTTTTGGAGCGGAGATCGAATTTAAGACTGACTCGGCTCATACTAATATTAACTTCGAGGTCGATCACCTAGTCGTGAGCACGGTGACTGGAAAATTCAGCCAATTTGAAGGCAAATTTTTCATCGATGATAAGGGAAATCTTATTCGTGTTGAAGGGGTCATTCAGGCTAAGAGCATTGACACCGGAAATCAGAAGCGGGATGAACACTTACGTTCCAAAGATTTTTTCGATGTTGAAAAATTCAAAACATTGAATTTCGTCTCTGACCCTCTAAAGATTGCTCCCAATAAGAAGTCGAGCATGACGGGGGTGTTGACGATTCACGGCGTGTCGAAACCCGTGAAATGGGACATCAAGTACAGAGGTCAGGTGACCGACCCGTGGGGAAATGAGAAGGCGGCGTTTAAGGCTGGGCTTACCATCAATCGTAAAGACTATGGTTTGAATTGGAATGAGGCGCTTGAAGCTGGTGGAGTTTTGGTCGGGGACGAGATTCAAATTGAACTCAATGTTGAAGGCGATAAAGTCGAGCTTCCGGCCAAGACTGAAGAAAAGAAGGCTCAAAAATAATTCAAATATATTTCAAGGAGAATCAAATGAAGAATTCAAATAAATTTTTAGTATCAGCCGCTGTTGCGGGGATGATGGCGCTCGCGAGTCAGGCGAGCTTTGCAGCAGACAAGCCTGCATCGGCAGACGAAAAAGGTGAATGCCATGGTGTGAATAGTTGTAAGGGACATGGCGAATGCGGCGGCAAGGGACATGGCTGTGCTGGACTAAATACTTGCAAAGGCCAGGGATGGATGATGAAAACCGAGAAAGAGTGCAAAGAACTTAAGGGTGAGTTTAAAGCGCATAAGTCTCACTAGGATTTAGGAATTGAATGCGGGAGGGCTGAGTGTCGGCCCTCCCATTTCTATGGATATGCCATTAGTAAACTTCACTCAGTCTTCGAATCGCGCCGGCTTAGGCTTTCGTCCGTTTTATTACAAAGATATTTTTGGAGGTAAGGCGCAAGAAGTCGAATTTTTTGAAGCTATAACTGAGAACTATATGGATACTGGGGGTCGGCCACTCTATTACTTAGAAAAAATGCGAGCGGAAAAGCCAGTCTTTCTCCATGGAGTTTCCTTGAATATCGGTAGCACGGATGAATTGAATCAAGATTATCTTCGTTCTCAAAAGCGATTGATCGATCGGATTGAGCCTGAAATTGTTTCGGATCATTTATGCTGGACGGGAGCCCACTCTAAAAATTTTTTTGATCTCTACCCCCTCCCATTTATCAGGCAGAGCCTAGATCACTGTGTGGAAAGGATCAGTAGAATTCAAGATTTTCTTGGTCGACGAATAGCTGTTGAGAACGTTTCTTCGTATCTACTTTTTAAAGATAATGAGATGGCGGAATGGGAATTTATAGCTGAAGTAGCGAAGGGCGCTGATTGTCGTATTCTGTTAGATATAAATAATGTCTATGTGAATTCCGTCAATCATGCATTCAACCCTCAAGAATTTATCGAATACATTCCGGGGGATCGAGTCGTCCAATATCATTTGGCGGGTCACACAGACATGGGGGATTTTCTATTTGATACGCATGACCATCCAATCGTCGACCCGGTTTGGGAGCTATTCTCGTTTACGATGGAGCAGATGGGTTCGCGACCCACACTGATTGAACGTGACGATAAGTTTCCTGAACTTGAGGAGCTTTTAACTGAGCTTCGATATGTCAAAACTCTGATCCTTCATCATACCGCACAAGGGAATCAGCTTGTCGTTAAGTAATAAACAGGAAAATTTTTTGAAACTCGTTAAATCATACGCGAGCGGAAATTTGAGTTCCTCAGATATATTTGAAACTCCGGCGCACGGATCATGGCAGGCTCGCTTCGAACTCTACGCTAATGGGCTGCGAGTTCGTACGAAAGAAAGCATGGAAGAGATGTACCCAAGACTCGTAAGAGAGTTGAGTGGGGACGATTGGAATACTTTGGGATCAGACTACTTGGCATCGGATGTTAAATGGCCCCGAAATCTAAATGAGCTTGGACTTGAGCTTCCTGAGTTTATGGCTGCGAACGGCTCGAAAGAGTGTCATATTGATCTGGCGAAATTTGAGAGAGATCTACACTTGAGTTTTAATGCTTTTGACTCGAAAGAGACCTTGAGCCTCGAAGAGTTCGGAGCTATCGACGAAAACTCTCACTTTGAATTTCAAGCTTCAATGTATTTGATAAGCTCAAACTGGAATTTGTTTTCACATCTAAAAGATGCGTCAAATGAGTGGACAAAGAAATCGGAATTTGGAGTCATTTACCGACTAAATTTCAAAGTTAAATATTTTAGTATTTCAAAAGATGAATTCAATTTTCTTTCTGTTTTGAAAAATCGAAACTCTCTTGGGGATTCTTTGAATGCTGCGGGACCTTTCGATCCAGAGCAACTCTCGGGCCTGCTAGCTAAGATTTTTGCGATTAAGGTAGTGACAAAAATTGCTGCCGCTTAACCCCGCGCATAAACACTTGAAGTGACAGACGGATTCTGTGCCACTCTGTACTGGAGAGAAACTGGTTTATACTAGCATAACAGGGATGAAGCTCGAATTTCTCATTCGACTAAGCGACGCCAAAAAGCGCGCGGAAAAAGGACTTTCCGCATCGACGACGGTCGTGTCCTCTAGAACGGCTGGGCGTAGTTTCCAAAATCCGAGGGCGCGCTCGTCCGACCAAGTGGAATTATCGAGTCAGGCCACAGCGAGTAAGACAGAGAGACTCATCCTGGCCCGCGATCAAAACCAATCACAAATGAAAGATCTTCAGGAGGGGGGCCAAAATTTTAGGGGTGAGCCGGTTTCCTTAGTCGAGGCTCTTGGGCGGGCTCCAAAACATTTTGATCAAATGATTCATGAGATTGCGAATAATCCCCGGGCTCTCAATTCCGCTCAGGGCAATGTCGAAAGACGTCTCGCCTACAACCTTCTAAAAAATTAATCCTAATCGACCAAGTTTGGAAGAGACTTACGAATTAGTTGGCTTTTTTCAATTTAACAATTAGCTGGTCGAGTGGTTGCAAAACGTCTGGATTAAATTGAATCCTATTTTGAAATACTTCGTAATCGACACCCTCTGTGACGGGAATGTTTATGTTATTTCGGACGATTATGACGGAATCCACACTTTCACCAGGTTCCATCTGGGAGATGATATAAGTTCCTTCAGTAACCTTTTGAATGAAATTACTTAAGTTCGAAAGCCCGGGCGTATAGTCCTCTGAACAAATTGGGTATGCGGAACCTCGGCCATCTCCCAATGAGAGAACAAAGTCATAGTAATTTGTACCTTGTTCCTCTGGGGGTCCAAAGCAAACTCCATTGCCGCCATTGTTAAGAGCGTCTTCGTCGATGATGCTGGTCACAAAAAATCCATCATTTCCAAACATGGATTCCGCCTTTTCAATAATAGCCGCTGGAAGACTGGGAGCATTATCGCTTAGGGTCGTTCGCAAACTTATATTAGTCGTCGGACTTGTCTCGCCGTATTCGGGTAAAAAACGACCGCCTGTATTGGGACTAAAGTTTTGATGAGTACCAGTATCATAGGAGTCATAGCAGACACCGGCAAGATAGCTTGAATCAAGTTGAGCCCTTGTCTCTCGGAAGTAGTCTTCCAAATTTAAGTAATCTTGGCCTTGGTAAGTGAAGTTCTGATTACAAAAGTTTAGGGTAAACTGCTCAAGATCCGTAAATGAATACGTAATGGAGCTTTTCAAACTTCGATATTCACAAGGCTCTCCCGGACCAAAACCAGGAAAACCATTTTGGATTGATAGCCATGTTTTGACCTCAGACGTGCAAGTCGTATAATTCGGTGAAATGGGGGGATTTCCAACTTCCTCGGGAGGTGGTTGATTGGCCCAGGTAATAAATGGGCTTTCCCCACAATCACGCTCTTGACCGTCTACGATGCATGTTTTGTATCGAACCTGAACACGATCATAAAAATTTCGTTGGAAGTTTTGGCGGTAGAGCCATTTACTTAGCCCAGTCTGCTGGCGATCGTTGGTGCCTACTAAATTTGTATATTCGTTGGCCGGGCCGAAATCTTGCCTCGCTTGATCCCGGCAATTAACATCCGTACTATCATCATTCGCGTCGGAAATAATAATAAAAGCGGCAAGATCGCCCAGACTGAACTGTTTTCTAAGTTCAGTCCCTTCGGCTAGGAGTCGACCCATGCTACAGAGTCCTTTTTCTGTCGGGGATCCGGAGGTTCCAATTGTTGCGATGCTGGATTGAATATAAAGAATCGCGTCGTCAAATTCTTCTTCACTCATATTCTCTCGGATTTTGGAAGAATCTTTTTCACTCAACGAAGGATTAAGAGCATTGCGATTGATTCTTGTAAGCGGTGTATGTTGTTCAAAGTAACCTGGATCCTCGGTTATTAAAAAACCACCCTGACCGTCAGGCACTTGATACTCGTAAATGGCTGTACTGGCTGGTTTTTGGTTCGGATTGCTCCCCTCCGAAGTAGTTGTGTAAATATAAAAGTCTAAATTTGGTTTGTTGGCTCGTAAGGACTCCAACATATTTTGAACTCCAGTAGCCATAGCGTTTTGTTCATCGGCCATGCTTGAAGAGTTATCGACGATGACTCCAATTTTAACTATCGGTTGAACATCGTTAGTTTCGGTATCAACGGTGATGCTACGATAACTAAACCCATCTCCATCATCGCCCCCAGAACCCGTATCACTTCCGTCATCGCCGGGAATCTCTTTGTTTTTATTGGGATCATTAGTGGCTTCGTTTAGTTTTTTGTTTGATATACCGAATCCACCCGCGCAGGCGCTCAGGCTTATAAGGGCAAGTGATGTTAATAGATATTTTGATGTTCCCATGTGGCGACCTTATTCAAGCTCATAGAGAGCAAGGGCTATGCCTTGCCACGAGATCGAAAATTAGTGAGTCATTTCATGGAACTAAGCGTTTAGGCGTGCCAGAGACTCTGGCAAAATAGTCCGATTAGGGTGGAAGCTGGCTTCACAGCTTAAGTATTATCACTCGGGCGTCTCGGCCCAAGCCGCGGCTTCGTTCGAATCAAAATAGCCGATCTGTGTACTGATGACAGTAGCTTCGACATCACCAATTTGAACTTTGAGCGAACGTGGCGGTTGCGAACCCAAGCCCTTCGGATAATGCAAATTGACGCGATCAAAACCATCTATCTTATTTTGAATGATTTTTTTCGTATTCGTTAATTCTCCCGACAGAATCATCCCATTAATCTCGAGTAGACCCAAGTTGTAGGCGGTGCTCGGATCGTCGGCAGAATATAATGCGGGGTCGACTGTTATGGAACCATCAACAGCGATGAGAGAGGCATCCAATCTAAATGTTGATTGGTTGTCTTGTTGATCGTGCAGGTCGATCAAACGAGCGTCTGGACCTACTCGCGGCACGGATTCTGCCCCTGCCACTTCAATATCGCCTAGAGCCATAAAGACCAGGAACTTATCCATTTCATCTACGGCTTGGCTCGACACGATAGAATTTGTAAAACTAAATGAACCTCCCAAAATGGTCACGTTTTTCGGACAAGCATTGATATCTTTGACTTGAGTCGGGTTCTCAGATTGCACCGTGACGGGGCCTGGTAAATTGTAGACTTTATCCTCTTCCAAGCTTTGATCAAACATCACCAAAGCCTGTTCTTCATTATTTCCCTTTCTGTTTAGCGTTCGATAATAGATAACGGCTTTGGCTCGACATGCCTCATCATTATTATTTCCATCTTCACGAGTAAACGTTAGCTCTGAACGAAGGATATTCCCTTCAGGTTCATTGCCTCCACCGTCATTATGAATCATATAGCCGTAGTCCGCATTTTCACGGAGTTCATCAAAGCTTTCATAGATTGTAGAAAAGTCAGGATAGGGGGAGCCGGGTGCGACGCCCTCCAAAAAAGAAACTTCCGATCCCTTTCCAATATCGAGCTTACTCCCTGGAAGATTTGTGGAGAACTTCTTATGGAACGTCAACGCACCGAGGCTTGGATTGAAATGAATGACAGGTTCGGCATTACCCAAGTCAAAAAAGACACTAGTCTTTCCAAAATATTCGCCCGATCCAAATGTGACAGAGTCTTTTCTCTCTTGCCGAACGAGCAGAGCGTAATCGGACAAATCAGTTTTGGAGTATTCGACGGTTTGAGTGGCGCGAAGTCGAGAAGAGGCATCTAAATTTTGAATTTGATATTCGATACTATAAGTCTTTGGCCAATTAGCGAGCTTAGTGCTCGTGGTACATTTCTCGAGTTGAGGATCGGGGCCCTCTCCCATACATTTGGGCCAATTAAAATACTCATTGCTGCCAGGAGTAGAAAATTGACATAAATCCAAATCGATCGGCGAGACGAGATCTCCATCTGAAAGTTGGTCCCTGATACAGACTCGTAAGCTTTCTCGAAGATTATCGACCCCCGAAAGTGCTTGAATACGCATCAACTTATGACTTTTTTCGTCACCAGCCAGTTGATTACCGATTTCGGTTTGTTTCATATAACTTGCAACGATGACAGCCAGTACCGCCAAAATCGCAAGCACGGCTACGAGAGAAAAAGCTTTACGGATTTTAATTTGATAGTTTTTCATAACTTTCCTTTGGAGTTTATCTCTAAAATTGTGTGCCGCCCTTTCCTCCGCAGTCCACTGGCAGCGAGTCTTGCATCGGGGTTCCCGTAATGGCATGCCGCACTCGATTTATTTCGTTGGCAATATCCGAATTGGCATTTCCCCTACATTTGTTTTGGCAATAATATTTGTGTTTTGTTTCCGTGAATTGTTGAAGGAGCGTTCCGTCTCCTACGTTATAGTTGTTGGGGCCGCTCGTACAGCATCCAAGACTGGGATAGTCGGGACGACAATAAACTTCGCTACAAATACCATTCGCGGATTTACTATTACCATCATCTTCATCCAAATACCTCACCGCGGTGACATCTTTGCTTTCGTCAGACCCAATTTTATTATTTGCATTAATGGGATCGTTGGGGTCATCATTGTTGGTGGCGGCTCGAAAATCATAATTTTGACTTCGTGTAGGATAATCTCCTCCATATTGAGTTAAGCACTCACACAATAGAATATCTTCTAGAGTTAAACCTTGTGGAAAATCTGCGCCTTGCCTCTTGTAAGCATTATTTACAGCGTCCCACGTATTGGAACATTTGATTTGGTTTCGATTTTCATTGCAAAGATTGCTCCAATTCTTACTGCTGGTGAGAATGTCTTGGCCAAGACTTCCATCCGCATTTACATTTCGAGTCAAACAACCACACTTATTTTTCCAAAAAGTTGACTCCGATCCATAATAATCTGTGGCCTTGCGGTCGCAGGCCCCGTAATTAGTGCAACGCAAATTGTCCTGATCAAGTTGGCTCGGTTCAAATTGATCGTAGTGAATTTCATAGTCGGCCTCCGAGCCATTATTTTTGTAGAATCGATTCGCATCCTCGTCCTGCAGGCAGTTGCATGCAAGTGCCGTTCTGGGATCTCTATCTTTGAGGAGTGGAGTGCTACAGCCATAATGTTCAAAGCAAGAAGTAAGGCGAGCATGGTCAAACTGATTTCCATCGACGTATGGGACAAGATTGGAGGGGTCGATT
>PCXB01000093.1:0-2023 GCA_002787535.1 Deltaproteobacteria bacterium CG11_big_fil_rev_8_21_14_0_20_45_16
CATTGTGATACGGATTGCCTTTGGCCGAATTCGAAATTTTAAAATCGTCTTTTTCGAGAAGTTCGATATATTTTTTACAGAGATATTGAACGCCACGATCCGAGTGATGAATGCAGGCCACTTTTCTCGGAACTTCCGATCCGCACAATCGCCAAAATGTTTGAATTGATGATCGTCAGGAAAAAAACGCCCAGAACCTTTTTTGTCCCAATCTTGAGCATGAGCAATCGAGATAAAGCTAATCAAAGTTAACAAACTAAAACGCCAAACCATAATGAAGTCTCCCTATAAGTAGTCCTACTTTTTAAGCTCTGTAACTGTCAACTCTTGGGCCGACATCGGAATTCGATTCCGCAGTTAGTTAATGGCATGCAAAATCAATTCGTCATCAATGTTTAGTATTCCAGACTCTCGCACGTCATTTAGGTCGGCAATGGGGCGTTCTGGAATCGCTGATAGGCTGATAAACAAATGATTAGGTGGAAGATCGTCCGTCCATGACAGCATTGGTTCTGAAGTCTTTATAATATCGTCACCTGACTCCCAGTCGTTAGTTCCAAATCTCTTTGCCCAAAAGGCGATGAAGTCCCCTATCGCTACCGTCTTAAGAAAGTTCTCTGCAGACCGAACGCCGCGCTTCGTCGCATCTTCCAGATCATGATCATAAGTCCAGTTTCGGATAATTGAAAAAGAGAAGAGAGGAGAGGCGGACAATGCTCGATGCCCCATACCACTCGTGGCCTGTTCATTAATTATATCCGAAGAGGAAGATCCACTATAACACCCACTATTGTAAGATAGGCGTAGTTGGTTTACCTTTTTATTCTCGGTCTCAATCTGACGGGTTAAGGAATTGCCGCTATGAACCAACGCAAAGTGATCCACTACGGGGCTAGAGTCAAACACCTCGTTCCACTTAGCGGTGACGTATTCCTGATCTTCAGTTTTATCACCCAGAATCCAGCGAACTTTGGCATAGCGATAGTGAATCCATGGCATCAACAGGAGTTTTCCGACATAGTTGACGACAAAATCTAGACTCTTTGAGGCCCACTCGAGTTGGCGAGGACTTCCAATGAGGCCGTCAATATCGGCGTCAATAGCAACAAGGGCAGCGCGTTGTTGATAACGGACCCTTTGGTATGATGCTAAAAAGTTTTGATTCTTTTCATCGAAAGCGGCCTTTTCGGGTTCTAGACGAAATTGGGCGCTGGCAATCTCGTCTAGAAATCTTTCATCTTTGTAAAAGACTAAGCCATAGCTGTCCTTTCCCAATTCGATTTGATGGTTAAGAATGACACTAAAATCTTGCCCGATAAAATCAGATTCCATTCTTACTGGCGTCGTCGAAGAAAGCAAATCGTCTGGCTTTGGAAGATTAATGAAGAACTCCTCTTGGCCCCGTCTCTCCGCTCGCGTGTAAACAATCAGTTTAGATCGTTGTCCTGACTGGCTAAACTTTAGTGTAATTGGGTAAATTCCTTCAGTCAGCACTAAGCAATGCTTGGATTTGCAAAGTTCGAGCTTTTGATCGTTCAAAACATGAATTTCAGTTTCAACTTCTTGATTGCAGGCAATCTGTGAAAGCACAAGACTCGCTAGTAAAACCCACCGTAAATTATTTTTAAATTTCATATTTACCCCTCCCACAGGTTTCCTTCCTATCTGGTTCCTTTTTCCAAGAATGCTAGCTGAGATGCGGAAAAGAGATGATTGTGATCCATCCATTCAACGACAGCTTTTTCGACGCAGTCTTTCTCTTGATTGCAAAGAAAAACTAATTGATTCAGATCTTCATCCGTAATCTGGGGTGCTCGGTTCAGAGTCTCAACAAATCCGTGAATGTCTTGACGAAGCTCTAAGCTATCGAGTTCTTGCTTTCGCTGGGCGATCCAGGGGGCTACCTCAATTGGGGTCGGTTCAAGGTTTTGGATGTTCTCTCCATCAGACTTTAAAATCTCAGGAATGGACTCTTCTATGGAAAGACGAATTCTTTTGAATCGCGCCGAAAGCTCAGGCTCCA
>PCXB01000093.1:2053-2238 GCA_002787535.1 Deltaproteobacteria bacterium CG11_big_fil_rev_8_21_14_0_20_45_16
CCTCGAGCTCTTGAACAAGTTCCTTTGTTTGAGTGATAAGTGAGTGGCTAGAATTGGATTGCTTGAATTTGATTCCACTGGACTCCGGTCGCAAGGGTAGCTCGTTGTCGTAGGCGGGCAGGACTTTTGAGCTCCTACGAGTTTGGGAGCCCTCCGGCGAGTTGCGCGCTACAAATCGACTTCCG
>PCXB01000093.1:2263-5177 GCA_002787535.1 Deltaproteobacteria bacterium CG11_big_fil_rev_8_21_14_0_20_45_16
AAATTCCAATGATTAATATTCCGAACCCCACCCTCACTGTAATCACCCCTAGCTGCTTGCTTAGCAAATTTGGATGAAAATGCCAATTTTTTGGGTTTTAGGGCCCATATTCTAAATATAATTAGGTCCCCAACTATGGTCGTGCTAAGGCTTTTTTAGTCAATCCTTCCGCTATGAAGCAGCAATACGCGTAGTGCTTATCTCTTTCTTCTTTTGCGGCAGCCTAAAAAATAAAGATTAGGACTGAGTGAAAATAGAACTGAGGCTTAGACGTAAGGAGAATCTCTTGAACTCATTTGACGAGCTATCGCTCAGTCCCGCCCTTAAAAAGGCATTAACCGATATCAATTGGGCCGCACCCACACCTGTGCAGGCGGAAGCCATACCCGTGGCCCTAACAGGAGTGGATTTGATTGTATCCGCCCAGACAGGCACCGGAAAAACTGCGGCATTTGTTTTACCGATTTTGGAGAGAGCAATTGCAAATCCAGAAAAATTGGCTTTGATCTTAACCCCAACTCGCGAGTTGGCCGCTCAGATTGCGGAAGTTATTTTTCAATTAACCAAATATGCCAAGCATATTCGAGCTGCGCTTATTATCGGTGGGGATTCCTATACTCGCCAAATTCGCGCGTTACAACGAAAGCCAACGATTCTTGTCGCAACACCAGGAAGATTGAATGATCATTTAGACGAGGGGAGAATCTCCCTGAAAAATGTTTCAACTTTGGTTTTGGACGAAGCCGACCGAATGTTGGATATGGGATTTGCGCCTCAAATTGAAACCATCATGAAGCAACTTCCGGCAAAAAGGCAAAGTTTGCTATTCTCGGCAACCTTACCCAAGGAAACTCTTAGGCTAGCTAATACTTATCTTAAAGACCCAGCGAAGGTTGCCATTGGTGAGCAAGGATTGGCTGTGGATAAGATTGAACAGTCACAGATTGAGCTGAGGCATGAAGATAAGAATGAGCAGGTTTTGGGACTTATTGATAAGAGTCGGCGTACGCTTATTTTTACCAGAACGAAGATTCGTGCCGATCGATTGTCCAAATATTTGATCAAGATGGATGTCCGATGCGTGGCCATTCATGGTGGCAAGACACAATCTCAGCGAAATAAGGCGATTAGTATGTTTCGAGCCGATGTTTGCAATGTCTTAGTTGCAACGGATGTGGCTTCGCGCGGCTTAGATATTCCCGAAATTGAATGCGTCGTAAATTTCGATTTACCTCAATCTAAGGAAGACTATGTTCACCGAATCGGACGAACCGCTAGAGCGGGGGCTGCAGGTCGAGCCATTAGTTTTGTAACTCCCGAAGAGCGCTCAATGTGGCGATATATCTCCTCCGAATCGTCGTCGGCGCCTTCCAAGAAGGCAGGCGGAAGGGGGGGGCGAGGAGGACGCATTCGTGGCTTTTTTGCCAAGCGCCCTAAATTTCGAAAAGAACAAAAGAGAGCGTCCTATCGTTGAGATTTTTCGGAAAGCCTGAGTTGTCTCATATCGAGAATGAGTTTCGAAAAAGCTGACTCAGCTTTTTGTATGCTTTCACTTTGAACGGTGGTGGCTTTGTTCGTTCCTTTGAGGTGAATCGCAAATTGTTCCGCCTGGGTATGGCGAATCCCTGTTCGAGTTTGTCTCATGAGGTAACGCTGCCCAAGAAGGCTTGAGGCGAGGTCGAACTCATATTTTTCATCCTTAAATCCGTCGTTAGTAATTTCTATTCTGTAGGCGAGTTCCTCTGGAACTTTAAGATCAGTGACTTCCGATCGTGGAGCAATAAACTGGTCGCCACGGCAATAGCCAGAAACGCAAGGTTCTAAGAGTAAACTTTTGAAATCTGGAACTTCCGGGATCTTACTGATTTTAATGAGATTCATGATGTTTTTCATTAAATCTAGTGAAGTCAAGCTCGTGGAATTCAAAGGAGTATCTTGTCCTTCCATTTTTTGAGTCACGCCGGCAACTTGGACTCCATTCTCATCGGTCGACAAACGAAGATCAATCCACTCAATCTTTGAATCGTCCGAAGTAGGGTAGATTCGAATTTTGCTGGCCTCCGTTAAATCCAAAAAATTTAATTTTTGAGTTTCGTTAGCGAGATTCAAAAATTCTCGAACCTGAAAAATTTCATTTTGTTTGATGCATTGATCACCATCAACCTGAAAGGCAGGAATTAGCGGGCGGCGCTGGGCAAAGGTATTCTCCCAATTCATGCTTAGAATCGAGAAGACAGCGAATAGATTGAATTTTACTGCTCGAAAGTTCATCGAATCAACAATCCTTCTCATAGACGAGTGTTATCGTTTCATTTAATTCGACACTGATCTGAAGATTAATTTTAAAACTCACGATTTGGTTTATATTGAGACTTACAATTGGGACTGATCTGATGATTCTGAGATCTACATCGTCTTCGAGGGCTGTCTCAAGCAGTTCCTCTGGCGAAAAAAGCTTCTTAAATAAATCATCTTCCAAGTTGATACTGGGAAAACTCCAATTGCCATTGTCAGAAATATTTTGAATCTCATGGGTGCCCGCAAAACCCATTGGGGGATTTTTCCTCGTAAATTTAAGCGAGATCATTCCTGTACTAAATTTATTCCACTTTAGGCTTGGAGATGGTGAGTCACATCGCGCGTAGATTCGATCCGCAAAACTCTCAAAATTTACAAAATCAATAAGAGAGGCAGGCAATAGGGCCGTGTTGGTAGAATAGGAATTCAAAAGCTCAATATCTTGGATTTTAGCCTGCGATTCAAAAATGGAATTGAATTCCTCCGTGCTCGAAGGTGTGCTCGATTGACTTAAAAATTTATCACCGGAAAGTTCCATTGGAATTACGATGGATCCAGCGAGAGAAAGTGCCCAGCGGTCACTAAAAATATCCTCGAGACGTTTATTGCTGGCCAC
>PCXB01000071.1 GCA_002787535.1 Deltaproteobacteria bacterium CG11_big_fil_rev_8_21_14_0_20_45_16
AAAATTCTGGCGCCTGTTAATCCAAAATATGAAAATTCAAATTGTGCACAACCCCCCATTACAAGGTTTTTAGACTTTTTCAGAGATGACTAACTATAGAGATTTTTTAAGAAGCTTCGTCGAATATTTGAGAGCCACTTCTAATGAGTTTTCATTTCGAAAGTTCTCGAAACTGGCGGGCTTCTCAAGCTCCGCCACGCTAAAGCTCTTAATAGATAACAAAACGAATCTCTCGGACAAGGGAGTACAAAAAGTTGCGAAAGGTTTAGGACTGAAAATATGGGAGCGAGATTGTTTCTTCCACCTTGTTAAACTCAATCAATCTAAGAGTTTAGAGGAGCGGCAAGAGCACTATGAGGCGCTTTTAAAGCAAAAGCGCTATAGTCGGCATTACCCTCTGGCCCGCGCCCAATATTCCTATTATGCGAGGTGGTATTATCCGGTAATCCGTGAACTCATCGGGCTCGAGAACTTTAGAGAGGATTCAGGCTGGATCGCCAAACAACTCTCACCGCCTATTACAGCTCCACAAGTGAGTGAGGCCATTAATCATCTACTTGAGCTAGGCCTGATCATAAGAGAAAAGGGCCGCCTTCTTCAGGCTCGCACTAGTATGACAACGGGCAATGAGGTTAGCTCGACGGCATTGATGGCCTTTCATAAGGTTATGATGGCTAAAGCCATTGAGGCTCAGATCGAGGTTTCTCCTGAATTTAGAGAAATAAGCTCCCTGACGATTACCCTGCCCCAAGATCAAGTATCTAAACTCAAAGAAATGATCATTAAATTTCGACGTGAGATCTTTGATCGTTTTGGCGAGGCGGGAGTTAAAGATGACGCTGTCTATCAAATCAATTTTCAAATGTATCCGCTAACAAAGATTAAGTCAGATAGCTGATCAATTGCCAAAGCCGGAGGAGTTTGTCTTTGTGAAGCCTTCTGTACCAGCTTCATCATCCGCCTCAGCTTGTTGAATTTCAAGATACTACCACATCCAAGAAACGTCACCGACATAGTCATTACAGTTAGAATAATTTTGATTTGTCCAAATTTCATACGCACCTCTCTAGGGCAAGATATTGCAACAGCCATGCCTAAGGGGGGCTATCCGTGATGTGTTTGGAGCGCGTTTAGTAATAATGGGCTCCGCAATAAGTAGCGAATTTCTATTCGAACTTACGATCCCAGAGCGTATCGCCAATGCCAGCCATCAGATTGGCCTGACGCGATAAAACAAAAAACAAATCCGAGAGTCGGTTGAGATAAATCAGGGCTTCGGGATTGATTGTCTCGACCTGGCTAAGTCTAACTAGACGACGCTCGGCGCGCCTACAGACCGTCCGACAAATATGAAATCGACAGGCCAATTCAGAACCTCCCGGTAAAATGAAATTTCTAAGCTCAGGCAAAGCTTTAGAGTACTCATCGATTTCCT
Organism: Deltaproteobacteria bacterium CG11_big_fil_rev_8_21_14_0_20_45_16; assembly: GCA_002787535.1. GTDB lineage: Bacteria > Bdellovibrionota > UBA2394 > UBA2394 > UBA2394 > 1-14-0-20-45-16. Next base: position 1,436 of record PCXB01000071.1, read on the forward strand.
TCTCCAGCCTTTGTGCGGATTTCGCTGCCATTCTCTTGGAGGACTTCTTAGACCGAAGAGGATTAGCTAAATCGGCACATAGCGCATGTAAATCATGTTGAATTTGATTTAATGACTCTTGCAGGGGCGACTCCTTGACAATAGCTCGAGCCAGACCAACGAAAGAATTCAATTCATCAACATCCCCGTAAGATTCAATAAACTCATCACACTTCAAAACTCGATCGCCCGAAAACAAAGCAGTCTGTCCCTGGTCACCCGTGCGGGTATAAATTTTCATTTCTCTCCATCCTCCTTATATATCTCCTATTCAAACGCCGGTTGAGAGCCAAATCCACAATGGATTCACGTAGTATATTTCCAACTTCTCGCCGACTGATCTTAGTTGTTTGCGTTTTTTCCTTTTCCGCTTCGAATAGGTCTAATGACTGCCAACCAATCTTAAGTGGAATCATACTTGAAAAGCGGAGTTTAAAATTATTAAAGGGGATTGAATCACAAAACTGTGTCCCATAAATTAGCATTTTTCTTGTCTCTCGAATGTAGTCAGACTGATATTTGCTCCAAGCATCGCCTTCCAACCAGGGCTTATCAGTCCGAAGACCATAAGCTTGAAGTTCAGAACGCGGTAAAAGCACTCGCCCCTGTTCACGATCATCAACAAGGTCACGAAGAATATTAATTCGCTCCAAAGCCTTTCCGTATTCAATAGCCAAGTTTTCACGATCTACAGGAAGCCCAAAAATCTGAACCCAAAATCGCCCCACACATCCGGCATGAGAATAGCAATACCAATCAAATACCTGCCGATCAGCAACTGCAAAACATGGTTCAGATACATTGGCATCCTTGAAGTTATCGATGAACCAGCGCATCCCTTTAAACAGGGTCGAAAATAAATCTAAAGCTATATCTCGATCCGCAGTCTCAAACTTGAAAAAATTCTCTAAAATTCCCTGGCCCGCCAAGAGAAGCTCAATTTCATTTTCTGTAAATGTCCCCAGACTTTCATTGATTTCCCAATCCGTAGAACTGGATTTGCGCAATCGATCCTCCCACAAATCGAGATACTTAACCCGTAGCGACGAACTCCAACGACCGGAGTCGGACAGCGTATCGGCCAAGCGGGCTACAAGGTAGCATAAGCCAACAAAATCTCTCTTTTTTGATGGAAGACTCTGAAGGCTCAGGTAAAAAGACCTCGAGTGCTGCATGAGGAGTTGCTTTGAGTTCATCTGAAATTTTGGAACCTTTCTCTTCCGATTTTGATCCCCTTAGTTATTCCCTATCCAAGAGTCATTTTCAAACAGCATTTTGTTTCCTCCGGTCTCCTCTTAAACGTCAAGCTCTTGGGGATTTTTATGCTTATTGCCGCCTCGTTGATGATTTATGTGATGAGACAAGTCTTCCCTTAGAGCCCCGCCGGCGCGCCCTGAAACAAATTCATACTTGGCTCGCAGATGCCAACTCCCAAAATCATCCCTTTTGGAATCGACTTAATCAGCACATTTTGCACTTACAACTCGATCCTTCGCTTTTTGTAAACATCTTGAAGGGCGTCGAATCTGACATTCAATCGGATTCTAATCAATTGGTCAGCTTTGAAACTTGGCAGAACGTCTATGATTATATTCAAGGTGTCGCCTGTGATGTTGGAGAAGTTTGTCTTCAAATCTTAGGCGCCAAACACTCAAAGCAACATGAATATGCTCAAAATTTGGGACGCTGCGTGCAGCTCCTCAATATTATGAGAGATCTGGAAAGCGATATCGAGCAAAACCGCGTCTACTTGCCACAGGAACTTTTAAAAAGCTTCGGACCCGAGTTTGTTCCTCTCCCCAACCGAGAGGTGTATCCAGCGATCCGAGACATTTTATACGAATTGGCAATTAGCTTCCGCCAAAAAGCCCGGGCCTATTCCTGGTCCTGCTATATCGCTGAGCTGATGGTAAACCTCTATATCGAAGCGGCGAGTCGTTATTGGAGACACGGAGTTAATAGACGTCTGAACAAATTTCAGAAGCTTTTAATTAGCCTAAAGCTAAGCCTTCAATTTGTTTTTTCTGCTAGAAATTTTTCTAGTTGAGTTACGACGCCCGGACCATCCAATTGGAAATGCTTCAGCACATCCTCTGGGCTTCCGGATTCACCAAATGTTCTTAAACCGATGCGACGCAGTCTAGTTCTGCTACCCGCTTCCGCCAAAACTTCTGCAACAGCTGATCCCAGTCCACCGGTGATATAATGATCTTCCGCAGTTACGATTAACTCATGCGAGGAAGCGAGACTCAAAATCAAATCCGTATCCACAGGTTTTAAACTCGCTGCGTTGACTACACTAAATTTCCCTCCTAATACGGCATTCGCTTCCAAACAAGAATGTAAAAGGTGTCCAGTGCCAATAAGAGCCACGCGACTACCTTTGGTGTGGAGATTCCACTTTCCGGGCACAAAGCGATAGTTTGAATCGTAAACCTTTGGTAATTTTTGACGAGTGAGCCGGATGTAGGCAGGGCCGGCCTGCTCAACCATAGATCGAAGGATCTGATTCGTTTCTTCATCATCGGCCGGCTGATAAATATTCATATTGGGAAGCGACCTTAAAACGGCCACATCTTCTAATCCCATTTGCGAATGCCCGTCCTCACCAATCGCCACGCCCGCATGAGTGCCCACAAGTTTAACATTTGCACGATTGTAAGAGACAGCCATTCTAATTTGATCATAGCGGCCGGTCAGAAAAGCTCCAAAGCTACAGGCGAAAGGTATCTTTCCACTCAGCGCCAAACCCGCAGCCGTCCCTATCATATTGGATTCGGCAATTCCCATTTGAAAAAATCTATCAGGAAATTTCTGAGCAAACTTAATACTTTTTGTGGATTTGCTTAGGTCCGCATCCAAAACGACGACATTAGGATTTTGCTCTCCTAATTTGACAACCTCTTCTCCAAAACTATCACGTGTGGCTTTCATAATTTCAATTCCTCGAGAGCATTTTGGAGCTGTTCGTCATTGGGAGCTACCCCATGCCAATCAATCACGCGCTCCATAAAACTAACTCCCTTGCCCTTAATGGTGTGTGCGACCACAAATGTCGGTCGGCCACTAACTTGTCGCGGCAAAACATCCATCATGGCTCGGCGATCATGCCCATCAACTTCCAAAACATTCCAGTTGAAGGCTTTCCATTTATCAACAATTGGCTCGAGGCTCATAATTTCATCCGATGGACCGTCGATTTGCCCATGGTTGTAATCCAAAATAACCGTCAAATTATCCAACTTAAATTTGGGTGCACTCATCGCCGCCTCCCAAATTTGGCCTTCTTGAATTTCGCCATCACCAACAATGCAAAAAACTCGCGATGCCATTTTATCTAGCTTCAAGGCCAGAGCCATACCTTGGGCAATAGAAAGTCCTTGCCCAAGAGAACCCGTCGCCGCTTCGACTGCAGGTAATCGCGCCACATCTGGATGTCCCTGCAGGGGCGAACCCAAATGCCGAAGCGTCATCAACCAGTCTTTCGGAAAATATCCGAGCTCGGCCAAAACCGCATAGAGCGCAGGAACACCATGGCCTTTTGAAAGAACCACGCGATCTCGCTCAGACCATTGAGGGTCGTCGGGACGACATTTTACAATTCCTGAAAATAGAGAAATGAGAATGTCAATACAAGACAAACTTCCACCGGGATGCCCGCTTTTTCCTGAATGAATCATCTTCAGGATATCCGCTCTCAGCCTCGTAGCTAGCTTGTCGTCATTTGGATTTAGGGATGCGATCTTCGATTGTGAGCCCATAAGATTCTTGATACATATCAAATGTGGCAAAGATCTATAAGCTTTTTTCTCATGCGGAAGATGCTCCTAAAACACACACACTGGAGTCGGCCAATAGAGTTTTGCCCTTCATTCGTAGGTTCACGGACGAGGCAATTGAAGAATCCGAAAATCTAGCCTCACAGATGGCCTACCATTCCAAGAACTCAGCCCCCTACAAAAAGATCACGGCTCAATATGATCAAGTGATATTGCAGTGGGTCGAGCGGATTCATCGTCTTGGTGCGGTCGCCAAAGGTCTTTGGCTCGTGGATTTTGATACGGGTCGAGGTTATCTCTGCTGGGCTTATCCGGAAGAGAAGATCGAGCACTTTCATTCCTATGATGGGGGCTATAAAACCCGTGAAAAAATTGATCAACGAGAGTATCTGGGATAGAAAAACCCTACAAAAAGTCTCAAAAAATAATAACCAAGCAAACTAAGCCACCGCTTCGCAAACGAAAGTCGCTCCCAAAATCCCACCTCAATGGGGCAACAGTCTTTTTCGATTGCTAGCTCCAGGCTTTTTCGAAGTTTTTGGCTAAAATCTTGATCGTCCACCCAAAGATTGGCCTCGAGATTCACCAAAAAAGAAAGTGGATCCAAATTGCAAGAGCCTACGGTCGAAAGATTTTGATCAAAAACGGCGGCTTTGGAATGCAAAAGGCCTGACTCATACTCGTGCAATCGAACGCCAGCTCTTTGCAACAAAGGGTAAAGACTGGCGGATGCTAGTTGAAATAATTTGAATTCCGTCTTTCCTTGTAAAATCAAATCCACGGTAACACCACGTTCGCAGGCATCTCGAAAGTGACGGTAGATATTCATCCCAGGGAAAAAATAAGGTGCTGATATGATAACAGACTGACGACTATCTCTTAGAGCCTGAACAAGAGTTCTTTCCATAAGAGTTCGATAGCGAAAGTTGTCTCTCTCAACATAAGCAACCCGCTGTCGACGAATATGGTCTTGCTGCTTAGCAGCTCTAGACGAAGTCCGGCGTGGCCATTTCAATCCTGAAAATATTCGCCATACCTTAAGATGACGATCAACAAAGGCTCGAGTTCGCGACTCAATTTTTGCAACAACAGGACCCTTCACCTGAACGGCATGATCAAAATAAGCCTCTGGAAGATTTTTTCGAAGCTGCCTACCTTCAACATTCATTCCACCAAGGAAGGCAATCTCCTGATCGATCAGTACGAGCTTTCGATGATTTCGGCTCCAAAATCGCTTTGATTTTAATTTCCAGAAGGAGAGCGGCTGGTACAAATAGACGCGACATCCCGACTCTCTCATCATAGACAAAAAGTCGGCGGACAATTCATTGCTACCTATCGCATCAACCAAAAGCTGAACAAATACACCCTTTTTTGCCGCGGCCACCAGTGCCTTGGCAACGGGCACCCCAGCCTCGTCTTCTTTAAAAATATAAACCTGGAAAATGATTTCCTTTTGAGCCGAATGAATAGCATTTAAAAGGTCTTTAAAATACGTCTCGGCTTCATCATAGAGTTTCAACTCCGTTGCCGCGGACCACAGAAGATTAATATCTGGTTGAGCATGTCCTCTAATCATTAATGAATTGGATCTTATAAGCCCCTGGGACTGCTGTCGACTTCTGGAAACAGCTGAGATTGCTCCATCTTTTCAAGGTCTTGAACCATCTCGGAAACGCGGTCCTTCTCACTTTTGGCCATTTCAGCCTTGTGAAGGCTGCATGCCACAAGAAAGAAAGCCAAGACTACTATCAAGAATTTACTGAGCAACATAAGCATAGGCCCCTGTAGCACGAAGCGGCTTCAAGAACAATCCCACGAGCACTAGTCTTTCCGATCGGAATGCCCGTACCAAGAGTTAAATCCTTTCGTGTCCTTAGGATATTTTTTCTTAAGCAAACTCTCCACCTCCGCCATGGACCCATCAATAGGTATCCATTCCTTTAGATCTGGAAAATCAATCTTGCAATTTTCACAGTGCTTTTGATTATAAAAGCGAATGGGGCACCAAAAACTTTCGTTATTGCGAACCATCTCACCTCCCAAAGCATAAACGCCTGCCGCCCATTCGCAGTACAGACAGGCCATTAAATCTAAGCCAACCAAACCTTCAAATTTTTGTCGAGAAATCCGAATCCATTCGCCCTGCTTGTAGGGAGGGAATTTTAAAAAAAAGCCCAGCAAAGGATAAACTGTCAGCTGTCCAACTCTGAGAACTAAAAAGCAGGGAATCGCCAAAGCTGTCGAAGAAACTCCACAGATAAATCGAATCGGCCCGACGACATGGCTCAAGGTCTTGCGAATTCTCGAACCCTGATTTTTGAACCGAAGCTGGTGATAGAAAGTGTGAGAAACTGCAAAGACTGTAAGCGCCAGGGCTTGGCCAAGGACGCTCAACCCAAGTCCAAGCCAGTTTTTAAAAATGATCCCGGCTACCCAAGGTAGAACCACGATTAAAGCTGTCATCAAATCGAGACCCGGCGCTCTAGAAAGAATTTCACAAAGACCCCGAAGGCACGCATTCATAATTACCAAACTCAAAAATAAAATGAGTTCCCAGATCATGACGATCATGACAAAATCAAACATCTTTAGTTCGCTCATGAAATTAACCTACTAGAACAAAGCCTGAAACGTAACAAGGCATCCACCGATAGCACCTGCTGCAATTCCGACTCGGCCTAGAATTCCCATTAAAGATAAAGACTTGGCCTGAAAAAATTCTCCCCAAACATCTTCACGAATGGACCCACCCTCTATGCGATGCGCAAGGACCGTATCGGCAACCGAAGTGGCAGTACCTTTGATTAACAAAGTATTTCGAACTGGCAAAAATCTTCCCAAAGCGTCAGCAGTCTTCACCGCCGCTTGAAATCCTTCTGGATTTGCCATGACCCCAACTTTTAGGACCATTCCATTGATTTTTGGACCGTCTCGAAATTTTAATTTTTTCAAAATGCCGCGAAGTCTATTTAAATTTCCGGCCTGAACCCCTAAATAGGCCCGCCCCTCAAATCGATCAAGGCCTAGACCAAACTCACCCGGTCGAAAGACAACGATCGAGTTCCAAACAATAAAGCGCCCTTTAATGCCATCGACCGCCACAACTAAAAAATATTTGCTATTTCCAGCTCGCGCCAAAGCCTTCAGTTGCTCCAAGAATAGGGAAGCAAAATCTTTTTGCTCTACGTAATATCCAACTCTTGCCTGACGTTGACCGATAGCATCATCGACACTAACCGTTTTGTTCAATGGAGCCCCAGACGCTTGTGGCTCCAACCCAATGGGCTCAGAATTGCCTGGAGTAATTCGAATGGGATCTTGTCGGTCGCCAATATCCGCCAAACAAATGCTGGTGGAAAAAAGAATTAATATTACGCTCCCAAAAACAAAAGAAACTGCCCAAACCCTAAACATAGCCACTCCATAGCCCGGATTGAGAAGGCTGTCTAGGAACTCAAATTCTCAAGTAAATAATCCCTTTAATTGCCCAAAAAAAGTCTAAATTGAGATCTAAGATTTCGAGCGAGTGCATAAAGCCGCAGAAGCTCAAGGTCCGCTCGCGCCAGATCTTCTTCGAAACTTAGAACCTGAAAACTTGTGGATCGACCTTGCTTAAAGCGCTTTTGTTCATGCTTGAGTTTCTCGCTTTCAGTTTTCTTTAATTGCTGAGCCGTCTTTATGTTTTCGAGAGTTTCTTGAATCTGATCACGAAGATCCAAAAACTGAGACTGAAGACTCCTTTTCTTTTGATTAAAATCCATGGCTGCCGCGAGAGCTTGCTTTCGCTTGGCCACCGCAACTTCATTTTGGCCAAGGATATTCAAGGGAATGCTTAGCTTAACGCCTACTTCATAGGTTCGATAAGAATTGTCCAAAGTGCTTTCTTCAGCTTTTGAAAGACTAAGCTCCGCGGCATTGCCGGAATAACTCGCATACAAATTCAAATCGGGAAGAAGACTTGAACGAGTTTGAACGCTATCCTCCTCGGCGGCCCGCATTCGAGATCGAGTTGCTTCCAAATCCGATCGAGCCGCTTCGTCCCAGGATTCGGGAATCTCAAACTTCAAATCTTTAATCTCAAGAGAATCCACTTCGAGACCTTCCCTCTCCTCCCCTTCCTCATTCCTTAAATTTAAAAGCATGGAGCGCAGGGCGGCCTTTTCATTTCGTTTCGATTCTTCGAGTGACTGTTGCAGTCGCAAAACCTGTGCTTCCGATTGAAGCACATCTCCTCGATCCACCACATTCAGTTTTAAGCGCTTGCGGTTCCATTCCAAAATCTCCGAGCTTCGCTTCAATGAGTCTTCCAAACTCTTACGACTCTCTATTGCCAAGGCGTAATTCCAATAGCTGGCTTCAGCCTGAATCAAAATCTGCTGAATCATAAATTTTTCTTGCTTGGACATAGCTTCCAGCTCGGCTTGAATCCTGCGTGTCCCCGAACGATTTTCCTGGCCCAGAAAATTGCGCCACAAGTCCTGCTCCACCTTAAGGCTTAGAGAGTTGCGCCAATACTCTTCTCCTGGATTAGCTAGTCCCTCAACTTCTTTTTTTTGAATGATATGGTTGATACTCGTATGAGTCCCTGTCATCCAATCTTTTCTCAAAGCCCCTGCGAATAACACCGTCTTTGATTCGGCTCCTGACGATTGGAAACTCATCACACCCGTATCCTTAGCGTCCGAGTAATTGAGCTGAAAATCTACAAAAGGTTGATACATTAGCTCAGGTTGTGATTTGAGAGACTCAGAACTCTGAAGTCGATGCCGAGAAGCTTGCACATCAAGATTCTCTTGCTGAACCTTCTCTAAATATTCACCAATATTCAATGTCTTTGCCGAAGCGAAGGATGCGAAGCTAACAAAAATAATACCGGCAAGAAAAAAAGAAACAGACCGAGACTCTAAACTCATGAGTAGAGTTTAATAGTCTCGGCCAAAAAAAACATCCGTTTTACTTCGTCCAATTAAGGGCGGCGTTTACAGAATTCCATGCATTGATGATTCCATAACCGTAGGTATTGTTCGGAATCGCTTTCCAATCGTCCGTTCCACATAAATTGGAATCATACATGCCCTTCGAAGAGTGGCGGATGAGATCGCCCGTTTCATCGACTTTTCCAATCAGAGCTGGGTTGGCTGACCACATCAAGGCCACAAGACCCGCGACATGGGGACCGGCCATTGAGGTGCCGCTCCACCAAGCCTGCTCATATTTATGTCCAGGAACTGCCGAGCGAATCGATACTCCCGGTGCCACGACATCCGGACCGATACCACCATCTAGAAGTGAGGGGCCTCGACTCGAAAATTTGGCGATTTCACTGGTACGATGCGCATAAGCCCCGACGGAGAAACTCAAATCAGAGATGCTAGCTGGTTGATCATTGATGGTGCTACAGGCGCTCCCGTCATTTCCTGCCGAAACAACAACCATAATGCCCGCCGCTTTCATCGCCGCCAAAACAGGGCGCATCTCGTCGCCAGCACAACCCTCATTGTTGGCACCATTCTCGGGGCAGCCCCATGAGTTATTTATGACATGGGGCGCCAAATCCGGATCGCCTTCGGTCAAAGGATTTCCGTTAACGGGATGGGGCGCTAAAAAAAACTGAAAGCACTCAATATAAAACTGGGGTCGGCCCACGCCGTCGTCCATATTACGGCAGGCAATCCATTTGGCTTCAGGCGCCATACCGATAAGATTTTCGTCTCCATCAGACCCAACGATTGTTCCCATGGTGTGTGTTCCGTGATCCCCATCATCACAAGGAACGGTGGAGTTATAAGGACATCGACTTTTTGAAGCGCTAACTTGAAATCGAATCGCATCGAACCAATGATAGTTGTGATTTACGAGAGTGGTATTTGAGCCGCGATATTGCTGAATGAGCGCCGGATGGTCCCATTCCACACCGGTATCTTGACCAGCCACAACGATACCTTCCCCTCGGACGCCGGTTTCGTTCCAAACTTTTTCGGCTTCGGTGAAGGCAATATTGTCTCCTGCATTTGAGTCACTCAGCAGAGCGAGAATTGGGTTAAGCATATCTGTTTCGGGCGGCAACGCAGGCATTTTGATATTGGGATCTGGAATGATTCTCGCCACATCGTCTCGAGCCGCAATCGCTGCGATTTGATCGGCCTTTGGATTGTAAACCGCGATAGCATTCAAAATATACAATCGCGTGTAATCAAGACTTTCGGCATCTAATAAATCTATCAAACCAGATTGTGTTTTGAGAGCTAGTTCACGAAGTTCATCATAAACATAGCGGCCTTTCTCTTCTTTGCTTTCGAGCTGGCTCGCATCCGAAAGATCCGCCTGCTCTTTAAGTACAACCAGAATACTGGCCGCCTTTCCTTCAGCGCTTACGCGCTTCCAAAAACTCTCCGAAATTTTTGGCGACGCCTTTGCGGATCCCATTAAAAATAAAGATACACAGAAACAGATCGTCGATAGACGATATAATCTAGACATAAATTCCTCCCCCTAATTCGAAATTTTAGCAAAAAGGCGGGATCGAAGTCTAGAAATGCCGATGCCGATCCAATTGTTTGTGATCAGTTTTACACGCTGCGTGATCATGCCATTTACGGCGCTGAAACAGGCAGATGAGGCAAACGAGATACCTAAAAAAAGCAGAAAATCAGAAGAGGACGAAATAGATGCGCAACTGGAATGAACCTGCCACATCTATTTAAGTCTTCAAAATTCCAACCCCGTCGTACCAAAGATCATAAAGAATTGTTTGCGGTAAAGATAACAAACCTCCCTTGAAAGTTTCTTGCCTCTTGGCAGCGAAGTTTACCGCGGAAGATTTATTTCTCGGCCCATCGATACTTTCGCGCAATTTAAATTTAACCAACTCATCATATGATTTTTTTAGCATCCTCAAAAACGGATGGAGAGCCTTCCCTGGTCGTCTCAGGTTGCTAATTGGCGCAATCTCTTCCATTAGCCTCTTCACCCCCAGGTGGGAAAATACATCATGAAAAAGAATCACGCCTCCCGGATTCAAGAGAGATTTACAAATCTCAAAATCCCGCTTAACCGAAGCATACTGATGGTCCGCATCTATGAAAATTAAATCAAATTTCTCCCCAA
>PCXB01000073.1 GCA_002787535.1 Deltaproteobacteria bacterium CG11_big_fil_rev_8_21_14_0_20_45_16
TGATGGGGGCTCAAAAATTCTCTTTCAACCGAGGCAGGCAAAAACAGTTATTGGAAGTGGCCCACTATATTCGAACAAACTCAAAATCAACCGACAGAATCTTAGTGTGGGGGATGGCTTCCCACCTCTATGTGATGAGTCGGCGAGCTCCTGCCTCGCGCTATTTTTTCTCAGATTTTGTATCGGGTAGATTGCCAGGATTTAAATCGACCGTCTCTATTCCCATACCTGGTGCGATGGATAACTATCTAATGGATTTGAAAGCCAATCATCCTCGCTATTTTATCGACACAAGTCCGGCGCGCCTAAATGACTATGCGGCCTTTTCTCTGAGTCGATTTGAAAATTTGGAGAGTTTCATTCGGGATAAATATAACTTGGTCAATCAGATCGAGGGCTTCGATATTTATGAGATAAAGCCCTAGATTTATGCCGCAGTGGGTTATACGAAGCAGTTGTGCAAAAGGAGGCTTTCTCGATAGCCTTAATCTTATGACTTTTTTAAGCCCATACGAAGCCCTTGTAAAAAACGCCGCTCTTTATCCCCATCAAACAGCTTTAGGAACGCTTCGCCTTGGCAACGATGAATATGAGAATTTTTTTGAACTGGACTGGTCGACTTGCCTTGAAAAGGTAAAAGCTTATGCGTTGTACCTCCGAAGTCTTGGATTAAAAAAAGGTGATCACATCGCCTTCCGGTCTCGTAATCAGGCATCATGGTTGTTGTTGGACTGGGCCTGTTCGGCAGGGGGCTGGGTCAGTGTTCCACTCTATCCTCAGTCCACGATTCATGAAGTCTCATATATATTGAAAGAAGCCGAAGTAAAGCTGCTGGTATCAGAAACAATTATTGATCAATTTGAATGCAATAATATTAGTGTCGAGGATCTTGAAATTCGCTCGCGAGCCCTTGAGGGACAGAAATTTATTTCGGATTGTTTGGATCCAGAGCTAGCTTCGACCATTATCTATACAAGCGGCACAACCGGTAAGCCTAAAGGAGTCATGCATAGCGAGTATGGGATTTATGGAGCGATGCAAGTGGCTAACAACATCATTCACCTCTCAGAAAAGGATCGTTTGATTTCGTATCTTCCACTTTCTCATGTAGCCGAGAGAACTTTGTCGAGTTACGGATCATTGTACTTTGGCTGCGCGGTGTACCTCGTTGATAGTGTGGAAAAGATGGCTAAGTTTCTGCCCAAGGTGAGACCAACGGTATTTTTTGCCGTCCCTCGAGTTTGGGAGTTGATCCGCGGAAAGCTGGCTCGTGAGATGAACAATTCGACGGATAAATTCTCTATGAAAGTATTAAGCAGGCTTCCAGAATTTTTACGGCGCACCATTCTTGGCAAAATGATTCGAAAGAGAATGGGCTTTGATGCTGCGAGACTCATGGTATCAGGTGCCGCCAAGCTTTCTGAAGAAACGGCGGAGATGCTTATTGGGTGGGGACTTCCTGTTATTCAGGGATACGGTCTAACAGAAACTTTTTGCATTAGTTGTATGGATGAGGTCAGCTCATCCAATCCAGCTTCCGTTGGGCGACCTTATCCTGGCGTTGAGCTGAAAATAGCCGAGGACGGGGAAGTTTGCCTACGAGCGCCTTTTCATTTTGTGGGCTATTTTAAACGAGAAGAAGAGACTCAAGCGGCCTTTCGGGATGGTTGGTTTTTAACCGGGGATATCGGGAGATTGGATTCGGATTTCAAGCTAATTATTACGGATCGCAAGAAAGATGTTTTTAAGACTTCCAATGGAAAATATGTTGCGCCGCTGCCGATCGAAGCTCAATTTCGAGCTCATCCCGGTGTTCAAGAAGCTATGGTTGTAGGAGATGGGCGGCCTTACTGTGTCGTGATTGTTGCCTTACAGGATCCGAATCTTGGCGAAGAGTCATTGATTGAACTCTTAGAAAGGGTAAACTCGAATTTACCTTCTCATGAACGAATCCATTCTTTGGGATACTTTCGACGAGCTTGGAATGTTGAGTCAGGGGAATTGACGCCAACCATGAAATTAAAAAGGCGTAGCGTACTCAAAAAATATGGTACGCAGATTCAGTCACTCTATGATCGACGAGTGAAAGTTGAAGCACTCCGAGACCAGAGTGACGATGGGGAAGATGATGGTGCCGAGTGGGTCTATATAAGTCAGGAGCAAGTAAGTCGTGTTAATTTTAGTATCTAATGATGATGGATTTTTTACGGATGGTATTAAGGCGCTTGCGAATGCGCTTCGAAAAATAGGTGAAGTCTGGACGGTCGCGCCAGATCGGGAGCAATCGGCGGCGGGCCATTCACTTACTTTGCATCGCCCCATTCGTGTAAAAACGATCGATAAGACGAGACATATATATGCCGTTGATGGAACGCCAACCGATTGTGTGAATATGGCCGTCAATCGATTGATGCCCAGAAAGCCTGACATTGTTGTGTCGGGGATCAACCGAGGCGCCAATCTAGGAGATGATGTTACTTATTCGGGGACAGTCGCCGCCGCTTTGGAGGCAGCACTTCTTGGGGTCCAGGCTATCGCCGTATCGGCGATTCCAAATGATAGCGACGAGTATGCTTATGAAGCGGCCGCGGATTTTGCGACTTTTTTAGCAGAGAAAGTGGGTAAGCATCGTCTTGATCCTGGAACAATTTTGAATGTCAACGTCCCAAGTGAGGTGCCGATGGGAGAAAGGCGTTCGGAGGTTTGCAAGATGGGTAAGCGAGTCTACGACGATGTGCTCGAAGAGCGGATCGACCCCCGAGGCCGACCTTACTATTGGGTGGGTGGAGCAAGCGTAAAGAGTCAATTGGACCCCAATACAGATTGTGAAGCGGCGGCGAACAAACGAATTAGTGTTACGCCTATTCAGCTTGATATGACCAACTACAGCTATTTGCCAAAAATGAGCTTATGGGAATTGCCGCGTTATTAGTGGCCAAAATTAACCAATTCCTAACCGATAATTTGCTGAAGCTTCTAAGACTCCAACGGAAGGATTGGGTTAAACTACTATCGATGATGTCACATCGTGAGGCTCGATCGAAGTTTGTAAGACCAATCCAGGAAAAAATACGAGGGAAAATTGATAAAACTTATATTCGTTTGAGGTCCTGGCAGCAACTTCAAATGGGAAGGTTCCTTCAGAAAATTCCTTTGCATTTGGATATTTCGGATTATGAAGTGTTCACCATACGATCGATTGCCGAGTTGCAAGATGTATTGCGACTTCGTTATGAAGTCTTTATTCAGGAAGGCCTAAATAAAACTTGGCCGGTTCGAGTTGATTTGGATAAGTATGATTTTCTTGCCGACCATCTTGTTGTTAGACATAAACCGACAAACAGAATTATTGGAACCTATCGGTTGATTTCGAGTAGTTATTCAAATGTTTTCTATTCGCAATCTGAATTTGAATTGGATGATTTATTATCCCGCGATGGTACGAAGCTGGAAATGGGTCGAGCCTGCATTCATAAGGATTTTAGAAATGGGTCGGTCATTGCCGTTCTGTGGAGGGGGGTTCGTCAATATATGGCGCTGACTGACACGCGTTATATGTTTGGATGCGCGAGTATCAAGACAATGGATATTTCGGAAATCAGCCTTATCTATCACTATTTGATGGAGAATTCTTTTATCTCGAATGAATTTAATATTAAGCCCACGGAAGCCTTTAAGATTAAAGAGCTTTCGGCGAGCTCCGCATCGGCACTCTTGTCGTCCTCCCAAGATATTCGCGGTTTGATTCCAACCCTGCTTCGATCGTATTTTAAGGCCGGTGCAAGAGTTGTGGGTGAGCCAGCCTTGGATAGGGAGTTTAAGTGTATTGATTTTTTGACTGTTTTGGATGTCGTCTCGTTAAATGAAGCTTACGACAAAAAATTTAGTCGAGCTTAGCTTGGGTTTTGCTCTATGATTTTCTAGTGCGCTTTGTCTTGAAGATATGGGGCCTCGCAACCCTTGTTATTAGCTTTATCATTATCGGAAATACCTTTCGGCTCTTGCTCATATGGAATGAATCACTGATGCGAAAAGCCAGCGCTCGTCTTCTTCAATGGGCGTCGAAAATTGCTATTTGGATACTCGGTATCAAAATAAAGCGACCCGATGATAGTTTGGTAAATTGGAATTCTCTGCCTCAATTTGGTCTGATCGTTAGCAATCATCTGTCGTACTTGGATGTGGTTGTTATATCTTCTAGTGTGAAGTGCATTTTCATTACATCCGAAGAGATTCGTGAGTCGGGCTTCTTAGGTTGGATTACACTCGGGGGTGGCAGTTACTTTGTTGAGAGACGAAATGCTCATCGCTTGAAGCAAGAATTAAGAGAGTTGACCGCTTTGTTGAAGGCGGGACATAGGATCGCGATTTTTCCAGAGGCCACGAGCTCAGATGGGCGAGCGATACTAAATTTTAAAAGAGCTCTATTTAAAATCGGTGAGATGGCTCGTGTACCGGTGCTTCCGATTTGTATCAATTATTCGAAGCTAGATGGTACAGTCATGGATCGAGAAAGGGCCGATCGGTTTTTCTATTATAGAGATATGAGTTTTATAGAGAACATAATTTATGTACTCAAAAGGCGAGAAATCGAAGTAGAACTTCGGCTTTTTGAACCAATCGAGTCGGGGGATTCGGAGGCTTCATTGCATGAGCGCTGCTTCGAACAAGTGAGCAATTTCTATCGACCTATTTTGTAATGGTTAAAGCCGATACAAGCTGTACTCCTGATAAATGGAGCCTGTTGAGTGACGCATTTTATTCTAGTTCACAGGTAAGCGAAGCAACTCAAGTTTTTCAAAACGAAATTTTTTAGCTTTGCTCAAGGCATTTTCTTCCGACTGGATCGATATGAAGTTTTGTAAACCCCAGTTTGGGAAAGGACTAATTGCGTCTTAGG
The DNA here is from genome assembly GCA_002787535.1 of Deltaproteobacteria bacterium CG11_big_fil_rev_8_21_14_0_20_45_16. Classification (GTDB taxonomy): domain Bacteria; phylum Bdellovibrionota; class UBA2394; order UBA2394; family UBA2394; genus 1-14-0-20-45-16. The sequence goes on from PCXB01000073.1 coordinate 4,901, forward strand.
TGTGATGCGTAGCAGCAATTAACGATGAGAATTGGAAATGACATCATCACTCTCTCGGCGAATCACCAAATGGCAAAAACGAGTCGTGCCATTTCCCGTTCGCTACAGCGACTTAGCTCAGGCAAGCGTGTGCTTGGTCCTCGCGATGATGTTGCGGGTTATACTCTAACTCAGAATCTCAACGCGAGGCTTAGAGGTCTCACCCAAAGCAATTTGAATATTAATATCGCCAAAGGAGTTTTCGAAACCACTAGCGCCGCGCTTGGGGCGAGTATTGATATTGTCCAAAGAATGCGTGAACTCGCCGTTCAAGCTTCGAGTTCAAGTCTAAGTTTCAGTGATCGAACCAATCTTCAGACGCAGCTTCAATCACTTCGCGAAGAGTTTGATCGACTTGTGCAGAACACCGACGTCAATGGAACAAGAAGCCTTTTAGATGGAATTCATAGTTTGGATCTGCAAGTTGGGCCTAACGCTGGAGATCATATCAGTGCAAGTCTTGAATCATTTAAGTCGAGTGAAGTTTTTAAGAAAACAGTTAGCAATGGAAGTTACAATTTAAGCGATTCTGGAACCCTCACCGCGAATGCAAGGCGGATTGCTACAGCGGATTTCGATGGTGATGGGAACCTTGATATTATTAATCCTAGCGGATCTGCTGTGGCTGGAATTGATATTCTTTTTGGCGAGGGAGAAGGGAACTTTCGAGCAACAGCCGTCATTACCGATGCCGCGACGAACCTCCATGATGTTGCTGTGGGCGACTTTAATAATGACGGTAGTATTGACTTTGTTACGGCTGATCGGACGGACGATACGATCTCAGTTTATTTTAATAATGGGGATGGAAGCTTCCAATCTCGAATGAGCCTTGCCGAAGACGACAAAGTTACGGCAGTCGATGTGGGAGACTTTGACGGTGATGGCAATCTCGATATTGTCTCACTTGTTTCCAATGCGGCGGCCGCAGCCATAGAGATTTCGGTTCGTTTAGGAAATGGGGATGGAAGCTTCCAAGATGCGAGCACGTATACTTCTGGAGACGGCACAGCTCTTGAATTTGATCTTGCAGTTGGTGATATGGACAATGATGGCCGAGATGATGTCATTGCTTCGCTTAGTGTTGGCGGTACTAATAGTGAAGTGGATACTTTTATCTCGGATTCGAACGGTAATATGACTTTGGTGGACAGCGTGCTTCCCACTCAGCTCAGAGTCCACTCACTCGATGTCGCTGATATTAATAATGATGGCTATATGGATATTGTCATGGGCGATAATTCTGCGGTACCGGCGGGATATCTTGCTGTTTATTTGGGAATGGAGACGGTACTTCTACGTTTTATGCAACTTCGGCCTTTGGCAATTATACGATGCAACATATTGAGCTTAGCGATTTTAATGACGATGGAAATTTAGATGCGCTCGTTGGTGTTAACGCTGGCATTCAACTTCAACTGGGAGATGGCAATGGCAAATATCTTGGCCCCCCAGGCAATCTTTACCGCGGCGGGTGATATGGAAGGAGTGGCTGCGGGCGACTTCGATAATGACGGAGTTATTGATATTGTCTCTGCCAATAATACAAACGATACGGCATCGATTTATTTATCTCGCACGAAGCTCGCAACAGCCCTTGCGGATCTAGACATAAGTTCCACCGAAAAGGCTCAAAAACTTATTGGAATATTAGATGTGTCTTTGGAAACTCTTGCCAAGGGTCAGCTTGCCTCCGATTTATACTTGACTCGACTTGGCCAAATTATCGATTTTAACCTCCTTCAGGCAGAAAGCTTGAGCGAAGCCAAGTCAAGAGTCGAAGACGTCGATATTGCTCTCGAGACCGCGGAACTTGTGCGACTGCAAATCCTTGAACAAGCTCAAATCGCTGTGATCGGCCAAGGAAATATTCAGGCTCAAATGGTCATCCAACTTTTAGGCGTTCTCGACGCCCAGCTTTAAGAATTAAAAAGTATTGGACTTCAGATTAGGCTTAATGATTGGATTTGGAATCTCGAAGTGCTCCGTATAAGCATAAGTTCTCTTGTTAGTTTGGACGGACATATGCGGGCGATTAGCTCAGTTGGTTAGAGTGCTACCTTGACATGGTAGAGGTCACTGGTTCGAGTCCAGTATCGCCCACCATTGCAATGAATTCGAACCTTTGGTTTTTGGGGGGAGAATAGCGATGGAGTTGAGTTTTGTTTTCAAAGTGTAGTAATCCCGTCCAATATCTGGTTTTGTCGGATGCATCATAATGGGTCCAAGTAGTCTTCGAAGAACAAGGGCTGATTCTTTGGTGTTGCCTTCGAGGATTTCATTTAACGATTGAAGTCGATGGGTGATCCATTCAAGGGGTGGTGTTTGAAAGATTTGATCCCGGCCAGATAAAACCCGTGATATTAGAAATCCACAGAGCTTCGGATCAAATATTGCAAAATTTTCGATACAGGAGCTGCATCATAGGATGAGGATCCTCGATGTTCCACTACATTTTGTTCAACTGCAAAGGCCAGCCTAGGTTAAGCCACTTCCTCAAAAACAATCTTGGTCTTCAACTTGAAGGGCTTCAGAAAACGATCAAGAGTTTCCGGTTTAACTTCCTTACCTTTAATAAATTCGTGCACCCGTTGCTCTGGGAGATTGGCTAGTTTAGCAAATTCGCGGATACCCATGACGTCAATGGCGTCGCGAAGAGCGTCTTCGTAGCTGAGGTCGCCGTCTTCAGCCTCGATCAGGCTTTCGAGATAGCTCCGAAAGAATTTTGGCTTTTTTAATTTTCTGCTGAGTTCTTCATTAAATGATTTACGTCGTCTCATTAAATTATACTAACACAAAAATGTGAGTATATGGAAGGACCCTGCGAAATTGAAAAGATGACGAGGTAAAGAGAGCACGAGAGAGCCCATCTAGGGGTAGAGGCGCCGCTTTGCTAAATCCCGACTACGCCGCTTTGATTTTTTTGATCGGGCGCTCTTTGCCGGATGGTTGATGTCTTGCTGTTAAGGCTTCCAGGGTATCCGTTCGATCATGAATATAATCCTCTATGATTTCTCTTAGAGTGTGGTCGAAAAGAGGATCGGTTGGATTCTCTCCATTTTTGTATTTTGTAAGAGTGCTGCGATCCTTACCTGTAGCTTCAGCAATATTTGACTGACTGTAAGGAAGCACGGAGAAAATAAATTTGAGTTCTGAAGGAGAAAGGTGGGTGGCTTTCTCCTTCAAATGTTTCAATATTGAGCGATTCCATCGCGCAATAAGTTCTCCTGGAATAAAGCTTTCCTTGCACGAACTACACTCCAAAATGGAAACTTCCCCCTCAACAGTAATCACTCCCAAAGAAGTATTGTATTTATAGTTTTTAACCTTCTTCTTTTTAAGAGAGCCTTCTCCACAAAATTCGCAATTTTTCATTTTCAATCCTCCTGGTCTTCCGCTCGATATCTTTCCGCTTGTCGTTCGGTTGCAATAGCAGCGGAAATAATAACGACATTGGCTTTGATGACCACGATCAAGCGCAAAACGCGGTCGTTTTGATCCTCACCAAACCAGCGGTAGCGTTGGGTTCCTCTGTAGATTTCAACTCCATCTACTTCTCTTGGCTCCTCCGAAATGGCTTCTCCTATTTTTAGGACTTCCAATATATCTTCTATCTTTATATCTCGTTCGGGATGATCGTTTAGAGCATGCTCCGAAATGATATATTTTCCCGCTCTTACAAGGCTTCTGGCCTGTCGCGAGAGTCTTACGAGTTCACTTTTATTCCTTTTCACTATAACTCCTTTTGTTGATTATATCAACACCACGCCAGGGTGCGAAATTTTGGCTTCCTGAGGGCATTTCGGGGTTGGTCTGTTGAGTTTCGCTACCGCACTGGCCTTTACTTCGGGTGATAGGTGGGCGTATCGAAGGGTCATCTTCATATCGCTATGGCCTAAGAGTTCCCGAACGGTATTGAGATCAACGCCTGCCACAACCAACCGGCTGGCAAAATGATGGCGCATATCGTGCCATCGGAATTTTTGAATTCCGGCAATTTTTAAAAGCCGCGCCCATGCCTTCTTCACATCTTGAAAACGGCCTCCGTCTCTGGATTCAAAAACCATCTTTGGATTTCCTTTCGACTGTTCTTTCCATTGAGTCAAAATATTGAAGGCTTCTTGATTAAGAGGAACATATCGAGTTCTTCCGCTCTTTGCTCGTTCACCATCTACAGTCAGGATTTTTTGGTTCAAGTCAATATCACTCCAATGAAGATCAAAGAGTTCACCTCGGCGAAGCCCTGTATTGATGGAAAGCAAAACCATAGGTTTCAGATAATCAGCAAATGGAAGCCCGGATAGATCTTCGAGAGTGGGATGGCTACGGTCCGCGCGCCATTTATTATAGTTCACTCTCCTGATTCTCATTTCCCCTTCTCGCTCATCCAGTGCTTTGCGGAGAGATTGTTCTTCTTCCATTGTGAGGTAGCGAACTTTCTTATTATTATCCTCACGATATTGCTTTACCTTTGAAAATGGATGTTCATTGATAACTCCCCATTCAATAGCTTTGTAGAGAAGGGCACGAAGTCGGCTGACATCACGGTTGATGGTGGAGAATTCAATTCCATCTTTCCGCCGACGAGTTCGCCATTTTTCAATAAGCCATGCGGAGACTTCGTTTAACTTTTTCGAATGGAAGTCGGAATAGACGCTGGAGGTGAGGTGTTTCAGGGTTGGTTTTCCCGCCTTTCGATTCTCTAACACCCAAGGGCCGTATTGTTTTTGAACGAAATCGGAGAGGCTAGGCACGCGTTGTTTCTTTAACTCTTCCCGGGGGTTTTTATTTCGCGACGCGTCAGCCAAGATTTGAATGGCTTGCTCACGAGCGTGAGCCACCGTCAAAGCTTTAAGATCCCCGAGGAGATATTTTTGTCTCTTTCCGCCGATAAAATATGTTTGAAAATAACTCATTCTTCCGGACGGCTGCACCCGAACGAAGAAGCCCTTTAGCTCACAGTCGTGTATCTCATATCGTTTGTCTTTCGGTTTTAAGCCTTGGACGACTCTAGCTGTTATCTTTACCCTGTTCATCTTACGCTCCTTCCTTCAAAAGCCCCAAAATCCTGGGGGCAATGGGGGGGCAGTGCGTAGAGCAAAGCCACCCTTGTTGAGGCAAACTCAGGAAAAGTCTAAATCGCGCAAGACCGCATGGTCAGCGAGTTTAAGTTGCCCTGTTTTGCCTGGTGTTTCCTGGAGCGGAAGGGTGGAAGGAGATTGACATGGTAGAGGTCACTGGCTTGAGTCCAGTATCGCCCACTATTCCTTCTAATTCCCGAACTTTTGTACTCCAAAAACACGATTCGGAACTCCTTGAGAACTTTCGGTATCTCGCTTCGGGACAGAGGAGCTGACAAAGGTAATCCTCCAAACTTGAAATATAGCACCAAGAAAGTTCGAGGAAAAATCGTGCCTCATTTGGCTGAGCAAAGAGTGATTAAAACGATTATGGATATGCGTGATCGTCATGGTCTTTCTTTCCAAAAGATTGCTGATTTTTTCTCAGGAATTGGAATTCCGACCAAAAGAAAGCAAAGGAAATGGAACAAAGAAGTTATCCGATGTATTTACGGAAATGCCCAAATAAATCAGTAAAATCAATGGCTTTTTGTGCCCATTGTCATAAATATTTGACTATGTTATATTTATATGACATATGTGAATTCTGTGAAATCAATTCGAATTCATAAGGCTTTAGTAAAGGAGCTGCGAGATCTTGATACAGGTCTTAGGAGTCGGATTGCTGAGCTGTTAGATTTATTGGCTTCCGGTGAATCGCTGGGGATGCCCATAAGTCGACCCATGTCCGACATCGCGCATGGAGTTCACGAATTGAGAATTAAAGATGCGGGCGGACAGTATCGGGTTTTCTATTACACGAAAGTGGGGGATGCGATTCTCGTCTTCCACTTGTTTAAGAAGAAAACTCAACAGCTCCCAAAACGAGAAAGAGAAATTGCCTCGAAGCGATTGAAGGATTTGTTATGAGTAAAGAATTTTTTGAAGTAAAAGACACAAGAAAACTCTGTAAGCTTCTGGGACTCCCGGAATCAGAGGCTGCTAAAATTGAAATAAGACGGAATCTTGTCATCGCTATCAAAAGAGCTATCGAAGAGAATAGCTATACACATCAAGAAGCCGCTTCCGAAGCGGAAGTGGGTCGAACCGTGATTACCTCGATTGTAAATGGCAATCTAGAAAAGATATCTACCGATCGACTCATCGATATTGCTCAAGCCTTAGGACTTAAAGTCAAGCTTCAGGTCGCTTAGGCCTTATAAGTCGCTCCTTATACAAAAAGGCAGGTAAACACCGATTCGAATCTACGCGTCTTTCAAAGTGCGGGTGGCCCACAAAACTAGGGATTTGACCTGAGCCCCTCTGATCAGACAGTCTCTACGGAACCAAACTTGCAACATCTTCCAATGTTTCTATCCAAACAGTTCCATCGGCTTCGAAGGAAAACGGAGGATAATATCGCCCCGATTATTGAATAAGCCCTGACCGTTTCTATTGCGAATGATTTCGATTCTGTCCAAATTTGAAATTTTTAAGATATCTCTATAAGCATCTTCAGTTATAAGGAACTGAAGATGCTCTTCGACTTGATTGTATTGGCGATGCCATTCAATTGATTAAATCCAGTAATTTGGATCGAAAGCATTCTCGAAGAAAACTGACGGGGTCACTGCCGGGTAGGGGGAGGAGAGGGTTCAATTAAAATAATGCCTTCGCTTTATGTTGTTTTTTACGCTCTTTATAGACGTTCTACCGAACTATCCGAGAAAGCGAAATATCGAGACTTGCTCGTTGAGAGTTTTCATTGAAATTTTGCAACGCATATGGGAAGCCTAAGCGCTCGTGCTCGACGGTGGCCATGGTGGGTAAAATGATGGGTAATCATGAACTTAAGAATTGGGAGCTTCCTCGAGTAGTGTCGGGCGATGGACTTGCGCCTTACTATTTCTATCCCTGTCCTGTCCGCGCAGGGGTGACCTAAATCAGGTCGTTTGAGAAGTTATGTTTTTT
>PCXB01000049.1:0-2716 GCA_002787535.1 Deltaproteobacteria bacterium CG11_big_fil_rev_8_21_14_0_20_45_16
TGAAGGGTTCGGGTGTCGATCTCGATCGCTTCAAGACTTCCCCACTGCCCAAAACAGTCTGTATTTTGATGGTGGCCAGATTACTGAAAGACAAAGGCATATTCGAGTTTTTGGCGGCCGCTCGAACTCTTAAGAAGGACTACCCGGAAGCCAGGTTTAAATTGATCGCGCCCCGAGATGAAAACCCAAGCGCTATACACAGAAATCAAATTGTCGAATTTGAAAATGAAAAGTCTCTCGAGTTCGTGCCGGGTTCATCTGATATTGCCAAAGAGATCAGCCAATCAAGTATCGTCGTCTTGCCGGTGCACTATCGAGAAGGTTCGCCAAAAGTGCTGGCGGAAGCTCTAGCCTGTGGTCGCCCGATTATCACGACAGAGGTCCCCGGATGTAGTCAACTTGTGGTGGATGGCGAAACCGGCTTTCTCTGTAAGCCTCAGAACCTTCCTTCACTTCTGGACACTCTGAGAAAGTTTTTAAAAAATCCGGAACTCATTCACCAAATGTCTGCTCCGGCACGAAAATTTGCAGAAAGCGAACTGGATATAAAAAAAATAGCTAACCGAATTGTTCAGGAGGCTTTGGAAAGCGGTAGGTAGATCTCTGTATACCACTCAACAAATCGACTGACACCGTCCCGCACGCTTACTTGAGGTCTGTAGCCAAAGTCTCTTTCGAGAGAAGATACATCTGCAGAGGTTTCAACCACATCCCCAGGCTGCTTCGGCAAGAAATTAATTTTTGCCTTTTTCCCGAGTGTTTTTTCAATGATACGAATGAACTCCATTAAATCCTCAGGTTGCCCTCGACCAATATTATAAAGTCGATACGGAGCAAAACTTGTAGATGGATCCGGCGCTTGAGAGTTCCAGCTTGCATCAGCTACGGCCGGCCCATTCTTTAGAATTCTCACCAAGCCTTCGACGATATCATCCACATAGGTAAAATCCCGTCTATGATTACCCTCATTATAGACGTCAAGATTCTCACCCTCGATGATGGCCCTAGTAAATTTGAAGAGTGCCATATCTGGTCGACCCCAGGGCCCATAAACCGTAAAAAACCTTAATCCCGTACATGGCAATCCGTATAAAGACGCATAGCTGTGCGCCATCGCTTCATTGGCCAGTTTAGTGGCAGCATAAAGTGACAAGGGATGACTAACAGGATCCTTTTCTGAAAAAGGCATTTTGGTATTAGCACCGTAAACCGAGCTGCTCGAAGCAAAGACCAAATGCTCAACACTCAGATTCCGACATCCTTCCAGAATATTGAGAAAGCCATCAAGATTAGACGAAGAATAGGCGTAGGGATTTTCGAGCGAATATCTAACCCCGGCTTGCGCGGCCAAGTGAAGCACTCGAGTCGGCCGGAATGTCTTAAGCGCTTCAAACAAGCCATGCCTCTCCACGATATCAAGTTTTTCAAATTTGAATTTAGGGAATGGCGACAAAATCTCCAAGCGCTTTGCTTTTAGGCGTGGGTCGTAATAGGGGTTGAGATTATCGATTCCAAGTATTTCCCAATCGCTATCCGCTAGGAATCGTTTGGCGGCTGAAAAGCCTATAAACCCGGCCACCCCTGTTATAAGCAAACGCTCCACCTTCTGAATGTAACATTCAGCTCCCATCTCGGAAACGACAAATTCCCCGAGCTTACAATTCTATTGGCCCTCTTGAGCGAGCCAGTTATTCTCTAAAGAATAGCCAAATGATTAACGAGATCCACAAGCTTATAAGACGCCCATCGGCAGGCTGGGACCCTGTCCCGCTCGATTACGCGAAAACTTATTCGGCGCGTCAATTTGATACTCTAGAGTTACAACTCATTTCGGCGCTTGAAGAAAGGCTTGGCGGACTTAAGGGTCGTGAAGTTTTAGATCTTGGTGCGGGGCCCGGGCAATATTCTATCGCCTTCTCTGTGCGTGGCGCCCAAGTCGTTCACTTTGATATCAGCCAAAATTATCAAAAAATATGTCAGGAACAGGCGGCCTTGCGTGGGGCCACTCACCTATCCTATCGCTTAGGTTACCTTGATGATGCCGATGGAATCTTGAACTCTCAGTTCGACTTAGTTTTTAACAGGCAGTGTTGGTATTACTGCGTTAACGATCGAGCGTTTTCAAAAACTTTCTTCAATCTTATGAAGCCAGGAGGCTTGGCGTATATTGAAACCTCCAATTCTAATTTTGGACTCAATCGAAAGAGTCACCCACCCCTCCTTTATCACCTCTATCAACTAACTGGTTACAAAGCGCTCCACCTTCATCCCCCAAGTGGATGGGTCGAAGCCTATCTTCGCAAAATGCCAATCGATATTCTAGACGCTGATTATAGTAATCCCGAATTTGATCGACTTGTCTTTCGAAGAAAGATGGAAACATGACAGCTAAGTATCTTGTTCGTTTTGATGATATCTGCCCTGGGATGAACTGGGAAGTTTGGGATCAAGTCGAAAAATTGCTAGTGAGTTATAATATTAAACCCATTCTCGCCATCGTGCCGGACAATCAAGATCCAAAGCTAAATGTTTCAGCGGAATCCGAAGATTTTTGGGCTCGAGCTCAATCCTGGAAAGATCGATCCTGGAGCCTCGCCATCCATGGTTACCAACATCGCTATGAGACCGAAGACTCAGGCCTTATTGGGATCAATGCCTACAGCGAGTTTGCGGGCCTAAGTTATGAGCAGCAGCTTCATAAACTTTCTAAAGCTGT
>PCXB01000049.1:2752-4579 GCA_002787535.1 Deltaproteobacteria bacterium CG11_big_fil_rev_8_21_14_0_20_45_16
TAGGCTTTAGTCAAATCAGCGATGGTTTTTCCTTGTTTCCCTATACGGATGGAGATTCTTTGTTTTGGATTCCGCAGCAGCTCTGGAAATTTAGGCGACTAGCCCTGGGCGTCTGGACTGTTTGCTTTCATATAAACTCCTGGGGAACTAAAGAAATTAACAAATTCGAAAATGACCTCAAGACCTTTGGATCCTATATATCTGATATCGATAGCCTCCACGATCTTTACTCAGCAAATTCTTCCAGCCTCGTCGATAAGAGTTTTGGTCATTTGTATAAGCAAATCATCAAGGTCAAAAGGCGAATTCAATGTGCGGCCTAATTGGAATGATTGAGCCCTCTCGATCAAGAGAGGACCGCTCGACGCTTGGAAAATTTCTATCCAATCATCTCAGGCATCGTGGCCCTGACCAAGAAGGTCTTTGGGACGATGCCGAAACTGGGCTGCTGATGGCGCATCGACGACTGTCGATTCTTGATCTTTCTGAGCATGGGCGGCAGCCGATGCAAAGCGCATCCGGAAGATTTATCATTTGTTTGAATGGCGAAATTTATAATCATCAGGAGTTACGCCTGAAGCTTCAAGAGACCGGAGCCAATTTTCGGGGGACATCGGATACGGAAGTTCTACTTGCAGCCATCGAAAAATGGGGGCTTTCTGAGTCTTTAAGAAAATGCCAAGGAATGTTTGCGCTATCGCTGTGGGATAAGGAAAGTCGAAAGCTCTTCTTGGTGCGAGATCGATTTGGCGAAAAGCCGCTTTACTACGGATGGCTGAAAACAGGAACCTTTGTCTTTGCCTCGGAACTGCGCGCCCTAATGGCTCACCCCGACTATGAACTTGAGGTTTTCGGCCCGGCCCTCAATGCCTATCTCGATTATAATTATGTGCGAGAGCCATTGTCTTTTGATAAGAAATTTAAAAAACTTATACCGGGAGAGATTATAGAACTCTCCAGCCCTTTCCAGTCAAAAAACCTACTGACGGATAGCTATTGGGATACTTCTCAGAATCTCTTTCAAACATCTTCGGCTCCAAAGAGCTTGAGCTTTGAAGAGAGTATTAAGCAATTGGATCATCTTCTTCAAGAAGCTATCAAAAATCAAATGTTGGCCGATGTACCCGTTGGCGCCTTTCTGTCTGGGGGAATTGACTCTAGTCTTGTGGTTTCAAAAATGGCCCAGCTGAGCCCTCGTCCGATCAAGACTTTTAGCATTGGCTTTGAGGAAGAAGAGTACGACGAATCAAATGTCGCTCGCCAGATTGCTCGATTATTTAATACGGATCATCATGAACAGATTTTGCGACCCCAAGATATTCTAGAAAGAATTCAGGATATTCATACGCAACCCGATGAACCCTTTGCGGACTGCTCGTATTTTCCGAGCTATTTGTTGGCAAAATTTGCCAAGGAATCAGTCAGTGTCTGCTTAACTGGGGACGGTGGTGATGAGGTCTTCGGGGGATACACTCGCTATGCGCTTACTAAGCGGATGTATGAAATCAAAGCTCGACTCCCGCGAGCCCTTCAGAAGCTTTCCGGTCGATTGAGCTTGCTCGCGGGGAAGTCTTTGCCGGAAGCTTTATTGAAAATGCTATTTTCAAATTATTTTCGTTCTTCAAATATACGACAAAACTTTGATCGATTGGCAGAAGTTCTAGGGGCAGAAGATCTCTGGAAAATTTACGAACTTCTTATGACCAATAGGCGTGGGCACTACGTCCTACAGAAGGATTGGCAGGAAGCTGATCAGACTTTCTCTGAATCCCCGAATTCTAAACGCCTTTCGATAATTGAAAGATTGATACTCCGCGATACACTTGA
>PCXB01000052.1 GCA_002787535.1 Deltaproteobacteria bacterium CG11_big_fil_rev_8_21_14_0_20_45_16
CAAAATCCTTTGGAGGTCAATTCCCAAGCTTTTTCTCGATCGCGAAGATAAGTAGGAATCACATGCTTGCGGATAAATTCATAAATCGCAGGATCAAGGATCGGAAAGGCTAATTCCAATCTCTTAAAAAAATTTCTAGGCATCCAATCCGCACTTGAGAGGTAAATAATCTTGGAATTTTGAAAATAATAAATTCGCGTATGCTCCAAAAATCGATCCACTATGCTGATCACTCGTATGTTTTCGCTCAAGCCCTTAATTTTTGGCAAAAGCGAGCAAGCACCTCTAACATTGAGGTCAATTCGAACACCTGCCTTCGAAGCCTCATATAGTGAATTCACAACATTTTGATCTACAAGTGTGTTCATCTTGGCAAAAATTCGCGCGGACTTTCCTTCGCGTGCCGCTGCCGTCTCTGCCTGAATCAAGCTGATCAATCGTTTGTGCAAACGAATCGGCGCAACCACCAGTCGTTTAAACTGACCGAAGTTTTCGAGAAGCTTAGCATCATTCAAGACTTCAAAGAATAATTTGGCATCTTCGCCAACTTCCTGGTTGGCGCTGAAAATTGCCATGTCGGTATAGAGGCGAGCTGTTTTTGCATTATAATTACCCGTTGAAAGATGGGTGTAGTTGAGAAGCTTTCCATCTTCCCGTCTAGTTACAAGTGCGACTTTGGCATGCAATTTTAATGGACCAAAGGCAAACCTTACGTCTACGCTACTAGCTCGAAGGTCCTCAGCCAATTGAAGATTTTGAATTTCATCAAATCGGGCTCGAGGTTCAATAAAGACCCGGACCTTTTTTGTCGCTGCCGCTTTCTTTAGGATTTGGGTTAAGTGGGATAATTTATCGATTCGATAGACTGTTTGTTGAATTGAAACTACTTCGGGATCATTGGCTGCGGCCTCAATAAAATTAATATACGCATCAAACGAATCGTAGGGTTGATGGAGCAAGAAATCATGTTTTCGAAGGTTTTTAAAAATTTCGGAGGTCTGAGCAAAGGCTTTGGGAATGACAGGTTTAAACTCAGGATAGGTCAAACTTGACTTGAATCGCGTATCCTTTACAAGCTCATTCGCAAATTCATAGGCACCATGAAGAAGGAAGGGGTGTTGAACATCGAAAATCTTATTTTCATCAATTCGAAGAATTTTAGAAAGATTGGTCTTGCTGAGGAGAGCTCGATTTCCAGAAATCTGCGCACGAACTGGGCGCCCAACATCTCTGGACCTGATTTTCTTTCGGACAGCATCAGGAATAAGTGCGGGATCTTCTTCATTGGTGTCAACGCTGACATCGGCATCTCGTGTAAGGCGCAAGAGCAAGGGTAAGCCTTTAAGCCCATAAGCCTTCCGAACAAAGTAGCGAACCAAGTCATCGGTAAAAAATAGTGCGAACTCCCTGGAGGAAATGTCGATCCAAAGCACACTTGGAAGTGCTTTTGGAATTTTCAAAAATTGTCCGTTTGGAAAAACGAGGGCCGATTGCAAATTAGTAAGCTCGGCTAAACTATCAGGCTCAAACCTTTCGAGAGCGGGAAGAAGAGGCGCTACTTCCGAATAGAACACCTGTTCACCAGTGATATAAATGCGGTCACTCTGCTGAAAGCGTCTTGAAATAAAAACCTTTTCTTGCGCTAACAATCGTCGGAGGTGATTGAAAGTTTGGCTTTGTCGCCGATGAAACTGAGCGCAGCGCTGAAGAATCTCAGCACGTGTTTGGATGAGTCGATGCAAGACCTTCGGATCGGTCCTTGGGTTGCGCTGGGCTGTGAGAATTTCTCGATCGATGGAGGCCACGCGGATCATAAAGAATTCGTCTAAGTTGGAAGACGTGATGCCAAGAAACTTGAGCCGCTCCAAAAGTGGGTTCTCATTGGAACGAGCTTCGGCCAGGACTCGGTCATTAAACTGCAGCCAGCTAAAATCGCGATGGACAAAGGGTCGTTGAGGGTCAGCAAAGAGTTCGCGGAGCCGGCTCCACATAAGTTTGATACCTATCGTCTTCTATTTGGGACGTAAAGGATAGATCGCCCGAATCTGATAGCGAGGCGTTCGGCCTGGCAGGCTTTCAAAAAGAAAGAATTCGTGAATAGGCTCTTGTTTGAGTGTTAACTTAACCTTTTTAAACAATTCATGATTTAACTTGTGTCGGGATCTGGCGATTGTGATGTGCGGGTTGAAGTTTTCTTCGTTTGATTTATCGATCCAGGATTTAAAAACTTTGGCTAGTCTTTCGTGAAGGCTGAGTAAAGCCTTGGACTCATCTTTGACGCCTAGCCACGCAACTTGAGGTTTATCTGTGGAGGGAAAAAATCCAATATCATTAAACTCTAGATTAAAAGCGGCGGGCAAGAGTTTCTGATCAAACGACATTTGTCGCAAAACTTCATAACGATCATCGGATATGGCTCCAAAAAATAAAAGTGTAAGATGAAAATCCTTCTCTGCTGTCCATTTAATATCAGAGGGAGCCCTAGTTTGCAGGCCATGGAGGCTCGAGCAAAGATCCGATTGGAAGGCTGAGCTAAATCGAACTCCAAAATACACACGCCTCATTCTGATTACTTTTTAGATTTCTTTCTTTTGGGCGTAGATTGAAAAGACCATATTTTCTTAATTTCTTCATGAAGGCTCTCGGCAATGTGAGGGTTTCCAGCTATTAGAGCGGAGGGCAAAAGTTCATGTCGATTACGCGGTTGTAGGTCGATGCATTGGCCGCCAGCTTCCGTAATAATCAAGATGCCAGCCGCAACGTCCCAAGCACAGAGTCCCAGCTCCCAAAAGCCATCAAATCTTCCACAAGCCACATAGGCTAGATCAAGAGCGGCTGTTCCGTCTCGCCTAATTGCTTGGGCTTTAAAAATCATATGGTTGAACAAAATGAGATTATTTGTCTCGGGGCGATACAAGTTATAAGGAAAGCCTGTTACGAGCAGGGCTGAACGAAGTTGATCCGTGGACGAAGTATGAATTCTTCTTTCGTCGCAATAGGCACCTTTTCCGCGTACGGCCCAAAAGGTTTCGTCGCGCATGGGATCATAGATCACCCCGACTTCAAGCTTTCGATTCTTTTCAAATGCTATGGAAACGCAAAAATGAGGATAACCATGCGCAAAGTTTGTGGTCCCATCCAGCGGATCGACAATCCAGCGACGAGTCGCGCGAATGCGCTTGGTTTGTGGCCCTTCTTCGCCCAAAATATAATCTTTCGGAAAAGCTTTCCGGATAATTTTCTCGATCTTATCCTGAGCTTTGAGATCTACTTCGGTTACAAGGTTGATGCTACCCTTATGGCGAATGGCAAAATCCTTTTCGTAATGTTGACGAATAATTTTGCCGGCTGCCCAAGCAGCTTTCTTTGCGATTTTTAGTTCCTTGATTTTCACTTTTATTCTCTAAATGCCTGATCTAAATCTGCGACAAGATCTTCGTGATGCTCGAGGCCCACAGATATCCGAATTAGCCCATCGTCGATTCCTAAGGATTTTCGAATATCTGCCGGAATGCTAGCGTGTGTCATAATCGCGGGGAGCTCGATTAAACTTTCAACACCACCTAAACTTTCAGCCAGGCTAAAAATTTTTACTTTCTCCAGTGTCTGGCGCGCCTTTTCAAGGCCGCCACGAATTACAAAACTAATCATTCCTCCAAAATCTTTCATTTGTTCACTAGCCAATTGATGCTGAGGATGGCTCGAAAGCCCAGGGTAAATAACTTTCTCGACTTGCTTATGTTCATTTAACCAGTTCGCAATTATTTTTGCGTTATCGCAATGACGCTCCATTCGGATGGCCAAAGTTTTTGTCGAGCGTAAGCTTAAAAAACAATCCATAGGTCCGGGAATCGCACCGAGATTGTTTTGATTGAATTTTACTAGCTTAAATAATTCTTCCGAAGTCGTGCCAATAAATCCCCCCACCACATCCGAATGACCCCCAATATATTTGGTTGTTGAGTGAAGGACATAGTCAGCACCTAAAGCCAAAGGGTTTTGAAGGTATGGAGACATAAAAGTATTATCAACAAGACTATGGCAGCCATTTTTTTTAGCCCATTGAGCTACTTGCTTTATATCAATAATTTTAAGCAATGGGTTGGTGGGTGTTTCGATCCAAACAAGTTTTGTTTGCTTTTTCTTGTGTCGATCCAATTTGCTAAGATCTGTAAGGTCCACGAAGCTAAACTCCAAACCGAATTTTGATAGAACCTTCGTAAACAATCGATAGGTTCCACCATAAACATCATCACAACAAATAATATGGTCACCCGCTTGATAGCCCATCATGATCGTTGTCATGGCGGCGCATCCTGAGGCAAAGCTAAGTCCATACTTTGTCCCTTCGAGAGCGGCAAGATTAGCTTCGAGAGCCGCGCGAGTCGGATTATCAGTGCGTGAGTATTCGTAGCCTTTGTGTTTCCCGGGGCTTTCTTGCCAGTAGGTTGAAGTTTGATAGATGGGCGTCATGATGGCGCCGGTTGTAGGATCCGGACTTTGCCCGGCATGAATCGCAAGAGTTTCGAATTTTTCGGGAGATTTCATACTGCCGAGCTCCTTCGCATCAAATAGTCCAAAACATCAATTTTGGTAACAACGCCCAGAACTTTTCCGTCGTGAACAACTACCGGAACATAATCCTTCTTTAGAATGTCTTGAAGCTTACTGATGGAGGTATCTAATCCAACGGTTTCGACATTCTCGATCATCGAAAGCTGAATACTTTCATAAAGTGCGGCTGGTTCCAGAGCCACCTTTCGAAGCAGCTCATCTTCGGTAATCAGGCCGACAAGTTTGCCGTTTTTATCAAGAACGGGCATTTGAGAAATGCCATGTTTTTTGAAAGATTCGATACATTCATTGGCCTTGTGAGAACTCGAGACCGACACTAATGGCCGTGAACTAAAGACATCTGCAACACGAACATCAGATTCGTCCAAAAATCCATTTTCTCTCATCCAATCGTCATTAAAGACCTTCGATAAATATCGAGAGCCAGAGTCCGGCAATAAGATGACAGGAACCTGGGCTTCCTTTTGAGTCTTCGCCCATTGCAACGCGCCAGCCACAGCAAAGCCGCAAGAACCTCCAACAAAGAGGCCTTCAGATTTGGCGAGCTTTCGAGTCATGGCAAATGAGTCTTTGTCCGTAACTTGAACAATCTCATCTACAAGACTCAAATCAATCGTCGACGGGAGAAAGTCTTCACCCACGCCTTCAACTTTATAGGGGTAGGCTTCGCCCATCTTTCCGGTTTTCTTGAGGTCCGTATAAATACTGCCGAAAGGATCCACACCGATCACGCGTATCTTTGGGTTCTTTTCTTTAAGGTAGCGAGAAGTTCCTGTGATGGTTCCTCCCGTTCCAAGTCCAGCAACGAAGGTTGTAACTTTACCTTCGGTTTGTTCCCAGATTTCAGGGCCTGTCGTTTCATAATGAGTTTGGGGGTTATCGGGGTTGTGGTATTGATTGGTGTAAAAAGAATTGGGAGTTTCATCCGCGATTCGTCGCGAGACACAATAATAAGAGCGAGGGTCTTCGGGGGCGACATTCGTAGGCGTGACAACAACTCGAGCGCCAAAAGCGCGAAGGGCTTGAATTTTTTCTAGAGACATTTTATCGGGCATGACAAAGATGGCCTTATAACCGCGGACGGCAGCAACCAGGGCTAGGCCCATGCCGGTATTTCCTGAGGTGGCTTCGACGATTGTGCCACCAGGTTTGAGAAGACCCTTTTTTTCGGCTTCCGTTACCATTTTCACGGCGATGCGATCCTTAACGCTCGCACCTGGGTTCAAAAATTCAACCTTTGCCAAAAGATCAAAGGACAATCCTTGCGAGATCTTTTTAAGTCTTACGATGGGAGTGTTGCCGATTAGTTCTAAAACATTATTGTAAATCATAATTTTCTAGCTTCCCTTAATTATTCGCCCTAGCTTAGGGGCATGGTCCTGGAGCCTCAATCAAAATTTAGTTCCGATGATGTCGAGGAGCTGCTTAAGAAAGAGGGCCCTTGGAAGCTCTCGCCTAAGGCCGCGACTCGAGTTTCTAAGGCGGCTCAGTTTGTTCATACGGTGGTTCATCAGGATCGTCCTATATATGGTATTAATACGGGCTTTGGACGATTGGCCCAAGTTCGAATTCCTGAAAAAGACCTAATTTCCTTGCAGATCAATTTGCTTCGTTCGCACGCCTGCGGACTGGGGGCGCCGAGCCCTGCTCGCGTGGTTCGCCGCTTGCTTTTGCTTCGAGTTTTGAGTTTGGGCAAAGGCTATAGCGGCGTCTCCCAAGAGATTATACAGAGACACTTTGATTATCTTAATTCGGGGCTTTTGCCTTATGTACCCGAGCAGGGGAGTGTTGGGGCTAGTGGTGATTTAGCTCCCTTGGCTCATTTGTCCCTGACCTTGATTGGTGAGGGAGACTTTGTTGATCCCGAGACGGGGGCTTTGATCGAGGCTCAAAAAGTGTTGCGAAAGCATAAGTGGCAAGCCATTCCGATACGGCCCAAAGAAGGCTTGGCACTCACTAATGGAACACAGTTTTCTTTAGCGTGGGCCATGGAAGTTTTGAGACAACTTAAGCAGGTTTGGCCTTGGGTGTTGGACGCGGCTGCTTTGAGTGTCGAAGGACATCAAGCGACGAGTGCGGTTTATTTGGATAAAATTCATCAACTTAAGAGCCATCCTCACCAGCAAGTAATTGCCAAAGAAATGATAAAGCGCCTAAAGGCGTCCGAGCATATGAAAGCTCATCGTGACTGTGACAGAGTTCAAGACGCTTATTCCTTTCGCTGCATTCCTCAAGTTTTAGGGCCGTGTTTGTCCTTGATTGAAAAGGCCGATGAACTTTTGACTGGCGAAATTAATTCGGTGTCCGACAATCCCATTATCTTTGCGGACGACAAAGAGATTTTATCGTGTGGGCATTTTCACGCTCAGAGCGTGAGTATGGCCTGTGATCTGTTGAGTATAGCGATGACAACGATTGCTAATCTATCGGAGCGACGTATTGATCAATTGGTCAATCCTCTAACCTCTCGTCATTCTGGTTTTTTGGCCTCCAATCCAGGAGTGGAAAGCGGTTTGATGATTGTTCAGACAGCAGCGGCTTCACTGGCAAGTGAAAATAAGACTCTTGCGCATCCGGCATCGGCTGATACGATTTCAACCAATGGTAATCAAGAGGATCATGTAAGCATGGCGCCTTGGGCCGCCCGTAAGGCGCTTATGATTCTTGGGAATCTTCGAAAAATTGTGGCTTCCGAAATCCTCTGCAGTATTCGCTCCTGTGTTTTGGAGTCAACGAGGACAGGGAAGCGATTTAGCGGATTTGTGGAGAAAAAATTAGCCTCCCTCGCTGATGACGTGCCCGAAGCCTTTCAATCGGGTGATCGAAGTTTTGCAAAGGACTGGACGGCTATCGAAAAGCTTATGGCGCGCGAAGACCATGAATCATTCCGCTGACGGTTGACTCCCAGAGGTCTATGCAGGCCTCTTCTCTGGTTTGAAATTGATTTGCCCTTAGAATTTCCAGCAAGCTCTCGCTGCCCTTGAAATGCCATTCAATAAATATCTGATCGACGAGTTTTAAAAGATTTTGCTTATCCAGATGAGGAAGAATTTCGTATTCGGCGCCTTCGCAATCAATCTTTAAAATAATTTTGAGAAGATCCGTCTTGGCTTCTTGAAAGATACTTTCCAAAACCGCGGAGGCCTCTTTGACAATAAAACTTTCTTCTGGAAAATCGAGTGTTTCGACGGCAGGACCTTTGATTGTTTTCATTTGCCCTCGTTTTGCAGTGTTATAAGAAGAGCTTCCATGCTCATGATGATCGCTTAAACCATAATTGTAGACGCTAATTTTGTCTCTAAAGATTGGATTGAGCTCAAAATTTTCTTGGGCGCGCTCAAGTGTAGGAGCAAAAGGTTCAAAGCCATAAATTCGTTTACAGTTCGGGTCCGAAGCAAATTTGAGACTTGTAAAACCGACATTTAACCCAATGTCGACAAAGACAAAGTTTCCAGAGACTTGTTTGGGATACTCATCATGCGCAAAAACTTCTTTGAGAATTAAAACTTCTTCAGGCGAATCAATCCAAAATTTGATGCCATAGATCTCTGTCAAGCATCTGTCCGACCGAGGGGAGGCTAGCATTTTCACGAAGCCCATATTTAAAAGTTCTTGAAGTTTGGCTATGGTTGGACCTAACTGATGCGCCACGGTAGTAGTCTAAAAAAAAGTACTGCCGAAGTCTTTAAAGATCTTCGGCAGTCGTTAAATTGGAATCTAATCGATTAGAATGCTTAGCTCCTACTCGCCATCACCGCCATCGTCACTGCCAGGACATTCAATGTCAGTGCCCTCACCGCAAGGTAAATGAGCGTAGATAGCCTGAGATGCAGAAAGCAGGACGGCCAAGCCAATCATTACTTTTAGAATCATAAAATTGAATTTCATACGAAGCGCCTCCTTAAGGATCTTCACTAGCCTCAAATTAAAGTTTATAGGGAAATTGGAAAACTCAATAGGGCACGGACCTTAAGGGCTAGTGGAAAAAAATGCAGACTATGCAAACACCCCTGTAACTTGAACAGGCATTCATAGGCCAAAATTGTTTCGGGTGATTTCTGTGCGTTAGGATTAGTTTTGTATCGAATAAGATACAATGTCCATAGGTGTGTAGAGGAAAGATTGAGGGAAATGAATGCTTCGTTCTCATCGAAATCCTTTCTATACAAGAGAGGCTCGAGTTTCAGGTTTTAGTTTTGTCGAGCTGAGCATAGCTTTACTTCTTTTTTCGATGGTTGGCTTGGGCGTGTTTTCTTATTTCAAGAATTCGGGCAGGCAGATGTCGGATTCTCAATCAAGCTCTCAACTTACAAAGGTTAGTTCGATACTGTCAGATCAACTTAAACTACTCTTTAGCCAGGCAGTTCATTATGTTCCAAGTTGTTTAGATAATCCTTTAGCTCCTAATGCGACAATTGCTTGCGCGGATTTAAAGTTTTTTGGAGGAATCACGCCTTATCCTGGGCATTCGCGGGAAGATATAGACGCCCTTAATGATTTTGATCTTCCAGACAATCTTGAAAGCCAATATTTAAATGCCGAAATGGATGCGGCGAGGATTATTCGATTTGATTATCAAGATAGTTTTGACTGTAGTCTCTATAAAGATCACGCCAGCAATAATCCCTCCCTCGCCCTTGAGAAATTTTGGGTGGTACCAGACTGTCTTTCCAAGTTGGAAGTCGGCCGTCTCTATATCATGGTGGATGACGATGGCACCAATTCCTTTACCAATCTCTTTCAAATTACGGCTGTGACGGACCAGATTTCAGAAGTAGAAGTGGAAACTTCGAGTATCGATAATCTTTACAATCAGACTGGTGGGCTTGGAGTTTCTGGATATGGAACGGGAGCGCGAATCTTTCCCGTCTATCTAGAGGAGATTGCTTTGAATGCCGCCGGCGGGGGACTGATGAAGCGGGATATTCGTCCGAGTGAACCTGATTTAGTCGGAAAAGGAGATTGGGTTGTATTTCATTCTCAAGTCGAGAGCTTCCAACTCTTCCCTGTAACACTCACGGCCACGGGAGGTCACATTCATTCTCGAAGCATGAATTATTCAGGCGAACCGACAGACGATGCCCTCGATGATATCGTCGGAGTTTTGCCTTGGTATGTGGTTCGGTCATCAAGCGAAGGCAAACGTGAAGAGGTCGCTCAAGATAACCCAATCACGTCAATTGTCGAAAGCGATCGTTACTATCGCAAGCAAGAGAAGTTTTTTGTCGCACTGATCAACCGGTAAAATGCTGATCCGAGAAAAGGATGAATATGACCAGTTTAAAAGTTTATAAAACGAATCAAGGAAATGGCGTCTTGGTGAGTCTAGTGACACTTGTCATTCTAACCGGACTTACTTTGACTTTTCTCAAAAGTTCAAATCTCAGTCTTTCGCTAGAAAACCTTCGGTACGATAAAGTCAGCGCTCAATATCAAATGGAGACGGCGATGAATATTGAAGAAGCAAGGCTTAAGCGGGCCATTTCAAATATAAAGTTAAACGGAAAATTGCAGTATGCCGGAGGTCCCGCGACTGAAAACTTTACTGAGTTGAGCAACCTCTACGTCGATCCGACAAATGACGTTGAAAATGGTAAGATCCTTTCGAAGAACTTTCTCGTTAACGCGATTGAATCCGAGTCCTTTACTTCCGGGGGGCAGCCTATCGCGGAGCATGAGTTTACTGATTTTGCGACCGCCTTTCCAAGTGATTGGATCGATCCGAATGAAAGTGACGATTCCTTTTATCAAGTTAAGTATACGTTTAAACCCTTGCCGACACGTTTGCAGGTGAGCCCAGCGGAAATAGAATTCGAGTACGAATATTTGGTCGAAGTTCGAGCCTATGGTTCGGTTAACTACACAGAGATGCAATCCGAGCTATCAGGTGTGATCAAAGTGCCCTTGCAAAATGCGCCGTTTTCTAAATGGGCGATTATTTTGAATGAGCTTAAGAATCAGAACGGCAGTACTTTGGTTTTTGCTGGGGGCGATACGTCTGAACAGTTTCAGGAGGTTTATAATGGACCTGTTCACGTAAATGGCCCGGGATATTTTTACGGGCATCCTATCTTCAATGACGAATTTACATCGGCTGCTGCCTATTCTTCTTGGTACAACTGGAGTGTTTCGGGATACACCTGTTGTGCGATTTTCAATGCCGGCTATCAGGCGGGAATTCCAGCCGTGACCTTTCCCACGGACTTTTTTAATACCTTACGTTTGGCGGCTGGCGATACAAGCGCCACCGCTGCAACAAATACAGCGACCGTTGATTCGACCGAGCTAGAAGGATTATTGGCGGAACATGCTTTGGGGACCTTGGTGGGCTCCGTGACGACAGGAATTTACATTCCGATCGACAATCAAGTCTCCAAAAACCCCGATGGGGGGATTTATGTTGAAGGCGATGCTCGCGTTTCTTTAAACGTCGTTCAAGGATTGAGTGATTTTTCGAGTGACGAATGGACCAATATTAATGTGAGTCATCAGTCCTGCAAATTTCAAAAAATTCGAATCGTATCTCCGACAGGTGCCATGACATCTCGAAACATTTACATAGGTGATGATCCTTGTGAGGTGACCTATGTCTTTGATGGGGACACCTTGACCAACGCACCAGTTGTTTTGGCTAGTCGTTTAAATGGGAATGTCTATGTTAACGGAAAGATAGACGAATTGGGTGGGGAGAGTCGTACTCGGCCGGCCATCGCTCAGGATTTTGGGTTTCATATTACGGCAACGAAGGATGTGCGGATTGTTAACGACTTGCAATATGAAGATGTTGAATACCATGAATTGAATGCGGACGGCTCCTCGGGAGCGGGAGTTGTTGCCACAGCTTGGGGAGAAGCTAATTCTTCGGGGCTAGATCCAACAGCAGAAGATTTGTCTCCGATGATTAGTGATGAATCTCATACGGTCCTTGGGGTTAGTTCGCTTTATAGGAATGTTTTGATTCATACGAATGCTCCTCCAAATATCAATTTGCATTTGGCCGTCTATGCCGGGAACTCAAACGCTTTCGACGCTGGCACGGGTCTTGGTTGTGGAATCGATACAGCCGCCAAGCGAGGTTGTGGCTATGGTTATGAAGCTTGGAATACGGCCCTCAATATGGGGAGCATAAAGCTTTTGGGAAGTATTGCGGAGTTCAAAGACCAAACGACGGGAGTCCTTTCGAATCCCCCTAAAGGTTATGAGCAATTGTTTTCCTACGATTATCGCTTAAGGCAAAACATCCAGCCGCCGGCTTTCCCAATTTCAAATGACTTTGATGCCTTTCCAAGAATCGTGAGTTTTAAGGCTTGGCGCCTTCAATCCGCACTTTAAAGTCCAATATTGACCTCCCAAGGGTTTAATATTTCGATTTAACTTGAACTCTTACAATTGTGTATTAATTTAACAATTGTGAGGAGTTCAAATGTTTAAACGAATTGGTCTTTTTCTTGCAACGAACATTCTAATCATACTAACCGTTAGCGTTATTTCGTATGTCTTTGGCTTGGATCGTTATATGGGTCAGGGCGGTCTTCAAAATTTGTTTGTATTCTGTGTCGTTTGGGGTTTTGCCGGAGCCTTCATCTCATTGGCTTTGTCACGAATCATTGCGAAGTGGTCCACCGGTGCAAAAGTCATTGATCCCCATACAACGCAGCCTGATCTTAAATGGCTTGTGAATTGTGTTCATGATCATGCTCGACTGGCAGGTATTAAAACAATGCCTGAAGTGGCCGTTTATAACAGTCCTGAGATGAATGCCTTTGCGACGGGACCGACTCGAAACCGGGCTTTGGTTGCCGTGAGTACGGGTTTGCTTGATCGAATGGATCGAGATGAAATTGATGGCGTATTGGCCCATGAGATTGGCCATGTCTCCAACGGCGATATGGTGACCATGACTTTAATTCAAGCCGTGGTGAACGTTTTTGTAATGTTCTTTGCTAGAGTTGTTGCGGGCTTCATTACCTCCAATATGAAGGGTTCGGGTAGGGCGATGGTCCATCTTGTGCTGGTTATTGCTCTTCAAATTTTATTTGGAATTTTGGGTTCAATTATTGTGGCGTACTTCTCCCGCCAACGAGAGTTTCGTGCGGACGCTGCGGGCGCACAACTTGCTGGAAAAGAAAAAATGATTGCGGCCCTCGAGAGTCTAAAACATTCGATTGCGCCATTGGACCTTGCGAATGAGAAGGGACTGGCGGCCTTGAAAATTTCAGGCCGAACGCCAAAGTTCTTAAAACTTTTTGCTACTCATCCCCCCCTTGACGAACGTATCGCCGCACTCCAATAGTCTAAAAGTCTCCGAGGGCAGGCTTTAAGCTTGACATAATATCCCATCTCCTATTTGCGGATTTGTGATATAAGGCCAGTCGTGAGTTGCCGACGTATCATTTGTTTAATTGCCTTTAGCTTGGGAACTTTACTGTCTTCAGCGAAGGCCGCCCCTTCTTGGTGGTCTCGATTGCAGTCTCATTTTAGATGTCCGGCAGAGATGAGAGGCTTAGTAGCAAGGGGATCCGTATATCAACCCATCAAAAATGTTAGTCACACAGCACTTCCGAGCGATCAGTTTATCTTGGAGTTGGACCCTCAAACCAAACTTTATTTGCGATCATTTGAACCGGCATTCGATGAGTACGACCAGATGATTTTTGTGGCGGGCGCAGATTTGGGACAGGGATTTGTCAGATTTAGGGTAAATGATGATCGCGAAACTCTTGAAGTGGGTCTGATGGCGGGAATGCTGAAGAGGCCCGGCACTGGTACGACGATCTTTAATATACTTATTCGGGCCTTCCCCGATTATAGAATTCATGCTCGTTTAGATTTTTTGAATCTCAGAAGATTTCAAGAACTTCTTTCTTCGGCTCTTCGAAATTTCGATCGGGTAGATCGATCTTTGGCTTTGGACACCAATAGTGTGCCCTTTTTCAAAAGTTTATCTGACAATTTTCGAGATTTTTCTGTGGAGGTTCTGAATGAATTCGAGCTTCATGTGTTTTCTGAGCCCATAGCTTCTGGACGCAGTTTGAATTTATCAATGAGATTAATCCGTCCTATTCGTGACGATAGTGAGGCTATCAATAAAAAGGGAAGATGGCTCAATCAAGCCGAGTTTCTTGAGGAAGTCGTTCTCGGAAAATACCCGGGTTTTCTAATTTCTCCCGACTAGACAGAAATTGATCGGAGACCTATTCTTGCTCCATGCCGGCATTTAGAGGAACTGAGTTGCATTGCGAAGGATGGATTCAAGAAGCGGCGCTTCGAATGCTGCAAAATAATTTGGATCCCGAGGTTGCCGAAGATCCAGAAAATCTCATTGTCTATGGTGGACGTGGAAAGGCTGCTCGCAATCCTGAATGTCTTCAGGCTATTGAGGCCTCTCTAAAGAAATTGAAATCAAACGAAACTCTTTTGATTCAATCGGGAAAGCCCGTTGCCATTTTTGAATCTCATGAAGATGCGCCTCGAGTGCTGTTGGCAAATTCTAATCTCGTTCCTAAATGGGCCACGTGGGAACATTTTGATGAACTCGATCAAAAAGGCCTTATGATGTATGGTCAAATGACGGCCGGATCCTGGATCTATATTGGATCTCAGGGGATCATTCAAGGTACCTACGAAACCTTTAATGCTTGTGCGAATCAGCATTTTGGAGGCGATCTCCGCGGTAAGTGGATTCTCTCTGGAGGTCTCGGTGGGATGGGCGGCGCGCAGCCATTGGCTGCGGTCATTGCGGGAGCCTCTTACCTGGGCATCGATGTGGATCCCGTACGAATTCAAAAGCGACTTAAGACCAAGTATCTTGATAAAATGACGGAGTCTCTTGATGAAGCCATCGCTTGGATCAATGAGTGGACTTCCAAAAAGGAGGCTAAATCCGTTGGTCTTGTTGGAAATGCCGCGAGCGTCTATGAGGAATTACTCAAGCGAGATATTTTGCCACCGATTGTTACGGACCAAACCTCGGCGCATGATCCGGTGTATGGTTATGTTCCAGACAATCTTCGGCTCGATCAGGTAATCGAAGCTCGAAAAGATCCAAAAAAATATCGCAACGACTCTTTGCGCACAATGGTCAAACACTGTAGCGCGATGGTGGAATTTCAAAGACGTGGTGCCATTGTTTTTGATTATGGAAATAATCTGCGTGGCTATGCCAAAGAAGGTGGTTACGGGGACGCTTTTGCCTATCCTGGTTTTGTTCCGGCCTATGTTCGGCCGCTTTTTTGTGAGGGCAGCGGGCCCTTTAGATGGGTGGCTCTATCTGGCGAGAAAGAAGATATCGAGCAAACCGATCAATGCTTGATGGATTTATTTCCTGAGGAAAAAAATCTTCACCGATGGTTGAAGGCGGCCAAGGAGCGCATTGCCTTCCAGGGCTTACCGGCGAGAATTTGTTGGCTCAAATATGGTCAGCGTGCCCAGGCCGGATTAGCTTTTAACGAGCTAGTTAAATCCGGAAAAGTCAAAGCGCCCCTTGTTATCGGCCGTGATCATTTGGACTCGGGTTCCGTGGCATCACCCAATCGAGAGACCGAGAGTATGCGGGATGGCTCGGATGCCGTAAGTGATTGGCCGATTTTGAATGCGCTCGTTAACTCGGCAAATGGTGCGTCGTGGGTGAGTTTTCATCATGGTGGAGGAGTCGGCATGGGTTATTCGCAACATGCTGGCATGGTGATAGTTGCGGATGGCACGGAATCAGCGGCCAAAAGACTTTCAAGAGTATTGAGATCAGATCCTGGAATGGGCGTCGCTCGACACGCCGACGCTGGCTATCCCGAAGCTATTGCCTGCGCGAAAAGAATGGGAATCAAGATTCCGATGCTGGGGGGTCAGGGCGGTTAAGTGCCAGGTAGTAGTAACCTGGCACTTAACCGCCCTGACCCCCTTGATTTTCAGTCTATATTGCCTATCTATGAGCCGGGTTTAGGTGGGTATAAATGAAAAGAAAAATACTTGTAGGACTAGTAATTTTACTTGCTCAATGGGGTCAGGGCTCCGCAAAGGCAAAGTCATGCCCTCTTATAATGGCTGCGTTTTCGTCCTTAGCAATTAACGCAACGGCAGCAGGTGATTTAATATCGGAATTTTCTGACTCCTCGTACTGGCGCGAGCATGTATTGTTCGATCCTCGAACTTACGAAGCCAGCGCTCCGACATATTTAATTGATTTTCGAGAGCCCCACGGCTGGATATTTCATAATGGGATTTATAATCGAACGGAAGTTTCAAGAATCGGTACGGCATGGCGACCAACTGAGGAGCATCTTCAACAGTGGTATGTCGACGCCTCGGAGCTTCCGATCTATTTGCAGAATAGTAGTTTTTCTATTTATGATTTAACGCCCCATACACCGGGTATCTATGAATTTTGGACTTTGAGTCCAAGTGCTCAGGATGGACAGATGTTGATGACACACTATAAATGGAAACTCGATGATAGAATCAGTGGACCACGTCCTATCATCCTGGACGACGGTTTCTATCGACTGGATTCTCGTGTTCCCGAGCCAGGAAGTATTGTTTTTCTGATGGGAGGGATAGCTTTTTTACATAGGGGGCGTCGGTGATCTCTGTTCAGTCTAGGCTGCTCACTGGAGTGAATTAAAGAATTCATCGTCGAGCAAGATCGAAAAATTCGAAAGGGTTTTGCGCACCCGCTCAGTCAGGTTGGGGACGTCAGCCAGAGCGGGAGCGTAGTGTTCAATGGCCTTTTGAATTCTAAGTTTAACTTGCTCAAAATCATCAACCGAACGCGCTTGCACGATCATAAGAGTTTGCAAACTTTCTAGATCTTCCAGTTCCGCAACAAAAGCATCCAGCTTTGCTTTGGGAGAGCTGATATCGATCACTCCCTCCGGATAGTGAAATAAATGAAGTCTCATTATTAAATTATTGATCAGGATTTGAGTGGGAAGCCGAGAGAGGATCTCCTGATTCAGTGCGGATTCCTCTTCAAAGACTTTTTCGAAGACTCTAGGGTTGAATCGGAGTGTAGTGCCGTCGGGAGATTCAACTTCAAAGGGCAGATCCTCCCAAAAGGCAGGATCAAATCTATTGTCCGAAAGTTCTTTGGCCAGCTTAATCAAAAGGTCGTGAACTTCGATGGAAAGACTGGTCATTTCGTCGTCATCCATCGGATTCAATCCGGATTGTTGTGTCCGGAAAAGGAGGCTCTGGGCGCTTAAAATTAAGGCCCTTGCTTTAATTTCATAAGCGTCCTGTCTTTGTTGTTTTAGTTTTGAAAGTTCGGGAGATTTCGCTCGACGAGAAATCTCTGAAAGGAGGTTTCGGCACTCATGAACGTGATTCTGCGCCCGAGCGCTTGCCCAGAAGCTGTCAATCAATAGGCTGCCAATCAATAAGCAGAGCCACAGCCAATAGGTGCGCTGAAATCCCAAAAAACCCATAAGTCCCCTTAGCACAATCAGAAAATAAATCGAGGGGTCAGGGCGGTTAAGTGCCAGGTAAGGAACCTGGCAACCGCCCTGACCCCATCACGAAAAAGCTTTTCTGCCCGCTTCAGGCCCTGTTAGCCTCATTTTTCCATGCTTTATGAAGTTGCCATAAAAACTCCTCTGCGACGGCTTTTTACCTACGAATCTGCCGAAGCACTCGAACCAGGCAGTCGTGTGAGCTTGCCGTTTCGGTCGAAGGATCGCATTGGCTTTGTTTGGCGACAAACCATCGAAGCTCCCAAAGGTCTCCGTGCCATTCATCAAAGCTTGGATCAAATTCCCATTTTTGATGCGGCTAGTTTGCAGTTTTATGAAACGGCCTCTCATTATTATGGGATTTCCTTGGGAGAGCTGTTGCATTCCTCAGTCCCAAAAGCCGTTCGCGATGGAAAGCCTATTCCCACACTCGAGCCGAAACATTTTGTCTCTAAGCTGGCCGACTTGTCTGAGCTTCAAAAGACAAGCTTCGAGGCGATTCATAAGAGTTTTGGGCGTTACGAAAATCATTTGCTTTTAGGCGATACGGGAAGCGGAAAGACGGAGATTTATCTCCATCTTATCGATCAGGCCTTGATGGAGGGCCTTCAAGTTTTGATGCTAGTTCCCGAGATTAGCTTGACGCCTCAATTAGAGCAAAGACTTGCGGAGAGATTAGGCTCCGACATTAGTGTGTTTCATAGCAATTTGAAAGAAAGTCGTCGCTTAGAGTCTTTTGCATCGGCTTGGCAGGCGCGTTCCGATATTTTTTTGGGAGCGCGTTCGGCTTTATTTTTGCCGTATCGAAAGTTGGGGCTCATTATCATCGATGAAGAGCATGATGCTTCTTATAAACAAAGCGAACGCGGCACTTATCAAGCTAGAGACTTGGCTTTGTTGAGGGCGAAGATTTTAAATATTCCCGTTGTCTTAGGAAGTGCTACGCCAAGTATCGAAACCTATCAGAGAATGAAAGATTCTAAGCCTCAACAAATCTACAGGCTTCCAAAATTCTTTGAGGCTCCTAAGCCTCAGGTTGAGATTGTTGACCTTCGAGAAACCTGGAAGGGCGAAGAAAAAAGTTTTATTACCAAGAAACTTCATGATGAAATTAGTCAAACTTTGGGCCGCGCGGAGCAGGCCCTTTTGTTTTTAAATCGTCGGGGCTCGGCTTCTCAAAGAATTTGCGTTTCCTGTGGTCATATAGATGAATGCGAGCACTGCTCGGCGCGCCTGACGATGCATTTTGATGTAAGGCGCGCGATTTGTCATTTGTGCGGATTTCAAAAAACTCTTGATACCAAATGTGAGAAATGCTCGGCCGAGGAATTTTTTAACGGCGGGATTGGTACGAAAGAGCTTGAGTCCCAAGTCGCTGAGAGGTTTCCAGAAGCACGGGTCGCGAGATTGGATCGCGATCAAGCCTTGAAGCGCAATGAAATGGAAAGGATCTTGAAGGCCTTTGCGGGTGGTAAGATTGATATTTTAGTTGGTACGCAAATGATTTCAAAAGGTATTGATATATCCAAGCTAAGTCTAATTGGTGTTGTCCTGGCCGATCAGGGCTGGAGTGTTCCGGATTTTCGAGCGGGTGAGAGAAGTTTTCAGCTGCTTTATCAACTGATGGGTCGGGCCGGTCGTCGAGGCCAGGCTTCCAAAATGCTGATTCAAACCTTTCGTCCGGAATATGAGGTTTTAAAATATTTAGTCGTAGAGGGGGCTTACGAGAGTTTTGCCAAGAAGGAATTAGAGCTCAGAAGTCTGTTGAGTTTACCTCCGTTTTCAAGGCAGATTCTTTGGACTTTGAGTGATCAAGACGAATCTAAGCTGATGAATATCTCGGAAGGCTTTGTGCGAAGAATCAAGATCGTGGCTAGCTGTCTCGGCGTTGAAATATTTGGTCCTGTTCCCGCTCCCTTGTCGCGCTGGAAGTCTCTGTATCGAGTTCAGGTTTTGGCCAAATCCAAGGCGCCCTCGGCGATTAGTGCCTTGGTGCGAACCGTTTTGGAGGATCTTGAGGCGCGGCCACTAGAAGTGAAAATTAAAACGGACCGGGATCCTTATCACTTTATGTAGGTTTATTTTGATGAGTCGTAGACGATTTTTATTATTTCGTAGTTTTGTACTAGTCTCTCTATGGCTTCCTGGCTTTTTTTATGTTTGGTCTTATGCCGAAAACGAAATTGGCGGGAAACGTCTTGAGTCTTTAAGTCTTTCGAACGGTCGGGTGGCCTCGGTACAGCGAGAATATATCTTTAAAAAAGATGAATATCTTCAGCCTGGTGACCGGATTCTAGAGATAGAAGGCCGACAGTTTGAATTTCCGGCTATTAAAAAATGGTTGTCGGGCCAAAAAAAAGAATTTCGTGCCAAAGTGCTAATCGACCGCAATGGAAAGCGTATGTATTCGGAAGCCTTCGTTCGAGGCTACTCCGAAAGAGATATCCTTGTACTTTTGGTCCTTCCTGGGGTCCTCTCTTTGATTTTTCTGGGTTTCGCCCTGTTAACCCCCTTTCAAACTTACAATCTTAGAAAGACACAAG
Source organism: Deltaproteobacteria bacterium CG11_big_fil_rev_8_21_14_0_20_45_16 (assembly GCA_002787535.1). Lineage (GTDB taxonomy): Bacteria > Bdellovibrionota > UBA2394 > UBA2394 > UBA2394 > 1-14-0-20-45-16. The sequence continues at coordinate 19,562 of PCXB01000052.1, forward strand.
AGTCCGTTGAGGTCTTCTCGGTTCTTTGCTTCTTTCTATCGATATTTTTCCTTCTTTCCCTTCCTTCTTTGACCTTAGGGCTCCATTATCCTGTCTCCCTTTTAACTCCCTTGATGGGGGGTTTAATTTTGCATCTATTCTGCGTCTATCCGAAGCGAAAGGGTAGTGATCGAATTCGAATTGGTCTTATAGTTTTGGGGTATTTGGCGGCAACGACTCTCATTGGCTGGCGGGTCATCATTTGGGACGATAAGAGTTCGACCAAGGTTTGGCATTTTGCAGATTTGGTTTTTTTAGGCCTTTGCTTGATTTCAGCCATGTGCGCTTTGGGTAATACTCTTTTTACTTCAAAGGACTTTTGGGCCAGAAGGCGAGCACGAATTCTTAGCGTGGTCTTTATTTTATTTTTTATTGGATTGGTCAGTGTGTTCTTTTCATTTCTTTGGACCGGACCCCGTATTTCCTGGGAGCGAATCTTGGGTGTTTCGGTTTTATTTCCAGTAGCCTTCGCCTTTGTTTTTTCGAAAGAAAATGTTTTTGATTTAGAGAGAATCTTTAGAAGAGGCTTGCATCAAATTCTCTTTATGGGAATTGCTGTCTTATTTGCAGTTTTGGTGGGGATGAGCTGGCAACAGCTATCGGATCAGACGACTCAATATGATTGGATCTTATGGAGTACGATTGCCATGTGCGTTGTTTTGGTGGCACGCCCTGTTGGATTGTGGTTTGAGGCAAGACTTGGAAGTTTGATTCAGCTGCGAGTAAGGTTTCCAAAGGTTGATGAAATCTTCGAAGCGAGTGAGAATCTCGAAAATTTTCTGACCAAACTCAGCCAACACTTTCATGATTATCTTAATATGGAGAGCGTAACGTTTCGATTTTATCGGGACCCGACGAATCCTTGGTCCAAAGATAATGAGCAAATTTGGCAGTATCGGGAGGGGCGATTACAGAGAATGTATGCCTATCAGAATCAGTGCTTTTATTTTTCGAATTTAAAGCGGGGCTCTCTAAACATGGGGGATATTTCGTTCTCGGGTGGCGATGCTTTGGCCTTCGATCCCGTTACCTCAGCCAGCTGGGATCGCGTTGTCCACGCGGTAGCCCAATGTTTGGAGTTATTGGTACTTCGGGATTATTTGCTTTCGCAGCAAGGCTTGTTGGCGGTTGGACGGATGCAAGCCTTGTTGGCGCACGAAATGAAAAATCCTCTTGCTGTTATCAAAATTTGCTCGGGACTCCTTCAGTCTCATATAGATGAGAGTGAGGAGGCGGAAGAAATCGTTCGGACGATTCAAAACGAAGTGGAGCGTGTGTCCGATGCCATTCAAGGTATTTTTAATCATTCGGGGCGAGATGAAAAGCGGGATCGTGTGGATCTTTATCAGTTAATAGAAAAGGTAAAACAAAGTTGTTTAGCGCGCTTTCCTCGAAACAGCATTGAGCTCAAACTGCTCGTTGATTCGGACCAAATCGAATGGAAAGAAGGCGCACTTTGGATGTGGACCGAGCGCGAGGGCTTGCGCCAGTCTTTGATGAATCTTGTGATCAATGCTTTTGAGGCGGGCAGTGATTGGGTTGGAATTGAAATCTACGCGCGAAGTCGGCAGCACCTCCGAATTGTTGTGAAAGATCATGGTCCGGGAATTCCTAAAGAGTTGGATCTCTTTAAGCCATTTGTAACAACGAAGGCTAATGGCACAGGTTTAGGGCTATCGCACGTCAAAGCCTTTGTGGATCGGCATTCTGGCCGTATTCAGGTATCTTCGCGCAGCCAAAAAGGCACAAGCTTTGTGATGGAGTTCTCTCCCGAGTTTGTGCTCAAATAGCCATGATGGCCGTTGCCGAAGAGCAATCTCAAGATTCAATGGAGTTTCGTCGACCTAAGATTTTGATCGTCGACGACGAAGTCGCGATGGTACGATCGCTTGAACTTTTACTGCGTCCCGTTGGGGATATCGTCAAAGCTTATTCAGTTCCAGAAGCCGAAGAACATCTTGGCTCTAACATTGATTGTATTATTACGGATGTCTGTATGCCCGAAGCTTCGGGGATGAGCTTGCTCGAAAAGGTAAAACGCTATTCTCCCGAAACTCCCGTGATTGTCATGACGGCTTATTCGACGGTACCGGAAGCTGTGGAAGCGATTCAGATGGGGGCATTTGAGTACCTTACTAAGCCTTTCGAAAATGCGGATTTGATTGGATGCGTAAAGAGGGCGGTTGAAAAAAAAGGGCTCATCGTTGGGGAGACCAAAAATATTCCTGAAGGTTGGGTATGCAATAGTGAAGCGATGAAAGATTGCGTTCAGAAACTTGAGAAGCAAACCCTTACCGCTTCGCCAGTCTTAATTGTTGGAGAAAAGGGTGTCGGCAAAAAACGAGCGGCCCGTTGGATGTTTGAGAGGGGTCGATCTAAAAAGGCTCAATTTTGTTCATTTGATGGTGGAATGTACGAGGAAGAGTCCCCCTTGTTTAAGGAGAAGTTGGCTCGATCAAGTTTTGTGTTTATTTCCGAAATTTTTCAGCTGACCAGAAAACTTCAAGACCGTGTGATGGATCTGGTAGCGGATGGAAAGATCAAGTTGGTTGGTGGGACTTCGGTCAATCCTGACGTTCAAAGGAACGAAGGTTTTCGTGAAGATCTCTATGAGCTCTTGACGACTCATATTGTTCGAATGCCAAGCCTCAAAGATCGTGCGGCTGATTTTGATGCTCTATGTTATCAGTTTCTGGAATCCATGCGACTAAGGATGCAGCTTCCTAGTCTTAGTATTGACGAACAAGCTCTGAACATCCTTCGAAAGCGAAATTTTATCGCAAACGTTCATGAGCTGGAGCAGGTTTTAGAGCGAGCCGCTATTGAGACCCGTACTGGGGTAATCGTCGAGAAAAATTTTGTTAATGTCCCGACCGAGGATTTAATGAATCAATTGCCTTTCTCCATTCCGATTGAGGGGGGCTGGCTGCGATTGGAATATTTATTGAGGGCTTTGGAAAAGGATGTCATTGAGAGAGCGATCGAAAAATATCCAAAAACTTCGAATTCACAAATTGCTTCCATCTTGGGCACAACTCGACGTATCTTAGAGCTACGAATGAAATCCTTTCGTATATGGGAAGGTTGAAGAGTTGAGTTAAGATGTTGGTCGTTCATTTTTTTTCATTGTTAGTCTTCTCCCATTTCTACGTCGCTCAAGCCGATGAGGCAGCGCCTCCCCCTGAGGATAAGGAATTTACAACCAACTCTGGTGAAGAGTTTCGTGATCCCTTTGCAGACCCTGATTTGCCTGGGGACGAAATGAGGGAGCCGCTTGATGAGGCGCCTGATGAAATGCCAGGCGGCCAGGATTCTGGAATTGAACCGAAAATTCTTGACGAAGGGCCGACTGAAGGAATGAGCCCAGGCAGTAGCCCAAGTGAGACTCCAACGGCTGCACCGGTCGTGGAACCTGATGTGAACCAGCCTGGGAGTTTGCCAGAAATTCGAAGCCCTTCTGATGAATTTGAGTTTCCAACCGATGAGGTGGGAGGTGCAATTTCGGAAGACCTCTTGGCGAAGGAAGTTGGTAAGTCAGGATCACTGGTAGGTGGGTGGAACTATATGCTCGATGCCGGGGCAGGTTTTAATTTCAATCGTCGACCAGCACAGGTTCATCTTGAGATGGAAGGCGGCTACCGTCTCCTGAAGCAGATTGAGATCAATGCCATTCTTTATTATCGGTTTATTAGTCAGCGCAACCTAGGTCTATTGATCGTTCCGAGTTGGATCTTGCCGTTGAGTACTTCTAAAAATCGCATCGATCTACGGCTGGGTGTGGGGACGGGTTGGGTTTTGACGGGCGTTCGAGGAAACGACTTTCAGTTGGGACTTTTTCCGGTTCGAGCTTCGGGGAGTCTCTTCTTTTATGCTCTACCTCGGTTTGCACTGGTCCTTTCGACCGACGTCGAAATGTATATGTTTCAAGTGGATACGGACTCTAATGCCAAGAATTTCTTGGATGATAAAAAAGGTCCACCATCTCAGCTCATTACAACGGCCGGTATTAGATTTGAGTTTTAAGGTCCTGTCGTATCTTAAGGAACTTATATCCTATCGCTCCACATAGCTTGGGCTTACTAAAAGCTCGCGGCCTTTGCCGCCGGCAAGGGGCGGTGAGACGATGCCTTCAGCTTCCATGCGTTCGACGAGACGAGCGGCTCGATTGTAGCCGACGCGCAAGCGACGCTGGAGCATGCTGGCCGAGGGGCTTTGAGTCTCAAAGACGACCTGCAAGGCCTGATCATAAAGCTCATCATCAAGTTCATCTAAGCCAGCCACTGAGGCTCCGCCTTTAGTTTGCTCATCAAGATTGATGCTATCCGAATAATCAGCTCGACCTTGAGCTTTCAAATGTCTGACGACGCGATCAATTTCTTCTTCAGAAATAAAGGGGCCATGCAATCGCTCGAGTCGACTGGTGCCAGGCGGCAAGAAAAGCATATCGCCATCGCCAATCAAATTCTCAGCCCCCGTGCCATCTAAGATCGTACGACTGTCGATTTTGGAAGCAACTTGATACGCGACGCGAGTCGGAAAGTTAGCTTTGATAACACCCGTAATAACATCCACCGAAGGACGCTGCGTTGCCAAAATCAAATGAATCCCAGCCGCCCGAGCCATTTGAGCCAAGCGTGTAATACTCTCTTCAACCTCGCGACCAGCCACAATCATCAAATCAGCGAGCTCATCGATCACAATACATATCAGTGGAAGTTTAACATAATGATCCATGCCCATTTCTTCCAAAAATAATTCTTGTTGAGTTTTTTCGGGCGCGCCATCTTGATCTTCAATCAGCGCACTAGTTGCCGCTTCTTCACGGGCGACCATTTGAATTTCTTTTTCAAGCTCTTCTCTTGAAAGCCTTTCAACTTTGTCGTTATAGGATTTCAAATTTCTCGCGCCCAAAGAAGAAATGAGTTTGTAGCGACGCTCCATTTCTTTAACAGCCCAATGCAAAGCGCGCGATGCTTTCTTGGGATCAGTCACGACGGGAAGTAAAAGGTGCGGAATGCCTTCATAAACCGAAAGTTCGAGCATCTTAGGATCGATCATAATAAACTTAAGTTCTTCGGGGGAGCTCTTGTAGAGCGTGCTCACAATCATACCATTAAGGCCCACGGATTTACCCGAACCCGTAGCTCCCGCAATCAACAAGTGCGGCATTTTTGCAAGATCGGCAATAAAGGGATCACCCCCTGTAGTTTTTCCCATGGCAATCGTAAGTGGCGAAATCGAATTTTGAAAAATAGGTGAACTCAATATATCTCTAAGAGCTACCATTTGCCGACGATGGTTCGGAATTTCAATCCCAACAGCTGCCTTACCTGGGATGGGGGCGACAATTCGAATGCTCACAGCCTTCATGGCCAGCTTTAAATCATCTGTAAGATTTAGAATATTTTTTACCTTCACTCCTGCGGCAGGTTCAAATTCATAGAGCGTAATGATGGGGCCAGGTTTAATATCGGTTACGCGGCCCTGGATGCCAAAATCAAAAAGTTTTTGTTCGAGGGCTTTTGAGTTTTCTATAAGCTCATCCTTTGAAACCTCAAAATGATCCTCTGGCAATCGATCCAAAAGTTGCAAGGATGGAAATTCAAAGTCATGGTATTCAATTTTTTTACTCCGAACCGGGGCACGCTCCACCAGCAACTGGCGTTCGCCGGCCAAGGCTTCGGATTTGGGCTTACCGAAGGAAAAGAGAGGCAATCTAGGCTCGTCCGGAATGATTTCGTCAGTCGAATTTTTAATCTCTGGGACTGGATGCTCATTCTCTTTGTTGGGTTCGGTTTTTCTGCCTCGGTTTTTAAATAGCTCGTCCAATTTTTTGGAGACATCAACTTTGGTTTCAAATGGATCGATGGCGCTGCTCTTGCGGAAACTCGGCATTTTGATTTTTGTGCGCAAGCTTATCAGAGCAGGACCAACTTTTGAAAACGCATCAAATTTTGGAAGAGAAAATTTTGGTAAAGCGCCCATTTTCTCATTTGCAAGGATGAGAGCAATCCAGAGGCCACCACTAAAAAATAAAGCGGCTCCGACCGGGCTGATACAAAAAACAGCAAATCGAGAGACAAAATATCCTAACAAACCTCCTGCAGAAATGTTGGCATAAACCGTCCAAGGCGTGAGGGATAATAATCCAGCAACACAAAGACAGCCAAGGGCGAGAGCCAGCGGTAGTTTCCACTTTCGAGAGCGAGAATCTTTTCGTTTACTATCTTCAAGATCTTGAATGCTGCCTCGAAGTCGGCGAAACCCAATGGCAAACAAGCTTAACCCAAGTAGGTAGGAGACCAATCCAAGTGACTGCAAAAGTCCGTCGGCGAGAAAGCTTCCCAATCGCCCTCCAAGGTTATGGATATTCGTCCCTTCGCTTGCCGAAAAACTCCAAGAGGGATCCTGAGAAGAATAAGAAATGAGACTCAAAAGAATGAAGCTCGAAACGACTAATAAAACCACACCCCAGATGGGCTGCGGTGCTCTTGTGGCGCGTAGGCTGTTTTGAATCAAGAAAGACCTCCCCTAGATTTAGTCTAAAGCAAAGCCTTCGAAATCTGGAGAATTTTTCCTGCTGCCCAATGTTGGCGCAAGGTGTTAATATGAGGTAAGTTCCAGCTGATTAATTTTTGAAAAAACAGATATTATTGAGTTAGGACGGACAACCAGGAAAGAGATAAAAATTATGTTTGGAATTGGCTCAACCGAATTACTTATTTTACTAGGCATCATCGTCATTTTCTTTGGCGCTTCCAAACTGCCTCAATTGGGGTCGGGGCTGGGTCAGGGAATTCGTAACTTTAAGAAAAGTTTGAAGGACGCGGACGCCATCGATGTCACCCCTGAAAAGGAAAAGTCGGAAGAGAAAAAGCCAGAGCCTAAATGAGTTTTTTGACTAGCGCTGGCAATTTTTTAATTTGCTGAAAATTTGTCTTTGGCTTCAATTATTTCATATTGGACAGGTACTCCCCAAATATTGCGTGAGAGAAACGGACGAGGCTCTGGCGACTTGGATATGTCTTCGATATGAGCGATAATGGTCCACGTAGGACTTTCGGCGGAGCCTAAATTTTTACGCTCAAGCCTGTAGTATCGTATGCCTGAGAAGTTTAAGTATCCTTCTAATCTAAATACAGCGCGTGCAGCTAGGTCAGGGTTAGCGGCGGGTTCACCGCCGTTTCGTAAGATGTCCAAAGCACCAACGGAATCGAAGTTAGGATCAACGATACCCCAATTTATAAACTGGCCGCCCGTAACTCCGGGATGCACGTTCCAGTCGTGAACGATAGCTACGACTTGTCCGAAGGGGCCCTCCCTCCGTTGGCAAGTAGCGTTCATACATCCAGTGAATAAAGAGCTTGATTGGTTCCATGGCTGGTAGGCTCTGAAGTCGATGATCGCCCTGATGTGTTGAGCTAAAAGATTTGAGGAAGAAGTCGGATCAGAATAGCTAAGATCTATGATCTTTCCTCTATAGCCGAGCGATATAAAGGCTGGAATGCAATCATCTGGTCCATTAAATCCCCATGTTCCATCGCGGAGCACGCCATTTAATTTGGATTTTAATATTGCATCGGCATCTGAATAGCCTCCAGCAGATTTTGGTGGATCGAAACTATCACCTGCAGCACAAAGACATACTATCGTCAGGACAGAAGTCATAACCAATTTTATATTGATCATAGGTTTGTATTTTGGTTTGTATTTTGACTTCATCGTACTTGAAATAGCAGAGCCAGTTTTTGAAAACTAGCATTTTAGCATTTCAAAAAATCAGGAACTTACGATATTCGAGCCATTAGGCTATTGAATAAACTAATTTGATTAGATTCAAATAAAATCTTGAGACTAGTTTTCTCCCATTCACGGGCTCGATCAAAGTCGGGATGCAATCGCTCAAATTTTTTGAATTTCTCTGTATGCATTCTGTGTTTCTCCCGAGGAAAAACAGAATGGAGCATTTCATGAAAGATCACATGTTCCAAAAAATATAGCGGAACCCGAGGATTATCCAAACGTCTAGAAATAACAATTTCTTTAGACTTATCAAAGTAGGAGCCTAGTAAAACATTCGAACGCGCTTTAACAAGGTTTTGCTTTCCCCAGCGAATACTTAGCTTGAGTTGGCTGTCAAAATACAATCGATTGAGTCGATCATATAGCGACTGAAGGTCATAAGTGCGACCAAGACTTGCGCGCTTTTTTGATTTTAACTCTGTCGCAGCTGCTTCTGATTTTTCTTTAGTGAACAGAGTTTTCATTTTTTCTCGCTTGGAGTTCGAATAATGGCGTTGGCGCACTTCGGCGCTTTTCAAACTCGCGTAGCTTGGCTTCCGCACGTTGAAGAATTGGATCGGCAATATTGGCGAGGCGCGCCACTTGAATGCCATAGCTTTGCGAGGCGGGGCCTTCTTCGAGTCGACGTGTAAATATCAGTCGCCCCTCTAACTCTTTAACTCCCACATGAAAATTCTTAAGGCCGCTTAGTTTTCTCTCAAGAGTGGCAAGCTCGAGATAATGGGTGGCCACAATCGAAAGGCTTCGGATTTGATGAACCTCTTCGATGATGGCCCAGGCCAAACTCATTCCATCATAAGTAGAAGTTCCTCGGCCAAGTTCGTCAAAAAGTAAAAGACTGTTGCTCGTCGCCGATTGAAGCATGGTGGCCACTTCTCGCATCTCGACAAAGAACGTGCTTTTTCCCTGACCCAGATCATCCATCGCTCCCATGCGACAAAGAATAGAGTCAAAAATCGAAAGCTCGGCGTCCTTGGCCGGCACATCACTGCCCATTTGATGGAGAAGCGCGCAGAGTGCTGCGACGCGAAGGAGGGTGCTCTTTCCCGCCATATTGGGACCACTAAGAAGCATAATAAAGTTATTCTCATTCATTAGCTTAAAACTAAGCGGCACAAAGTTATCTTTAACTAGTGGGTGAGTGGCCTCACTCAAAATTATTCTTTGATCCTTGGCGCGACTCGTTCGTGGCTGGCTCCATCCATAATTAGTAGAAACTTCGGCCAGAGACGTCAGGGCATCGACTATCCCGATTTGATCCGCCCATTCGGAGATTAGGTTCCGATGGATGTTAAGCTTTTCAAAGAGAATATCTATCTGAGCCTGCTCCGCTTCCTTGATTCGAGACTTGAGACTTAATAGCTTTTGTTCAAGCTCTTCAATTTCAGGAGTTTTAAAACGAATCGCGTTGGCCAGAGTTTGTATTATCTTAATATGAGTTGGCACTTTAGACTTGTGTGTGGCCGTTACTTCAGCAATGAAGCCAAATACTTGATGAAATCTTATCTTGAGAACGGGAATCGAAAATTCCTCGCGCAAGCGCTCTTCGAGTTGCGAAAGCTTCTTGTCGGCGTCTCGTTCTAGATTTCGGAGTTCATCCAATTCAGAATTAACGCCTTTCTTGATCCAGCCAACTTCCGAATCCTTACTGACTTGAATGCAACGATCGAGTTCCTGCATGAAATCCAAAAGTCCATCGCACTGCGATTTTAATTTTTGAAAATAAGAATGCTTGGGTTTAAGGCTTTCAAAGATGCGAAGCCCGCCATCCAATGAATCTCGAAAGCTGGTTAAAATTCCTGGCTGTTGTTTTCGACGGAACAATCGATGAATATCAAGAATTCCAGAAAGCTTCTTTTGCAGTTGCTTGCGAATAAAGCTTTGAGATTTAAGCTCATGAATAAAACTCTGTCGTTCTTTGATCCGTTCCAGATCTTGAGTGGGCTGAGTTAAAAATAGCTTAAGCTGCCTACGTCCCATGGATGTGTGACATCGATCCAAAAAACTAAAAAGGGAATTTTCTTTGGGCTCAAAAAGATTGAGGTGTCGCTGAGTAGAGGCTGACAGCCAAACACTTTGCTCATGAGAAGAGGGTCTTTGATAAATCAATTGGTGATTTGGATGAGCCTCATCCAGGATTTTCAACAGTGTCGCCAAAACTTGAGTATCAAAAGATAAAGAAACGGGGCTATCGCGCCAGTCGGCAAGTTGAAGTCGCGACAAAATAAGTTCTTGAGCTTCAGCTTCTCGAATTAATTGGCAAGTGGCTTGGTAAGAAATGGGAATGTCGAAGCTTTGACCTTGAGCCACACGCAAATCCTGCACCGGAAGTTGTAAAGCCAGAGCAGCCAATTCCTCTTCATCCGTTCCGCTGGAAATATGCAAATCACCGGTGGCCACGTCTGCGGCGGCTAGAATCCATCTACCTGATTTGCTGGCGACAACAGCTGTATAGTGAGCGTCGAGAGTTTGTTCTAGCAAGCGCATTCCCGGAGTAAAGTGCTGGACGATCTCGCGGCGAACCAAATTCTTTCCAGGCTTGGCTTCTTCTGTTTGTTCGGCCAAAGCGACCGAGAAGCCGTGATCCAAGAGTCGATGCAAATAAATCTCAAAGTTATGAGCTGGCACACCGCAAAGCGGCGTATTGTCCTCGGACTTGCTTCCGCGACTAGTCAGAACAACCTGCATAACCGGAGCGGCTTTAACGGCGTCTTCGCCAAAGAGTTCAAAAAAATCACCCAGCCTGAAGAACAAAAGAGATTGGGGGGCCGATGCCTTTAGCTCTTCCCATTGCTGCATCATTGGCGTTTTGCGAGCTTCCCCTGTCATAGCGGCCAATCTAAACCCGCCTGAATCGCGTAGGCAATTCATTATAACGAGTGCGTCCCGAAAGGCTAATTGCGCGCTTGACCCTTGCTCAGGCATCTTGCTTGCTTATAGGCGTGGAAATCGAAAAATCTCCTTTTTATGAGGGAAAGGCTAAACGACTTTTTCGAGCAGCCAATAATCTCATTCTTCAAGAATTTAAGAACTCGGCCACGGCCTTCAATGGGCAAAAGAAAGCTGAGATAGAGGGGAAGGCTGAAGTCAATGCGACGATGAGTGCGATGATATTTCAGTATTTGGAAGATGCTGAGATTAAGACGCATCTCGTGGATTTTATCCCGCCTCGCTCTCATTTGATTCAGCAACTTAAAATGATTCCGCTCGAAGTGGTCGTTCGTAATTATGCGGCGGGATCTTATTTGAAGCGTGCGATCAGTAAAGAAGGTGAAAAGATTCGGCCACCAGCTCTGGAATTCTTTTACAAAGATGACTCTCTTGGGGATCCCATGATGGACGAAGCTGAGATCTTGGCAAAGCAAATCGCCGACGCATCGGATATGGCAGAGCTTAAGAAGCAAGCTTTAAAAATTAATGACGTGCTGACTCAAATGTTTTCGCAAGTAGGCCTTCAGCTAGTAGATTTTAAATTGGAATTTGGAAAAAACTCGGAAGGCCAGATTGTATTGGCCGATGAAATTTCACCGGACACGTGTCGGCTCTGGAACCAGGAGAGCGGTGAAAAGTTAGACAAAGATCGTTTTCGGTTTGATTTAGGAAATTTGATGGATGGGTATCAGGAAATATTCTCAAGACTAAAGACAATCATCCAGTGGAAGGAAAGACGTTGAAAACTTTTAAACTTTCGATTCGAATTCGATTTAAAGAGGGGATTTTGGATCCCGAAGCCGAAGCGATTTTGTCAGCTTTGAATCGTTTAGAATTTTCAAATATAAAATCCGTGGCTTGCGATAGAGTTTTTAGATTGGAGTTAGAGGCTGACGATGCAAATCAGGCCATCGCTTTGGGTCGAAAAGCGGCGCATGATTTGTTGGCAAATTTGGTGATGGAGGATTTTGAAGTGGAGTTGGCGAGCTGATGCAATCTTGGGCGGTCTTACAATTTCCGGGCTCAAACTCAGATCATGATGCCTTTCGGGCTGCATCTCGGGTTCCTAATGTCCGCGTGGATATGCTTTGGCACGATCAGCCTATCGAAAAAAGCAAATATGATGTGATTATGATTCCGGGTGGATTCAGCTTTGGGGATTATCTTCGAGCTGGGGCAATCGCCAAACTTTCTCCAGCGATGGGCTCTCTTTTGGAGGCGGTGGAAGCGGGGGCTCATGTAATTGGAATTTGCAATGGCTTTCAAATCCTATTGGAGTCCCGATTGCTTCCCGGAATACTACAAGTCAATAAAGGTCTCAAATTTATTTCGAGAATGGAAGAATGCGAAGTTAAGACGGAGGCTTTTCCCTGGTTTGCAAAGGAAGATATCGGCAGAAAATTTCGATTTCCGATCGCGCATCGCTTTGGCAATTATCAGGTTAAAGATTTGGATCGTTCCGAAATGCAGCCGGCCCTTGTTTATCAAAATAATCCTAATGGATCCTTCCAAAGCTTGGCGGGTATCTATCGAAAGCTTGGCAAGGGAAGTTTGTTTGGTTTAATGCCCCACCCCGAACGGGTTAGTCATTCTGACCAACCCGCCCATGACGGGATAGATTTGTGGCTCCAAGCTTCTAAGCGCCTAGCGGCTTAATGTCCGGGAACTTTCGCCTAGTCAGGTCGTCGCATCATCTTTCGAACTTCATCGGTATGTTCTACCTCGTTCTTAACAAACGATCGGGCTAGTTCTTCCAAGGCAATATCTCCACACTCAGAGGCTGCAGCGACCAGTTTTTTATAAAGGCCAATGGCTTCTAATTCAAACTTTAGACTTTCTTCCAAAAGTTGTTGGACGGTATGGAGATTCGATTCTTCAACTTGCGCCGAAACCATAGGTGGGTGACCACCAAGTGAGGTAATCTTTTCTCCGACTTCCACAGCGTGAGCCATATTCTCTTCGGCGTTAGCACGGAACCATTTTTGAATCGGAATCCTATTATGACCCATGATCATAAATGAGTAATGTAAGTAGCGATTGATTCCTGCCATTTCGGCCCTATAAATTTCGCTGAGTAACTCAAGAATAGATTTGTTTTGAAAACTTTTTTCTTCATTTGTCATAGTAGAAAAAGATTAGAGCTTGTCAGCGAATTGGTCAATTTACGGAGGTTTCCTCCTTGTAACTATTTGAAATTATTCATTAAATATGGCGGTCTAGGCCAATGAGAGACTTACTGCTAAAGACTTCTTTGAATTCGGGGGAAAATGCAATGTTAGGCCTTTCTAAATTTATTTTGATATTTACCGTGCTTGGCATTTTTTTGACCGCTTGTGGTCCGGACCAAAGAGAAATGTATCCGGTATTTCCTGCCAGCGAAGTTTCGGCCGATGTTCAGGAGCTAGAAGAAGCATCTATGGCATTAGATGCGCTCAGCGATAATTCCAAAAGTTTTGAAGAAGCCTATCAGATTATTAATAGCTATATCGAGACAGCAAACAAAATGATCGAGAAGTATCGCGAGCCATATAAACTGGAGGGCGATGGCGATATTTTTTATCTAAAAGATCCCGAGGCCATGGAAGCAGAGATCGCGGAAGCCAAAAAACTGAGATCGGATCTTGTCTCTCTTCAAGACTCCTACAAATTTGATTCAAAACAAAAAATAAGTTTAGCGCGACGAGCTCAAGAATTGCTGGGGCGATCTTCTCATATTAAATTCGAAGTCTCCAGAGACGGAAGCGGGTCGATAGCGGGGCGAGTTTATGCGCCTAATGCCGTTGACCCTATTTCTGGTGCTACAGTCACTGTCCGAGATGAAAAATCCGATATTCTCTTGTCGACTTTAACGAATCAAAATGGAGATTTTGTTTTGAACAATCTGCCGATGGGGGATCTCCAAGTGAGTATTACACTCGGCGATTATTTGAGGACGATTGCGACGACAGTTGTCGCGGGTCGGAAAACTATACTTCCTGCTAGTGAAGCGAGTTTACTTTCGCATTCTGTAAAGGGGATTCGATCGCGTTCGCCGAGCTGGAAGATATGGGAAACTGAAGAATCTGGATTTGAGAGTATTCTTTCACGAATGGGAATGACCCCGTCTCTGGCTGTCTTTAAAGTTAGAGGTGATGAAGAATGCCTGGCTGGCCGATGCGAGCCAGAGAGTTTAAGGAAATTATCCCCAAGTTCAAATTCTCAGATTGTTATTATTTCTTCTAAGGCTAGCTTGGAAGGGCTTGCAGCCGATGCCAAAACCTGGAAAAATTGGGTGGAAGATGGCGGACGTTTAGTTGTCATGGGACCTACGGCTGGATTGGCTTTGAAAGCCATGGGCCTAGATCTTGAAATTGAACTAATAGATGCCATTGCTGATCCCATTAAGGGCGAAACAAAAACTTTGAGGATCATTGATCCGAAGGCTTTAGCATGGCTTTCGAATCGAGAGTGTCGGGGGCCTGGAAATGCACTCAGTCCATGCGTGGATTCGAAGGCAGAGTTGAAGATCACGGCCTATCAAAACGAAGTTGGTAATCTTAAACTCGGTCAGGACTTTGAAGTTTTGGCCGAAGTAGACCATCAGCCCGCCACGGCGAGTCTTAGGCTTGGCAGTGGAAGAATCATAGTGAGCCTTGTCATGCCGAGCGCTGAGCGATGGCTTCCCGATTGGCCGGCCCAAGACCGTTGGTTCGAATACTTGGCAATTCTTATCAATCAATAAGGTTCTTCCATCGAATTTTCTGTAGACTAAGGGTCAAAATCACATTCCTAAGGAATGTTGTTTATGCTCCTCCGACCCTTCCAAATATTATGTAAATATGTATGAATATTGCTTCTGGCGATTCAGTTTTAAGTGCTGCCATCTAAGCTCCTGTCTCCCATGGAGATTTGGGGGGATTCGTGCTTTTGTAGGGGCATGGCGATAGCGGAGTCGAAGATTGGATGGCGGCAAGCTCAGGCTGTTGGGCTCAGCGCGAGTGAGTGGGAGCATCTTGTCAGCGTTTTGGAGCGAGAGCCTTCATTTGAAGAGCTGCAGATGATTGGTGTCATGTGGAGCGAGCATTGTAGTTATAAAAGTTCCAAAAGGCATCTTAAGCGCCTCATCACAAAATCAGAATCCGTTTTGCAGGGACCTGGCGAGAATGCTGGGCTTGTTCGTCTTGATGAGAAACGTGCGATTGCCTTCAAGGTCGAAAGCCACAATCACCCAAGTTATGTCGAAGCGTTTCAAGGTGCAGCCACGGGTGTCGGTGGAATTTTGCGCGATATTTTTACGATGGGTGCTCGGCCCATTGCGCTTGGAAATTATTTACGATTTGGGCCGCTCAATACTCGCAAACAGCAGCATTTGTTAAACGGGGTTGTCTCTGGCATTGCACACTACGGAAACTGTATGGGGATTCCGACCTTGGGGGGCCAGATTCATACCGACGAATGTTACGAGAGCAATATCCTGGTTAATGTGTTTGCGATGGGTCTTATGACTTCGAAAAAAGTATTTCTTTCTAATACAGCAAAGCCCGGTCAATCCGTAATGCTATGGGGTGCCAGGACCGGTCGTGATGGAATTCATGGGGCTTCGCTTTTAGCTTCGGCGGATTTTGAGGAAAATAAAACACAAACCAAAGAACAAAAAATTCGCGTTCAAGTCGGAGATCCCTTTAAAGAAAAATGTCTGATGGAAGCGACACTTGAATGTATGGACAAGCTTGGCCCAAAAATTGGCGCTATTCAAGATATGGGAGCGGCTGGCCTGACTTGTTCGACCTTGGAAATTTCGGACAAATCCAAAATTGGCATGAAAATCAATTTGAATTTGGTTCCCATGCGCGAAGAAGGAATGGAGGCATTTGAGCTTCTTCTTTCAGAATCTCAAGAACGAATGTTGGCAGTGGTCGAAAAAGGTTCAGAGCGCGAGTTTATTAAAATCCTCGAACATTGGGGTTGTGAAGCCTCGGTAATTGGCGAAACAATCTTAGAACCTTCTGTAAAAATGAGTTTCAACGGGGATCAAATCGTCAATCTTCCCGTAGAAAAAATTATCGATGCGCCTCCTGCCGATTTGCCTGAAGTTTCTTCGGAAAAAATTAGCGCTAGGTTTTCTCCTGAAGACTCAATCCAGCTTCCAGAAGATATTCGGGATGAATGGAAGGCTTTGCTTTATTTGTTGGGCCTTCCCCGCATCGCTTCCAAACGAAATATTTTCGAACAATATGATTCTTCCGTTGGAGCGTCGACCATTTTTGGGCCCGACCAAGCTGAAGCTGCAGTGCTTTGGGCGGGCTCACCCGAGCATCCCCATATGGGTGTTGCCTATAAAGGGGCTTGCGACGAGTCTCTTTCGGCTATTGATCCGAATTTTGGGATGCAATACGCGATGGCCGAGGCGTATCGCGCCCTCGCTTGTGTGGGCGCCGAAGCTTTGGCCATAACTGATGGAGTCAATATGGGAAATCCCCATACTCAAAAAGTTCAAGATGCGCTTTCGGATTGTGTGGATGGGATCAACTCGGCGATTGAGGTCTTTGGCACAGCTTGTGTCTCGGGCAATGTCTCGCTTTATAATCAAACCTTAATTGGTGACCATAAACGAGATATCAAACCAACAGTCTTTGTTGTGATGGTTGGGAAAATTGAAGATGTTCGTAAGTCTAAATCCAATAAGTTCCAAGAGGCAGGTAATGAGGTTTGGCTTTTAGAAGTTCCTGGGTCAACCCAAGCTCTTCCTTTCGGTAGTGCTTATGCCCGAGAGTTTTGGAGAGAACAAGAAAGCGTTAAGAACTTCGTTCCGTTTTTAGATCTTCAAGCGGAGAAGCATTTGAAGGAAGTCTTGATTCAGGCTCATGAAAAAAATCTATTTGTAAGTTGTCGCGATGTCGGCGACGGGGGCCTGGCTGTAAGTCTTGCCGAAGCTTGTTTCAATCAAAATGAATGCTTTGGTTTTGAGGGGGATTGGTCCAAATATCAAAATCGGCGAGATTACTTGTTATTTGGAGAGCATGGTGGGCGAGTCGTCGTCGAAATTAAACCCGCCAATCGTGCGGAACTGATTAAGCATGCGATGAAATGGAAAATAGAAGCCAAGCGGATCGGAAGTATTACGAAGGAAAAATCCTTTCGGTTGCGACCTTTGCTTTCTGGAAATATTCAAGACTTGTATCAAGCTTGGACGAGGAGTCTGGGTGAAATCATCTAACAAATCTGGCTTTCAAGATAATTGCGGCATTGTTGGTGTTTGGGATGTCCCCGAGGCAGCGCATATAACTTACCTGAGTTTATTTGCTCTGCAACATCGCGGGCAAGAGGGTGCGGGTATAATTTCAAGGGATCATGGGCGATTTACGGGCCACCGAGGTCAGGGCTTAGTGCATTCCATTTTTAACAAAGAAAACATCCAAGTTCTAAAGGGTGAGAGAGCCATTGGTCATGTGCGTTACTCAACGGCCGGCGGAAGTATTTCACGAAATTTGCAGCCTCTATGGGCGGAAAGCTCTAATGGTGATATTGCCATCGCGCACAATGGGACTCTTACAAACTCTGCTGAACTTCGCAAAAGACTCGAAGCGGAAGGCAGCGTTTTTCAATCCTATGTAGACACGGAAGTGATTCTTCATCTTATAGCGAAGACTCATGGGAGCCCTAGAGAGCGATTGCAAAAAGCTTTGGAGCAAGTGAAGGGGGCCTATTCGCTGTTGATAATGATTCGCGACAATGATCATACTCGAATGTTTGCGGTCAAAGATCCTTATGGCTTTCGACCACTAGCGTTGGGGCGCTTGGGTAAGGGGTGGGTTGTAGCCTCGGAGAGCTGCGCCTTTGATCTGGTGGACGCTCGCTATGAGAGAGAGCTTAATGCTGGAGAAGTTCTAGAATTTTCCCGTAACGATTACGAGTCTTGGCAACTTCCGGTAAGCGTGCCTAGGAAAGCAGCCTGTCTATTTGAATGGATCTACTTTTCTCGCCCCGACTCTTTGGTTTTCTCAAAGAGCGTTTATGAAATGCGCAAGAAAATGGGCGAGGCATTGGCCGAAATTGATAAGCATGAAGGCCTGCAGGCGGATATGGTAATTGGCGTTCCAGATTCTGGAATAGCAGCCGCCATTGGCTATTCTCATCAGAGTGGGCTGCCCTTTGAGTTGGGCTTAATTCGAAACCATTATATTGGTCGAAGTTTTATTGAACCTCATCAAAGTGTTCGGGATTTTACCGTGAAAATTAAGCAAAATCCCTTGCCCGAGAATTTAAAAGGAAAGCGAGTTGTTGTTATCGATGACAGTATCGTTCGAGGGACGACTTCCAAGAAAATCAATCAGCTACTAAGAGAAGCAGGAGCAAAGGAAATCCATATGCGAATCGCTGCTCCCGCAACTATCTCGCCATGCTATTACGGAATCGATACACCCCAAAAGTCAGATTTGATCGCTGCGAGAATGAGTGAAAAAGAAATTGGCAAGTATGTTGCGGCCGATAGCCTTCGCTATCTTCCCATCAAGAAAATTTATGAAAAACTTAAAGTTGAAGAGCGAATGTGTGACGCTTGTTTTACCGAGGATTATCCTGTGCCTCCGGAAAGTTTGGGTTCCCTGTGATTATTTACGAAGTTAACGTTGAGTATAATCCTAAGATTGAAGCGGCCTATCGAGCTTGGTTGAAACCTCATATCGCTGAGATTGTGGTGATTGATGGTTTTATGGGTTGTAAAGTCGAAGAGGTTTTAAATCCGACAGGGGACTGGAAATCGCTTTGCCTACGATACGAACTGCGCGATCGAGACGCGCTGGATCAATATCTTGAGGGCCATGCCCCGAGACTTCGGAAGGATGCTGTCGATCACTTTGGCGAGGACTTTAAGGCTTCTCGGAGAGTTCTAAGGGTGTTATAAAAACTTTCTCTTTTCTCTCGTGCAAAGATAAACTTGAATAATAGATGAATCCGCAGTTTCTTCAGCAACTGATATTTATTTTGGGCCTTGCGGTAGCGGGAATCCTATACGCGGTATCGGTTTTTGCGATTGGCTCGCCTCATGAATTCTCGAAATGGTTTTTTCCGTTTCAAACAATAAAAAAACTTATGGGATGGAAGGCAAAAGCATGGGAGCGGGGTTTTGCTTATTTAACCGGTGGTTTTTGTTTAACCTTTCTATTTTTTCTGCAGTTTGTTTTGGGCGGCGTTTTTGTTACCGGATTTTTTGAGCTCTGGCATTCACCTTTTGCAGTATTCTTTCAACCCGGCGGGTTTTAATCAGTGCTACATCCCAAAAACTGATTGGCGTTCCTCAATACCCAGTTTGATCATGGCCTGAATGCGCTGTCGTAAGGCTTCAGTCTCACGATTAATCAATATGTCATCGTTAAGGTCTTTCGAAGAGTACTGATTGAATTGAATAGGCTCACCGAAATGAATTTTCCATTTTGTAGGTAATGGGATCACTCCTAGCGGACCCAAAAATGGAAATAGCGGTGTGAATGGAATAAACGGCAGGCCTAAAGGACGAGCTAAAATATGACTCTTAAATATTAGCGGATAAATTTCTTCAGCACCAATGACGGCTACAGGTGTGATTGGGCTTTTGGTCTTCATGGCTAAGCGAATCACACCGCCTCGACCAAAGCGCTCGAGTTGATAGCGATCTTTAAAAAGTTTGGAGATACCTTTAATACCCTCTGGAAAAACCGAAACGATTTCATCATGATTCAGCAAGCGCTCGGCATTCTCTTGGCAGGCGCGCACGCCTCCAATGCGATTCATTATGGTACCCATAAATGGAAAATGAAAAACAAAATCATCGACCAAAAATCGGAGATCCCGTCGTGCTGGGTGTTCATTAAAAATCGCCACTTTCATCATCGCAGCATCCATGGGGATCACGCCGGAGTGATTGGCCACCAAGAGAGTGCGGCCTTCGTAAGGAATATTTTGAATTCCAGAAACCTCTATTCGGAAATACTTGTAATAGAGAAAATCAAAAAATGGCTTAATGGCCATTTCAAATTGACGATCCAAACCGTAATCATCCACTTCATCACTTTGAATAAAGCGTCGCAGGCCTTTGAGAACACCTGTCCAAGAGGTCCGATCACCCGTCATGGCCTCGCGAATACGGGCAAAATATCCGGAATCTACTAAAAGCGTTTTAAGTTCAAAAATAAAATCTTTAACCAGACCTTCGAGCTTCTTGCGATTATAATTTTTTGGATCTCGATGGAATTCATCCAGCTCTTTTCCGAGATCTTCCAAGGTTTTTTTTGTCGCTTTGAATTCTGGATCATTTTCAAATGATTTTTCTTGCCTAGGCGGCGGCTCGGATGGAGAAATTATTTCCTCAGTTTCGCGCTCGTTTTCTATCGCATTTCCCACAGTTTCATCCTCGCGAACAACTTTCAAAAATGGGTCGGATCCCAAAGCTGAGCGACGTTTTGGTTTGTCAGGGGGTGTTGTCATGAAGCTAACGAATACCTTTCTAGGCGGTCGGCTTTTGCAAATTCCAAAAAGGCTTCTTTTGAGCTAAGTCGAGCTTCGAACTTCATAAGTTTTTTAGCCTTCTCACCTTCAGCCACCCACAGATATTTGAAAAAATCCAGCAGTCGTCCTGGTACAGCCACAGCTTGCAGGTTCCAAAGAAGCTGAACGGTGGGGTAGGCCAAGAACGAGAGCATAGGCAATTGGACCTTTCCACTCAATCGCAAGGCATAGCTCAGAGGGATGATACCTTTGCCCACTATATTAAAGGGGCCCCGATGGTCTTCAAAGACGGCAATCTTTAAAGCCTCAAGAGCATCGCGCTCGTGAATGAATTGCATGAGTGGGTCGTAGCCCAAAATGGTCGGAACGACATTTCGTCTAAATAATTCTGTAAAATAATTTTCTGATCGTGGGCCAAGAATCAAACAAAAGCGAAGAACTGTGACCGTCATCTGAGGCGCATCTTCATAAAGTTTAGCAACTTGTTTTTCTGCATCCACTTTATCTTTTACAAAATGAGCATCAGGTCGACTCGCCAGGGGATAGCTCTCCGAAATATAATTAGGGTTCTTCGCGGACGCCCCATAAACAACTGTGGAAGAACAAAACACAAACTTCCTGAGTTTTGCGGCCTTTGCAGCACTCGTTAAATTCAAAGTGCCAATTACTTCCAATTCATGGGCATAAACCCAATTCAGAGTTGGATTGTTTTTCGAAGCGCAATGAACGAGAACTGTCGCCCCGATTTTCTCAAACTGGTCCGCTAATTTGGCATCGGCTCCAGGCGCAATAAGGTCCAATCGAATGAAGTGCATTTTTTTATAAGTTGTTTTTGTGGGGGCATGAAGATCAATCACCCAATAGTCTTGGATACTTTCGTTTTTCTCCAAGTGATGGATAAGCATTTCTCCTAAAATAGTGTGGGCGCCCACAACGATAATTTTGTCGGTTGGATCTAATTTCCCCATAAAGCTGCGTTCTTCGTTCAGCTTATCCGCAGGTGATGATTTTTTGTCTTCTGAATCCGTCATGCCAGTTTCGAATCTTTCAAGCTTCAGTTTGCCAGGTTTCTTTGGCTTAGGGTAGGACTGTAGGACGAAAATGAAGATCAAGAAATTACCGATTTCCGTGATTCAACAAATTGCAGCCGGGGAGGTTGTCGAGAGGCCAAGTTCTGTGATGAAGGAACTTGTCGAAAACAGTCTCGACGCGGGGGCAAAAGATATCAGAATTCGCTACGAGGAGGGTGGAATTGGTCTTTTGCAGATTAGTGACGATGGCTGTGGTGTGTCGGGCGGTGAGCTAGACTTGGTTTTTGAGTCTCATGCCACTAGCAAATTGGAGTCGCTCGATGATTTGGATGAACTTTTGACGATGGGATTTAGAGGTGAAGCCATGAGCTCCATTGCTGCGGTGGCTAAGGTCAATTTTCGAACAAGCACGAAGAATGCGGAGCTTGGCAACGAAATGAGTTGGGAACACGGGAAGTTTTTGGGTCTCAATCCTTGCGAGCCAAAGCCAGGGACACAAGTGCTTGTCCAGGATCTGTTTGGGAGGCTTCCCGTGAGGCGTAAATTTTTGAAGTCGCCAGAGTCTGAAACCCGAGCGCTCTATCAATGCTTTCGACGCTATGCCCTGGCGCACGCCGATAAGAGATGGGAGATCGCTCATATTGACGGATCACGAGCCAAGAGTTTTGCTCCCGAGTCTAGACTCGAGCGCTTTCTTTCTATTTTAGAAGAAGATCGGAAAGATTGCTTTTTCGAAACTCAATCTAAAGGCTCATCCTATTCGATCGATTATATAGGACTTCGCCCTCGCTATTTTTCATCTACACGAAAGTTCTTCCAGATTTTTTTAAATAATCGACCGGTTCAAGATCGCCAACTCGAGTTTGCTGTTCGCCGGTCTTTTGAAGGCTACGCTGAAAGGCTGGGGGATAATTGTGCTGTTATGTACTTAGAAGTCCCGGCCAAAGAATTTGACGTGAATATTCATCCGACTAAATCCGAGGTGCGCTTTCATCATCCGGAAAAAATCTTTTCTTTCATTGTGCATAGCTTGCGATCAGAGCTCGAAAAAATTCATAGAGAGTCTTTCATAAATTTAAAGAATTTAGAGGCGGCGTGCGAGGAGACTCGACCAAGCCTGAATTTTGGCTCAAATTCAGAGCAGAGAGTCGAGCTTGTGTCGTTCGATTTAACCCGTTCCCAATCTGATGCCTCAGAAGCCTTTTATTCAAAAGGCGGAAAGGGCTCGGCCGTGGCGACCCAGATGGAAAATGCGCTTCAAGCGCTTTTGTTCTCGAGTCCAAGTCGATCTTGGGAATACCTCGGGGTCGTTGACCGCACCTATTTGTTAGCTAAGCGAAATGAAGAATTATTTATTTTTGATCAACACGCCTTGCATGAGAGAATTCTCTACGAAAACCTAACGAAAGAGCTAAGCCAGAAACAGTCGCTTCAACGTCAACGTCTGTTGTTTCCAATCAAGCTACAATGGGACAGAGCGGATATTCTTCACGAACATCAATCTGCTTTAGAGGAACTTGGCTTTGAGATCCGAGAGTGGTCGGATTCAAAGTATCAGATTGTGGCGGTGCCATCGGTCTTGAAGCGAGATCAAGCTGAAGTACTTTCACATATCTTGGATTCGTCCATAGAGCTTAAGGAGTCCATGTTGAGAGAAGCTGTTGCAACCATCGCCTGTCATTCGGCAGTGAGAGCGCATGATGTACTTGAAGTGGCTGAAGCCCAGCGACTTCTCACGGACTTCGAAACAGAAGATGCGCTGGGGCATTGCCCGCATGGCCGGCCAACATTCGTACGTTTGGATCAAAGAGAATTGAAGAAGTTCTTTCATCGACCCGTATGAAATCTGAAGTTTTATTTGTTGTGACCGGCCCGACGGCATCAGGCAAGTCTGCCTACGCGAATAAATTGGCCCAAAAGCATTCTCGTGAGCTGGTCAATGCTGATGCTTTTCAATTCTTCAAAGAAATTCCAATAATATCTAATCAAGGTTTTCAAGATGACAAACCCGTTCATCTTGTTGGAGCTCGATCGCTTGGACAGGCTTATTCAGCGGGTGATTTTGCCAAAGATGTAGAGCCATACTTGAACTCAAAATTTATTTTAGTAGGAACAGGACTTTATTTAGGAGCCGCCCTTTATGGATTGGATAACGAGACTCGCAAAGGAACACCCTTTCAGGGAGAGCCCCGAGTGGAATATCTAATGACAGTTCTCAACCCACCAAGGGCCCACCTTTATGATCAGATTAATGAGAGGGTCGATCAGATGATGAGCGATGGAGCTCTGACCGAGGCGGAAAAGATCTTTGATTTATTGGCTTCCCAAAAGTTATCGCCTGGATTGCCGGTTTTAAAAGCTATTGGCCTGAAGCATTTGCTTGAGCATTTACGCGGTGAGCGAAGCTTGAGTGAGTGCATTGATCTATGGAAGCGTGACACACGAAGGCTGGCCAAACGCCAGTGGACTTGGCTTCGAAAGTTTTGCCCTCCTGGGCCTTGCGTGGAGTGGTTGGCGGTTTAGGGCCCTGTTAATCAAGGCCAAGATTTTACTTGGGAAAAGAACGATATAACGCCTATAAAAGGGGTTCATGGATTTGGGGCGCCGACGCTATTTAGAATTCGAGAAACCTCTCCAAGATTTGGATGAGCAAATCGCAAAGCTCAAAGAGCTTAAGCTTCAAGGAAATGTTGATATTTCATCCGAGATTCGTGATCTAGAAGAAAAGGCGCTAAGTCTCAGTAAAAGTATTTCCAGGGGTTTGAATGCCTATCAAAAAGTTCAAATTTCTAGACATCCGGATCGTCCCAATTTTTTAGGCTATGTGAAGCTGATCTTTGATGACTTTGTGGAGCTTCATGGCGATCGAAACTTCCGCGACGACCCAGCCATTGTTGGGGGCTTAGCGCAATTTAATGGCCAGTCTGTCATGCTGATCGGTCATCAGAAGGGACAAAATACTCAAGAAAATATGCTTCGAAATTTTGGAATGCCCCGACCGGAAGGTTATCGAAAGGCTTTACGCTTAATGAGTTTGGCAGAGCGCTGGGAGATTCCCGTTTTGACTTTTGTGGATACGCCGGGAGCCTATCCTGGTTTGGATGCCGAAGAGCGTGGCCAAGCCGAAGCCATTGCCAAGAATATTATGGTTATGTCGGGTCTTAGGGTTCCGATTTTGACAACCATCTTGGGAGAGGGAGGAAGCGGAGGTGCTTTGGCTATTGCGGTCTGTGATCGCTTGATGATGATGGAATATTCGACTTACAGCGTAATCTCGCCTGAAGGCTGCGCCGCGATTACCTGGAAGGATGGCAAATTTGCTGAGCAGGCGGCCGAAGCCTTGCGGTTGACCGCTCCCCAGGTCTTGGACCTGGGTGTCGCGGATCTTCTCGTGCCTGAAGCTCCGGGCGGCGCTCATCGTGATCGTGGATTTAGTGCGCAGAATTTGAAAGAAGCAATAGAAAAAAATCTTCCGCAATTGATAGCTAAAGATGTGGAACAGCTGTTGGCCGAACGATATGAAAAATTTAGACGATTGGGTTGTTTATCGGGAGATGCTTCGGGACAGGCGAAAAATGCAAAGCGGAATCGAAAATAATTTCAGATGAATCAAAGGTCTTTTGTTGTCACGATTGATGGTCCGGCTGGTAGTGGGAAGAGTACCGTCGCTAAGCGAATCGCGAGATATCTTAGGCTTCCTTATATTGATACGGGCGCGATGTATCGAACGGTTGCGTGGGTAGCACTCCAAAAATTAAAGAGTTTGGATGATACAGCCGCCTTGGTCGACATCGCAAACAGCATGGGTTTTAGGTTTGAGTCGGACGCTCATGATTTTCGAATCTTCTATTGTTATGCCGGATCTGAATATAAGCTTTTGGGCACAGAAATCCGAAGCCCCGAGATTTCAATGGCTTCGAGTTATGTCGCCCAAGAGAGTGTTTTAAGGGAGATTTTGGTTAAGAAGCAGCAGGAAATTGGGAAGATGAATGGGGGAGTTTTAGAGGGTCGAGATGCGGGAACCGTTATCTTTCCCAAGGCCGAAATTAAGTTTTTTCTGACGGCTTCCGCCGAAGTTCGAGCGAGAAGACGCTACGATGAGCTTTTATTAAGGCTTGGAGTGGAGGCGCCCAATTTCGAGAAGGTTTTGGCGGATGTTAAGAAGCGAGATCAACAAGACGAGGAGCGTGAGGCCTCTCCCATGGTAGCGGCCAAAGATGCGGAAATCATCGATACTTCAGGCCTTGATGAGAACGCGGTTTTTGATAAGCTCCTAGACATTATTAAGAGGCGAGGTTTTAAGCCCCTTGGTTAGATAGTTTCAGGATCCTTTGCTTTGACATTGTTCAAAGGCCTAGGGTAACCACTGGAAATCCAAGGCTTACGGGCCTATCTCTTGAAAGGAGAGTTAATCAAACTT
>PCXB01000038.1 GCA_002787535.1 Deltaproteobacteria bacterium CG11_big_fil_rev_8_21_14_0_20_45_16
GAGTCCAATATCTGTTGCTTTTGCGTGGCAAAACCAGGAGAAGCTTTGAGTCAAACGAATCAACGTAGCCTTCAAATCTATTCTGATTTTTCTCCTTCTCAAGAAAATCCTGAGTTTTATATTTCTAAGACGCATTTGCGATTCGATAAATATCAGAAGTACCTTAGCTCGTATGTGCGAGATTGGAATCCCATTATCGACACTGATGAATTGATTGTTCTTCGATCAGTTTTAATGAATGTTTTTCTGCAGACGAGAGAGACAGAAATCAATTTTATTGATTCTTTTGTCGATGAAATATGTTCCAGGTCATAAAATTCTTAGGATTTTTTGACTTGGTTTGACGGACGTCCCCTAATGTCCCGAAACTATCTTAAATCATGCAAATCACAACTCAGTCCCACCCATCACAAGGTCGATCAAAAAAGAATAAAGGTCTTCATTTTCGACGATTTTTCTCCTCCGAAAATATCCATCCTTTTGCTGAGATCGAATGGGAAACTAGAGAAAGTCGTATTACCGGTATGGATGGTGAAATCATTAGTCTTACGCCAGCTGTGGAAGTGCCAAAAGAATGGTCACAGCTGGCGACGGATATCCTGGCTTCAAAATACCTCCGTCGAGCGGGCGGAGGCTTGGAGCATGGAGGCGAGACGTCTGCACGTCAAGTAATTGCGAGAATGATAAATGCCATTCGGCAGGCGGGTGAAAAATTAGGTGGCTATTTTAATACAAAGCGCGACGCTGATGCCTTTCAGGACGAACTCACGGCGATCTTGGTCACGCAACGCGGCGCCTTCAATTCCCCAGTCTGGTTTAATTGCGGATTATTCGAAGCTTACGGAATTACGGGTTCGGGCGGAAATTATTTCTGGAATCCAGCTAAGGATCAAGTTGAGCAAACTGCAAACGCCTATGAACATCCACAATGTTCAGCGTGCTTCATTCAGACCATTGAAGACGATCTGATGAATATGTATGACGTCCTTAAAAATGAAGCTCGTTTATTTAAATATGGTTCCGGAACGGGAACGAATTTTTCGAAAATTCGAGCTAAACAAGAAAAGCTAAGTGGCGGAGGTTTGAGTTCCGGATTGATGAGTTTTCTAGAGGTTTTTGATCGCAGCGCGGGAGCAACAAAATCAGGTGGCACGACTCGAAGGGCGGCCAAGATGGTTTGCCTCAATATGGATCATCCCGAAATTGAAGATTTTATTGGCTGGAAAAGTCGGGAGGAACTCAAAGTTAAGGCCCTCATTGCTCAGGGCTATCCCTCTGATTTCAACGGTGAAGCCTATCGAACCGTGGGCGGGCAAAACTCAAACAATTCTATTCGGGTAACTGATGAGTTTATGCAGGCAGTCTTAGAGGATAGGGAATTTCAAACTCGTTTTAGAACTACAGGAGAAGTTTGCGATACCTATCGTGCGAAGGATCTCTGGGATAAGATTGCGCAAGCTGCGTGGGATTGCGCGGATCCAGGGATTCAATTCGATACGACCATTAATCGTTGGCATACCTGCAAGGCTTTTGGTCGAATTGAAGCCTCCAACCCATGCTCCGAGTATATGTTCCTCGACGATTCCGCATGTAACCTTGCATCGATCAACTTAATGAAGTTTCGAAAGGAAACAGGAGAATTTGAGGTCGAGGCTTTTCGTCAGGCAATTCGAGTGTTTGTGGTTGCCCAAGATATTTTGGTCGATTATTCAAGTTATCCGACGCAAAGAATTGCGGAAAGATCCCACCAATTTCGTCCTCTAGGTTTGGGGTTTGCCAATTTGGGTGGCTATTTGATGGCCAATGCCCTGCCTTATGATTCCCAAGAAGCCCGCGATTTTGCAGCCTCTGTGACCGCGGTGATGACGGGTCACGCCTATCGGGTCTCCACAGAGTTGGCGCAGGCTAAGGCGCCTTTCGAAGCCTATTCAAAAAATGAATCCTCGATGAGAGAGGTCATTCACAAACACGTTAATTTGCTAAATTCAATCTCATCTTCCGAATCCAAAATTTTAAAAGTAGCCAAAGAAGATTGGGAAGCGGCTGAAACTCGCGGGGCTCAATTTGGGTTTCGTAACGCTCAGGTTAGCGTTTTAGCCCCTACCGGCACCATCGGTCTATTGATGGATTGTAGTACAACGGGTATCGAGCCAGAATTTGCGTTAGTAAAATACAAAAAACTTGCAGGTGGCGGCGTTATGAAAATCGCGAATCAGGCGGTTCCGCATGCACTTAGAAGAATGAACTACACCAACGAACAATGTGAAGATATTCTTAAGTACATCGAAGACAATCAGGGGATCGAGGGTGCGCCCCATCTGCAAAAGATTCATTACCC
Organism: Deltaproteobacteria bacterium CG11_big_fil_rev_8_21_14_0_20_45_16; assembly: GCA_002787535.1. GTDB lineage: Bacteria > Bdellovibrionota > UBA2394 > UBA2394 > UBA2394 > 1-14-0-20-45-16. Next base: position 2,339 of record PCXB01000038.1, read on the forward strand.
GGTCTTTGATTGTGCCAATCGCTGCGGGCCAACGGGCAGTCGACTGATAGCTCCCATGGGCCATATAAAAATGATGGCGGCTGTCCAAGCCTTCTTGAGTGGAGCGATTTCGAAGACGATAAACCTGCCCAACGAAGCCACAGTTGAGGAAGTAAAGGATATTTATTTGAAGAGCTGGGAGCTCGGATTGAAGGCTGTATCGATCTACCGCGACGGAAGTAAATCCTCCCAACCGCTAAACTCTCAAATCAAGGAAAATTCAAAATCCGCTCAAAGCAAAATGATTGCTGAGAAGAAACTACCTAAAAAAAGAATGGGATTTACGCAAGAAGGTCGGGTAGGGGGGCATAAGATCTATCTTCGAACGGGAGAATATCCCGATGGCAGTTTGGGCGAAATTTTTATTGATATGCATAAAGAGGGCGCGGCTTTTCGGAGTTTGATGAACTGCTTTGCCATTGCGATTTCAACGGGTTTGCAACACGGCGTACCCTTAGAAACCTTTGTCGATAAATTTATATTTACTCGTTTTGAACCTCAGGGTTTTGTCGATCATCCTCATATTAAGAACTCCACAAGTGTCATTGACTTTATCTTTCGGGTGCTCGGGCTTGAATACTTGGGTCGAACGGATTTTGTACAAGTCAAACCCGAAGAGCTTGAACTTTCGGCTGCGCCAATCGAAGTCGATAGCGCCTCCTTCAAAAACCTGACGGGAGATGCCCCGTTTTGTGATCAATGCGGGCATACGACAGTCCGTAATGGAACCTGCTATAAATGTCTGAACTGTGGAAGCTCCATAGGCTGTAGCTAAATGGCGTTGTGGTGGGCCCATCTTTTCATTTGAAAAGATGGGCTGGATCAGTATGCTGTATCTCAGCATTGGCATGACAAAATCTCTTAGCAGTTTACTAGCTAGCCTTCCGCTTTTTAAAAATCTTCAAGGTATGAATCTTGATGTTTTTACGCGCGACTGTCAGTTCATTACAGCGCGGGCGGGAGATGTAATTTTTGAGGATGGCGCGCCGGCAGATTTTGCATATATCATTTTTTATGGAAGCGCAAAAATGATTGCGATGCAGAATGATAGAGATACAATCATGAATTTTTTTGGACGCAATCGTATTCTTGGCGCGCCCTTGATGAAATCAGAAACATCGGTTTATCCGCTAACGGCGATTGCCCTCGAAGAATCTGGGCTAGTCAAAATAGCCAGAAAGACTTTTTGCGAAGCCTGGCTGAAAAACGATGTATTAGCCCTTGAGCTCGATCGTCAAATCATTGAGACACTGCAGGCATTTCAAAAATCTAAAGCTATGAATCGCAGTTCTGTTGAGAATCGTGTTGCGGATCTCCTTTTGCGGCTTCACAGCAGCCAGCCAAAGGAATTAGGAGACCGAATTATGATCCGACTGACTCGTCAGGATATTGCGGATGCTGTGGGTTCGACGGTTGAAAGTGTCATTCGGGTCCTGTCCAAATGGACGAAAGAAAATGTCATTGTGACTGTTGATCATCGCGTGGAACTTAAGAACATTTCTCGATTGAATGAATTTCTTGGGGGCTGAGTCACTTTATTTTCCTAAATATTCAACAAATACCTCGGCGTCTTCCTGAAGCGCTTCGCCACGATATTTAATCTTACCATAGGAATCGAGAACGGCAAAAATAGAGGAATGGCTGTAGCCACCCTCAGGCATCTTTCGATACTTGATTCCAAGGACCGCCGCAATCTCCGAAATCTTTGATTCAATCTTCGGCGTTGCAAATCGCCATCTACTGGAGTCGACACCATGACGCTCCTGCAGTGCTAACAAAGCCGCAGGCGTATCGACTTTTGGATCAAAACTGATGAGCAAGAAACGAGCGTTTAATCTTTTTTCTTTGGTTAGCTTGGCTTCAATGCTTCTCAATCGTGCAATCAACATGGGGCAAGCATGGGGGCAGGATGAAAAAAACATAGTTACAATGACGGAGTGTCCTCGAAAATAATCTAACGAAATCGATTTTCCATCTTGATCTGTCATTTGCGCTTCAAGGTCATAGAATGAAGTTTCTACTTTCTCGGCGTGGACCGGGGCAAAGATCGCCCAAACTAAAAACAAACTTGCCAGCATTGTTCTCACTTTATTTCCCTTTCATTCGATCTTTAGCACATCTGAAGCCCAATGTTTTAGTCGTGTAAGCGGCTTCCAGCGAACTAAGAAATCCCAATCGCATAAAACTCGGGTAGTCATCGGTTTCACTGGCCCCAATCGCACCGGCCCCACAAAATTTTGCTTGGTCAAGTTTCCCGGCCTCTCGACTATCACTACTGAGTAGAATACTATTAAAATCCTGCACCCACTCCCATATCAAGCCATGTAAATCATAGAGACCCCAGAAATTAGGCTTGTTTCCCATCACATTAGGTAAGCGTTCGGGGGCGGGTTTTCCATACCAATCCAATATTTTTTGCCGCCACGTCATATCGGAGCGACTATCGGCCTGCGCCTCTGATGCGGCCGCCGCCAATTCCCATTCAAAGTGAGTGGGTAAGCGCGCCCCGATCGATTCGCAATAAGCTTTTGCCGCAAACCAACTGACAAAGACAACAGGTTGTTTGGGAGATATTTGTTTTCCCAGACGAGTTGGCGATTCCCATAGCGAAAGATAAGTGCTGTCTACAAACAAGGGAGAGACTTTGTCGCGACGCCACTTAGGCTTCTCCATGACAAACTTTAGAAACTCTGCATTGGTGACCGCATGCTGCTGAAGCTCAAAGGCTTCAACTTTGATTTCTTTTTCGCTCTCGGACGGGGGGTAAAAGGGCCGCAGAATTCCCGGTCCGGCCAGAATCATTGGATTCTCAGTGAGTGCCCGCTCTTGAGTGAGCATCAAACTGAGAATCAGCCAAATCATTCAGCGGCACCTGGAGGTCGTTTACTTGAAGCTCGAACGGCCGTGACTTCGGCGGCAGTCACCGCTGTACCTTTGTTGCCCCATGAATTTCGAACATAGGTTAGAATATTGGCAATTTCGTCATCGTTAAGCTGACTCATTGGTGGCATGACTGAGTTGAACTTAGTGCCGTTGACTGTCACAGCTCCGCTCAAGCCATTCAATACTACTCCTATGGATCTAGCTTTATCGTTCATGAGGAAGTCCGACTTCGCCAAAGGTGGGAATACACTTGGCACTCCAAGTCCTGTTTCCATATGGCAGGTCGAACAAGTTCCTTTAAAAAGCGCTTCTCCGGCTGCTATTTGACTTTCAAGTGTTAGCGTTCCCGATTTCATTTCTGCCGTAGCTTTAGCGACCGCCTTTCCGGATCCAGAAGCGGCCTTATCTCCAAGATACACATCGTCAACTTCTTTTCCTGAGTAGATAGCTGTAACTTCATCTCCCGTCGCCTTTAGCATGCCGAGAGCCCCCTTGTTAAAGGTTCGAAAAATTGAGTGATCGACTATGATATAGGTACCAGGCACTTCTAGGCGAAATTCTACGATCGCCGCGCCTCCTGAAGGAATAAGAGTCGTCTGTACGTTTTCTTGATAGTGAGAACCACCTTCCGGATAAACTTTATCAAAAATTTCTCCAATAACATGAAAGCTTGAAACAAGATTCGGTCCACCATTACCTACGAAAAGCCGGATCGTCTCACCAACTTTGGCTGGCAAGGCTTTCTCGCCAACCATCGAACCTTCTGAGCCATTAAACAAAACATAGGTGGCATTCTCTTCGATCGCCTTTTGCATATCAAAAGGTTGCAAACCCTTTTCGCGGTATTTTCCAACTGTATAAAAGTCTCCTTGCATGACGTAATATTCGCGATCAACTGGCTTCAAGCCTTCCGGAGGTTCCACTAGAATCAAACCATACATACCGTTGGCGATGTGCATTCCAACAGGTGCCGTCGCACAATGATAGACATACAATCCTTGATTTAAAGCCTTAAATGTAAATTGAGTCTGATGTCCGGGCGCCGTAAACGTACTGGTCGCGCCTCCGCCAGGTCCCGTCACAGCATGGAGGTCAATATTATGAGGCATCTTGTTGTCTGGATGATTTTGCAAATGAAATTCAACCGTATCTCCCTGACGAACCCGAATGAACTCCCCAGGCACCTTTCCGCCAAAAGTCCAAAAGGTGTAATTGACACCCTCTGATATCGGCATCGTTACTTCCTTAACCTCGATTTCGACAACGACCTTGGCGGGCGACTTGCGTGTAATAGCCGGAGGAACATCTGGCGCCTGAGTCAGTACGGCTTGAATGGGCTCGCCAACAGGCGCAGCCATCTTAGCTCCCAACTCAGACCCTCCCGTGGATCGGAGTTCATTGGGGTGACTATTGCACCCCACAAGGGAGGCACAGAGGGCCATGCTTACGCTATACCGATTGATTTTCATTGGATTACCTTTCTCTAAATTTCAAAACAAAATTTTAACGTCACCAATAACTTAAGCTTAAGGCTTAAAAAATTATTTTGAACCAGGGAAAGATCCAAAGCCAGTCGATTTATGACCTAAATCATACAATCCAAGTTTCCCCAGTTTTTACCTAACGAAGATCATATTCAAAAAACCGACGGGAAGTATGTTCCGTATTTTTATGATTTATGATTTGAAACATATATTTATTTTTAGGAATCCCATAGATTCCCTCAAGTGCTTTCAAAATCTTCTGCCAAATTATTCTTCTTAGTTGGAACAGGCCTGTGCGTAGGAACATTTCTCCTTCTTACAATCGACACGATTAGGCGAGTTCCGGAACAAACAAACCAGCAGAATCTCTCGGAGTCCGCCATACGTGGCAAGCATCTGTGGGAAACCAATAACTGCATGGGCTGTCATACGATTCTGGGGGAAGGCGCTTACTATGCTCCGGAACTTACAAAAGTCTATGAGCGACGCGGGCCTAAATTTATTGCTGCCATGCTCAAGGATCCTTACGCGATGTATCCTGGCCAACGGAAGATGGTTCGATACGATTTTTCTGATTCGGATATTCAAGACCTTACTGCTTTTATGAAGTGGATCGGAGAAATGGACCTCAACGGGTTTCCGCCAAAACCTAATATTGGTCAGATTGCGACTATCGAAGGAGTCGGAGCCGGTACTGGAGTTGCGCAAACGATTGATCGTCCCATTGCGTTTAATCAAATGTGTATCGTTTGTCACAAACTTCGGGGGCAGGGTGGAGACGTGGGTCCTGCCTTAGATGGTGTTGGGAGCCGTTTGGATAGGGATTATATAGTCCGATGGTTACATGATCCCCAGGCTGTTAAGCCCGGGACATTGATGCCCAAACTTCCTCTTTCAGAAGAAGAGATTGTGGAACTTAGCGCTTTTCTCTCGCAACTTAAGGAGGATGCCAAATGAAATATAAGTCTCAAGCCGTGGCCTATTATTTCTTTGCTGTTTGCATGCTGCTTCTTGCTCTTCAGATTGTATACGGTTTCATTATGGGCTTTGCTCATTTGGGTTTCGATGGGCTTCATGAATGGATTCCATTTAATGCCGCTCGAGCGGTACATACGAATTTATTAGTGATGTGGATGCTTTCGGGGTTTATGGGTGCGGCCTACTATATTATTCCAGAGGAATGCGAGAGAGAGCTGGTTTCGACTAAGCTTGCCTTGCTGCAGCTCGGCGCCTTTGTGGCTGTTGGCGTGACGGCCGTAATTGGATTCCATTTCAATTGGTGGGAGGGCAGAAAGTTTTTGGAGATTCCACGACCATTAGACTACCTCGTGGTTGTGGATGTCCTTTTATTTATTTATCTCATTGGCCGAACCGTTTGGCAGGCTAAACGGCATACGACAACTTCTATTGTTCTGTTTTTTGGACTTCTCTGTGCTGCGCTTCTCTATATTCCCGGAATGATCGACACATCGTCGCAAACGATGGACTCGTACTGGAGATGGTGGGTGGTTCATTTATGGGTGGAAGGTGTTTGGGAGCTAATTATGGGCGCCATCCTTTCGTATCTTTTGATCAAACTGACCGGAGTTGATCGAGAAATTATCGAGAAGTGGCTATACGTAATTGTTGGCTTTACTTTTTTATCGGGAATTTTGGGTACCGGGCATCATTATTATTTCATCGGTACGCCTAAGTACTGGTTATGGATCGGTGGAGCATTCAGTGCGCTTGAACCTTTGGCCTTTCTTGGTATGGCGATTTATGCGATTGCCATGGCGAAACGGGGAGGGCGTAGTCATCCTAACAAAACAGCCTTAAGCTGGACAATTGGATGCAGCATCCTCTCATTTGTTGGGGCAGGATTTTTAGGATTTGCGCATACGCTTCCTCAAGTAAATCTCTGGACACATGGGACATTGGTAACAGCGATGCATGGCCATATGGCTTTTTGGGGAGCCTATGCGATGATTATACTTGCGATCATCACCTATTCCGTGCCTGCCATGACGGGGCGCAAGCTTCATGACAGTGGAATGAACATTTTTGCCTTTTGGACCTCAAATATCGGTATGATTTGTATGACGTTAGCTTTTGCTGTAGCGGGCATCTCTCAGGTGTATCTTGAGCGAAAAATGGGGATGGATTTTTTGAGTGTACAAAAAGAAATTGAAGTGCACTTTTTGGGACTCATTCTCGCCGCGTCATTGTTTACCCTAGGCATTGGAGCGTTTATTTGGAATTTTATTCGCTACGGACTTCCTCATGCAGAAGCTCAGGGATCAGATTCCTATAAGAATTGATGGTGGCAACTAAATCACCTTATTATCGAGCTATCGGCAAGGAAGAGGAAGTCTTCCGATCTGCTTATAAATGTAAGCTTCCGCTTCTTCTCAAGGGTCCTACGGGTTGTGGAAAGACTCGCCTTGTTGAAAAAATGGCGAACGAACTTTCAACGCGACTTGTTCAAGTTGTTTGCAACGAAGATACATCGGCCACTGACTTGTTAGGGCGGTATCTGCTTAAAGGTGGAGATACCATTTGGCAAGAAGGTCCTGTTACGCGAGCGGTTCGTGAAGGTCACTTTCTTTATCTCGATGAAATTGCCGAAGCTCGCGAAGATGTTGTCGTTCTATTACACTCTCTTTCCGATCACAGGCGTCAGCTCTTTTTAGACCGAAGTCACGAAAGCATTGCTGCGCCTGATGCATTTCAGCTAATTATTAGCTTTAATCCGGGTTATCAAACTCGTATGCGTCGCCTCAAACCCTCAACACGTCAACGATTTGTAAGCCTTGAACTCAGCTACCCTCCCGTTGAGATCGAGACCGAGATTCTTGCTGCCGAAACTGGTGCGAACCTTTCCCTTTGTAAGTCTCTGGCGCAGTTGGCTTTGCGAATTCGAAATATGTCGGAACTTCAACTCGATGAAACGGTTTCGACAAGACTTCTAGTTAACACGGCGCTGCTGATCAAACAGGGGTTAGCCCCGAGACTTTCGGCAGATGTTGGCATTGTCCAAGCCTTAACGGACGATCTCGAAGTTGCACAACCACTTAAAGATCTTGTTTCCCTTCACTTGTAGCAATGAGTTTCGACGAAGAGATTTTCGCGCGACTCGTTCGTAAATGGAATAGATGGAAATCCAAGTCCATTTTGCACCATCAACACATTGCCGACCTCGAGTGCCTGAGACTGAGGCTAGCTCAGGTCGGAGAAGCTCTGCTTGGGTTTGCGATCGATATTGCTCCAGAGATAGATAAGGAGAGATCTTACATCAATCGACTCGTACTTCCGCCAGCTATTTTTGCTTTTGAGACGAAAGCTCGAAACGAACAGATGTATTGGTACAGGCTTTTGTTTCACTTCGCGGCTTGCAAGCTCGAGCGCCATTCAAAGTTATCTTCCGCTGCGAATATTCAAAATCGAGTAGCTGAAGCGCAAGTTGCAAGTCAGTCAATTTTAAAATATTTGAAAGAAAGTCTGCCGCGGTTTGAAAAAGATTACGTCTTCATCAAAAATTTTTTGGCCGACAATCGGCAGGGAACAAGTCGGCAACTGGCTATCTGGCCGCAACTTCCAATGCCTATTATCATTCAATTCCCTGGTACGTTTCATCCTTCCATTAGCTGCGAAGAGAAAAGGACTTCGGGTGGCAAGGAAATTAAGGTTCGAACGGAAAATAATCCCGCCTTGATTGATTCCAAACAGGAAGAGGATCAGCCGCTCGTCCATGTCTTTGAAAAAGTCTTGACGGCAGACAACTACCAAGGGGGATCCAAATCGATGGATGGTTCAGATGAATCTGAAGCGCATCAAGAAGCTCTAGATGAGTTAACTCTCAATGCGGTTATGCGAACGGGCCGAGATACTGAAGTTTTTCTGAAGTCTGATGTCGAGATCCAAAACTTGACGGACTATGAGGCGTCGCAATCCAATGAAGTTTGTTTTCGCTATCCCGAATGGTTCAGTTCTGAAAATCAATATCGCCAGGATTGGTGTTCACTGAGAAGTTTTACTCATCGCCAAAGCGGAGAGACCTATATGGCCGACCCAGAATATCAACCGCAAGTTATCGCTCTAAAGGCGCGTTTACATGAATTTTTTAACCGTAATCTCTGGCAACATCGGCAAAAGGATGGTCCTGAAATCGATATCGATTCCGTGATTAGGTGGCGGAGTTTGTGGAGAGGATCAGGAGTTGTGGATCATCGCATTTATTCAAAGCGCAAGCGGGTCGAACGGGATATGGCCATGATGATTTTAATGGACACCAGTCTTTCAACGGACTCATGGACAAGCAACCGCCGGGTTCTTGATGAATTAAAGGCGATTGCGGATATTTTAAGCCAGGCCTTGGGAGACTTTTCAGACTATGTTTCTTTTGCGACATTTAGCAGTCAATCTCGACATCAATGCGAATTTGGCTGGTTTAAACAAATGAACGAGTCTTGGGCTGTCTTTAGAGAGCGAATGCCTTCTATAAAACCTACGGGATATACTCGAACAGGCGTAGCGATTCGGCACGCCGCCGAAGAGCTATTGAAACTACCTGGTCAAAGTAAAGGACTCATCCTACTTACCGATGGAAAACCTACGGACTTTGATCGCTACGAAGGTAAGCATGGTCGAATGGATGTTCATAGGGCTGTTGAGGAGGCGGCAAGTAAGAGCATTCAGTTTCATTCAATCGTTTTGTCAAGCCAAGGGAGCCGCGCGTTGAATGAGCAGTTCGGCAGGGGCCGCTACCAAATCATGCAAACGGCTAAACAAATATCAATTGCTTGTGTGGATGAATTCATCCAGCTATGTGGAAGCAACCGAACGATCAGATAAAAAATAATTAAGCTTTTTTAACCCAGCTGGCGCACCAGCCTGCTGCGGCAACCATTTTCTTCTGAAACACATCACAAGGGCCTCGTTTATCCCCTGGCTTTCCTTTGTATAGCTGACAGTTGGCGCAATCTTGATCTG
>PCXB01000032.1:0-4356 GCA_002787535.1 Deltaproteobacteria bacterium CG11_big_fil_rev_8_21_14_0_20_45_16
AATCAATTCCACCAAATGAGCGGGTGGGGCTCAAACCCTCAATTTAACGCATTACATCCCAACTAATTCGGAAAAGATCCACGATTTGTCCCGCTCCAAATCTATTCGTTCGAAACGGCTTTAAGGGTTGGAGGCTTTTTTACAGCTTTAGCGCTTACGACCTCCTCCTGACTTTGTCGTAGGGCATCAATAAATACCAAAGAAGCGCCGCCTACAACACCTGACTCGATAAAGTTTGAGTTCCGAGCCAGATTCGTACAAAGAATTCGAAGTTTATTGTGCCGAGCTACATACGAGCGCTCCATGGTGATCTGAATCATCTTTCGGCTGAAAGCTTTCCACGCCATTGTGAGTCCGCCTGAGAAGCAAATAGCTTGTGGGTCCAAAGTATTGACCACATTAGCAAGCATCACGCCAAGCGCTTCGCCCATATCATTAAATATTTTTTCGACTTCCGCAAAATTTTCATATTTATTGCCGCGCTTATAAAGTTCATAAAGGTCTTCGGGATTATCCACGCGAGCCTCTGAATATTTTTCTCGGAGCTCCTCGATAACTCTCATTAAGCCCGATCCGCTTGCGTAGAGTTCTACCGAACCACGGTTACCTGTTGCTTCTGGTAGCCCCTGAGGGTCCACGGTAATATGTCCAATCTCTCCGGCCATACCAATGCTGCCATGATAAATATCACCATTCAAAAAGGTTGCGCCACCAATGCCCGTGCCCAATGTGCAATAAACAAAATGATCATAGGGTTTACAAATGCCAAACACTTTCTCGCCGATGGCTCCTGTATTGGCGTCGTTATCTACAAAAACAGGCAGCTTTAGTTTTTTTCGTAGCTTTTCGTGAACTGAAAATCGTTTCCAATCTGGAAAATGAGGGCTCTGAACGACCAGTCCTTTTTTAAGGTGAAGAATCCCAGGAATGGCAAAGCCAACGCCCAAGGCATCCTTCTCGGGATTAACGCCTTCGGGAGGGTTTTTCATTAGCTCTTCAACTAGGGCTACCATTCGATTAAGGACCTTTTCTTTGCCTTCATCTACCTTGGTTTCCCACTTAATAGGGTCATGGAGCTGTCCCTTGGTGTTAACCCAAGCGCCCCGCATGCTCTGAGCACCCAAGTCCACGCCTATCGCCCATGCATTCATATTGGATACATGAGGGGTTAGCTCACTGATGCTTTTTTTAAGATTAGGTAGATTTTCGTTCCGAGATTGACCTGCCATTTATTAACACTCCACTTCGACCTAAAGATTAATATTGTAAACTTTGACTCTCCCAGCGATTCCTAGCCGTCTCGCCTTAAGCAACCCCATCTCATACCACAGCTCCCTGATTTCCCGCTGAAAAAAATGCAGGTTTATCGAAAGCCTCGATAAGTTTCATAAATTATTATAAAAATATATGGGTATGGCTTTGGCGAGAGAACAGCTTAATCTCTATTTAGACGGGCTTCTTAGCCTTTCGCGCTACCCAGAAGACGTCTCTAGGGAGCGGCTTGTGCAGGTTTGCGGGGATTCAGAAAGTTTTGAGGAGCTACTAGGTGAGTGGATCTGGGTCAATGGGCTTTCGCCAGAAATCTCTCTAAAATTAAAGCTTTGGTTCGGGTTGCAGTACCAGAATCTGGCCGATCTATTCGGATTGAGCATCCGTGAAGTCGATCAAATGCTTAGAGGACTTAGAGTTCGGGAATTGGGAAGTTATCCAGAACTATCACATCTAAATAAAGATGCGCCGGGTTCCGGGAGAATTTCTTGCTTTATGGTCGAGCAGCGCCTGAGCGCTTGGGTAGACACGGAGTGGGAGGACCTAACTGGGCTTAAAGAATTGCAGGCGCATCTAGAAGAGTGTGAAAACTGTCGTGGGCGATTGAAAAGCTATCGACAGTTGCAGATGAAAATTTTGGGAGAAAGAAAAGAGTTTTCTGCCGTTACCGAAGAAGATTGGACCTTGCTTCAGATGCAAATTGGCCGAAAAAAGATTCGCAATCGAGCGAAATGGTTGGCGTATGGGATGATAGCGATCATAATTTTTATTGGCATTGTCTGGGTTATAAAAAGCAGATCAGAAAGAGCTCCTAATATATATGAGATCATTGACGAGCAAAAATAGGACGAGAAAGCTCAAGTCTAAGAAGAACGCCCTTAAGGTTAGAGTTTCCCACCTGAATCTACCGGTTGGTCTCAAGAAAGGTGATTCTCTCGCATTAATTCGTCCCGCGACAAAGATCGATAAGGACAAATGGGAAGCAAGCATTCGGGATTTGAGAGCGGCCGGATATTTCGTACTCGTCTACCCAGGGAGTTTTCGAGAGGATACCTACTTTTCGGCTTCTGACGACGAGCGTGCAAAAGAGTTTGATTGGGCGATGAGAGAACCTGCTGCCAAGGCGGTTCTTTGTTGCCGAGCCGGTTATGGCAGCATGCGCATGATTGCCAGGATAAGGTCGTCTCAAATTAAAAAATGGCGGCCTAAAATAATTATGGGTTATTCCGATATTACCTATCTTCATGCTTGGATCCATAATCAGCTTAAATGGCCAAGTTTTCATGGACCCTTAATGGGCTTTTTGAATGCTATCGAAATTTCGCAATCTCTAGGAAACTTAATGGATCTTGCGGGCAAGAAGCGAGAGGAGTTGTGGGCGGAAGTGGAAATCTTGAATGAGGGGGAGGCATCTGGAAATTTGTATGGAGGAAATCTTAGTTTGATTCAAGCGGATGGTCCGGCTGCCTTGCCGAGAAGGCCAATGATTCTGGCGGTCGAAGACGTCAATGAAGATTGGTATCGCTTGGATCGGATGGTCTGGAGTCTGATTCAGTCTGGATACGGCGAGTATGTAAAGGGTATCATCGTTGGGACATTGGAAGGTTGTGGAAAAAAGGATAGTGAGAATTTTGGGGTTAAGAAATTTCAGGAGAGTCTTAAGGCTTTGAGTTCGGGGCCGATTTGGTGGGGCGGAAATTTTGGTCATGGATTAAAAGTTCAAAGAATATTGGCCTTAGGGCTTCGGGTAAAAATGACTAAAGAGAAAATTCTTCACTATCTTGAGCCAGCCGTTCGATGAGTCAAAAGAAGACGGTAAAAGTAAGTGACGCTTAAAAGAAAGATCCAACACAAGCTTCGCGAGATAATCGAAGCTGGGGCAGCTTCCGGAATTTGTTTAGCTATTGGAGAAAAGCAGGAATGTCTGGGGATATTTTGCGAAGGGTCTATTTTTAAATCTTCGCGGCATCGTGTTCATCGGCATACTTGGTTTGATTTGGCTTCGCTGACCAAAGTCATCTCGACGACAACTCTTGCGATCTATTCCTATCAAAAGAAAATGATTACAAGTCTTGACCAGAGTCTTCAGTCTTTTTTTCCATTTCTTGTTTCCGATCTTAAAGATGTAACGCTTTGCGAGTTGCTCAATCATCAATCGGGGCTGCCAGCCGTTCCAAAAAACTTGGAAGAAAAGATTCCGGAGCGTTCTGAACGATTGAGAAAATTTTTGTATCAACTCGACGGGCAATATTCAACCTATGCGACCCAGCGAGGTTCGACGCTTTATTCGGATACGGGATTTATTGTGTTAGGGATTGTGTTGGAGCAGATTTGGGGTGAGAGAATTTCAGTTATTTTTGAAAAAATATTTTCTCGTGAAAAATTTGATATGCGTTACGGACCTATCGATATGAAGCCTGGCCTTATGGGATTGATTTTTCCAATGGACGAAGTGGCTCCATGCTCGAGTCTGGAAGGCTCTGAATTGTTATTATGGGGTCAGGCGCAGGATCCGCGCATGGATATATTTGGGGGCGATGCGGGCCACGCAGGATTGTTCGGCACGGTGGAGGCGGTGGAGGCCTGGGCCAAAGAAATCTATGACGCCTATCATGGAAAATCAGTTTGGCTGAGTGATAAATTTGTTCGCGAGTTTATTGATTTTGAAAACTTTCATTCTTCTAAATGCGGACGCTTTATAAACGGATTTGATACACCGACTTCACCTTCGCAAGCAGGTGCGACCGCATCTTCATATACGATTGGACATTTGGGATACACCGGCGTGAGCTGCTGGATGGATATGGAGACAGGTCGGCGAATAAGTCTGCTTTGTCATCGATTTTCGCCCGGAATCGACCCAACGCGACTTGCCGAGTTGAGGCCGGAATTTCATGATTGGCTTCGTCGGGAGCTTTGGTCTAACCTCTGATTCAGGCCTGTAATCTGGGACTGCTGAGAGGGAAAATTTGCGAGCGTTTTTATTAAAGAAAGAATTTACGAGTCGAGTATTGGGCCTACTCATTCTTGGCTCCTCAAGCCCACTCGTTCTGTATGCTCAGAACCCCGTTGATCCTGGAATGCTTT
>PCXB01000032.1:4372-6736 GCA_002787535.1 Deltaproteobacteria bacterium CG11_big_fil_rev_8_21_14_0_20_45_16
TGCTTTTCTTGGAGTCTTTTGCTGGATCGTGTAGCTCGCGAGGAATCTTCACTCAAAAAGCCCTTAGTGATACGTTGGCTCTGAAGCGAATTCTGGAAACCATCAAAGATGATCCGGCTTGCCAATCTTTGACCCCAATTTTTTCTCAAATTGTTAGCGTTGAGCAGCAGTTTTCGTTTTTAAATGAGGGAATCAATAATGATCAAATGCAGGAACTTGAAGATTATGCCGATCGCCTAGCCTTTGCCGTAAGTACGTCGCAAGACTTAGTCGAGCAGGCGCTTTTGTCAGCGGAGCTTGCCGAGACAAGGATTCAGATTTTAAGGCAGCCGAGTAATGATAGTGCTAACCTAAGAGCTTCGAGGTCTCAAGCCGTTCAACAACTTGTTGTTTATTTAACCGCCCTTAACCAGAATTATGCGGATCAATCTACTTGCTTCGAACGACACAAAAGTTTGCCAATACAATTGGCGGGACATTTGCTCTCTATTGCTGGCGGGTTTTTTGATCCTTCCTTGAATTTGGCTCTCGGTTTGGCCGGCCGAATGATCTCCGGGTTTTTTACTTTTTTTGATAATTTAAAATTAAATAAACGCCTAAGTGATTATCGACAAACGACGATGCAAGTGGGCATGGCCTGTGCGATGGAGGCATTGGAGCAGACTTTGTGCGATATCCAGGATCGTCGAAGCATGATCAATGTAATCCAAGACTATAGGGAAGAGGATGAAATCCCGGAGGCTTGGATGGGTTTTGATCTTTTAACAAGAGATTACGCGAGTTTTCAAAAGTTCCTTAGAAGGGTGGAAGCGGGCTCGCCAGCGGGATCGGACCAACAGGGCATTCAGCGTGGAGAGTTTCGACAAAGAGAGGGCAACTTCAATGCTCAAGTCGAAGATCTGAGTGGAAAAATTGGACAGGCTAAAATTGAAATTGCGGAATTTGGGGGCAATCAATCGGGCGTGATTCAACGACTTAGCAAGCTTGTAGAGGAGCTTACCGATGTGATTTTTTCAAAAGACGGCCCGCTTCGTGATGCCATTCCTCGTGGTGATTATCATGCCGCGCAGTTGTGGATTCGAGTGAGTTCGCCATTTGTGACAGAAAAATCAGAAGATGGGAATCTCAAGGGGCCTTTCACTATCATTCAGGAGTTGGACAGTGGTGTTGCTAGCCATCTCTATCAAGACGCTGATGTTGTAACGAATATTGATCTCGAGGGATTTAAGGCTAATCTCGATCTTATTTTAACGAAGGCGCTTGAATTGTTACGTGTCGAGCGTCGCGTTAATTTAATTGCCGACCCGAAAGGGGCTTTGGCCTACTGGACCCTGCGAGAAGGTGAGGGCTTGACTCCGGAACGCGTGGCCCGAGAAATGATGGGTTACTTAAACATGCTTGAGAGCGCGTGGATGATGCACCCAGAGTGGTTTGATGATGAAGCCTTGGAGCAACAACAGCTTGATCTTCTGGCAGACACTAAATCGCGGCTCTCTAAGATTCTTGAGGCGATGGAATCGAATGATGTCTTAGATCCCTGGAAAGATGATGGAAGTTTTGTTTCTGGTGATCTCATTGATGATGCTCGATTGCAAATCATTTATGATCAGATGGTTTTGAAAGAAAAAGACCAGTTCATTACTGATCGTATTAACCAAATTGTTGAACTTGACCTGGAGAAAAGACTTCGACTTGGCCTGCTCAAAAATGAAGACGACTTAGATGCGGTTGTACGCCTAGCTCATCAACAGCTTATCGATGCCATCGGTATGGGCCTTGCGAAGCGCCTGGAGCCAATGAAAGAGGATCTAACTCAGGCCGAGTCAGTGGCTAAGGCTAATCTTCGAAACTTTTTTAAACATTATCGAGAGCCTTTAGTGGAATCGGTGAAATCCTTATTTAGCTTGGCGGATGACTTTCAAGAAAACCCCTTTGGAGCGGCAAGAAGGCAGTCCAACAAACTTTGTGTGTTAGCGCTTAATGATCCCCCTGCTGCTGCAAAATACGAACCTTCTTAAAGCCTGTGAAGGCGCTAGCATTGGTGCTGATGAGGATGGTGATTATACTTATGACTTTCAGGGAATAATCGTTCGTGAAAGTTTTCGTAAAGAAGATATTCAAAAGACCCCGCCCGAACAAAGGATCTGTAGCTATCGAAGATTTCGAAATAAGAAGGAATTGCAGGAAGACATACTTCGACACAGACCCGAGAGGTTTTCGGAAGATCTTCGCCGGGCTGTTAGCCGGGGCACGGAATTTATTCCCAGTGCTGGCTTAACTCTTCGAAAGGAGCTTGAAGGCTTGAGCAATGCTCCCTAGAATGGAGTCAGTCTATGCGCGTATTTCCCAAGCGAGTTTACTTTA
>PCXB01000032.1:6759-18232 GCA_002787535.1 Deltaproteobacteria bacterium CG11_big_fil_rev_8_21_14_0_20_45_16
TCGCGGGCTCCGATCTTGCCTGTTATCCGCCGGTCAGTGATTTACTCGCTAGATTAAATATCGAAGTCAATATTGGATATAATATCGAGCATCTAAAGGCCTTCAATCCCGATTATGTCGTGATTGGAAATTTCGTTCGCAAGGATAATGGGCAGGCGCAATATGTAAAGGAAGCCAAACTTGAATTTGGTTCGATGCCGAGTACTTTGGAGGATTTATTTCTAAAAGAAACTCGAAACTTTGTTGTAGTCGGAACCCACGGCAAGTCTACCACGACGACTTGCTTGGCTTATTTGTTGGAGAGTGCGGGGCGAGATCCAAGTTTTTTTGTTGGAGCCGTGGCTTTGGATTTTGGTCAGAGTTTTAAAATCGGAGATGGCCAAGATTTTGTACTAGAAGGCGATGAATACGACACCGCTTTTTTTGATAAAGAGTCGAAGTTTTTGCATTATAGGCCTCGCATTGGAGTCTGGACATCGTTTGAATTCGACCATGCCGACATTTTTGAGAAGCTCGAAGACATTGAAGTGATGTTTCAAAAGTTTATTAAATTGTTGCCCGATGATGGAGCGCTGATTTACTGCCAAGATTGGGATGCGGTTCATCGGGTTGTGGAATCGGCACGAGGAAGTCTGGGCTGCCACAAGATAATCTCTTATGGCTTTCATCCTGAAGCCGATCGTCGAATTGAAAATTTTGAGGAGGGCGAGTTTGGATTGAGATTTCGACTCGATGGCCTGGTTTTTGAAAGCTGTTTGAGTGGTCAATTTAATGCTCAAAACTTAGTTGGAGCGACTTTGGCGGCAAAAGAAGCTGGCCTTAGCGACGTTGAGGTCGTTGCTGGCGTTCGCAGCTTTCGGGGACTTAAGCGCCGACAAGAAGTTCGAGCTCGGATCGGCAGGCATTTGGTGATCGATGATTTCGCTCATCATCCAACGGCCATTCGTGAAGTGACACGAAGTTTAAAGCAGCGGTATCCAGACAAAACTTTGGTTGTTCTTTTTGAGGCTCGATCGAATACGACTCGGCGTAAAATATTTCAAAAGGAATTTGAGTCGGCGTTTGCAGGGGCTGATGTCGTATTGCTTCCTCAAATTTTTAAACCTGAGGCCTTGCCGGAAAATGATCGCCTAGATATCTCGAGGCTGATTAAGAGTCTCCAAATGAATTCAATAGAAGCGCGTGGACCGCTGTCAACGGACCAACTGGTGGAGAGCTGTGTAGATTTGTCACACAAATTTCCCTGTGCCTTCCTTCTGCTCTCGAATGGAAGTTTTGATGGCTTACATGAAAAGTTGATTTCTACACTCAAGTCCCAGTAGAGTGTGCGCATGAAATCCATTCCCACTATTTTTGCTATTTTTGCTACGTTGGTGTCTTTTAATTTTGTAGAGGCTAGGGATCTTACCTATAAATTTGGTATTGGTTATCAGCAAATGTCGACCAATGGGTTTGTACCCGATGGAACGACGAGGTCAGCCAATCCCGAGCAGCTTAATGGTGTGGCGGCGACCTACGGCATTGCTAAGGATATTCAGGTAGGGGGTTATTTTGGCTTTCATCGTGACTTTGATTCTTTTTTAGCGGGTCCCACCTTTCGTTATGATTTTGAGCGTTTGATTGTTCGGGATCCTAGTGTTTGGCGATATCTTAATATCTACGGCCAAGTTGGATTTTTTATCAAAGCAGGTGGTGATGTAGAGACAGGAATCACTTTGCATGCGCCAACAATAGGACTGGAAATTCTTCCCTTCGAAAGTAATGATTTGGCCATATTGAGTTCGGCGGGAGCAGTCATTGATTTTATGGAAGACAATTCCATTGGATTTACCAACGGAATGTTTGGAGATGTGGGCGTTCGGCTATATTTCTAACGCGATGCGTTATTACTACTCTCAATCATACAGGCATTTGTTTGAATTCTGTTAAATTCCCAGGGGCTTGATACAAAGCGTTGACACCCTGCGGTTATTCAAGATTTCATAACTATGGATGGGAAATCGAGGGGACAAGGGAACTCCAATTCACTTATTTAAATTGTCCTTTTTGAGAGCCTTCCTATCTACGTCTGGAGGGGATGTATCGGTGGCTAAGCAGGGTTTTTTACTACCTAAATGGGTTTGTTTCGTTGGGTTATTGGCCGGATTTCTGACGAGTTCATGGATCGAGGCGAAGACAATTATTCTGTCGGATTTTGATGATTCGATTGTGGAAGGCCGCCCCCATCGAGATGGCCTTTTTCACTCCAATTTCATTTTGTATCGGATTGATGTTCGTGCCAACACCTTACAAGAGATTCAAAGCACACCTTATGAGGTTTTAGTTACCGGCGCTGAGCTATTTGAAATTAAAAATATGCTTGGTCGAGGAAATGGCCGACTTGGAATGTTAAATACTAAGGTTCGGCTTCGGACCGGAGTCGAAATCATCCCAGGGAACTACTATCTTCGAACGCCAGAATCCTATCGCTATCATCGATCTGGAGAAGGCGTGAACTACCTACTAGAGGACTTCAAAGCGGCCGAGGCAAGTGAGGCTGCGGGAGTAAGGGGGACGTGGAAAGGGCAATATTGGGACTCGATGGTTGAGCTGTTGAAGGATCCGGAGACCGCGAGTTCGTTTGGTATTTTGACTTCACGGGGTCAGGAGCCAAAGGATTGGAAAGAGTTTTTTAATTATCTTCGGGAGAGAGGGTATATAGAAAATCTTCCGAACCTCGATATGGTTCATAACGTTTCACTCCATCGCTATGATGCGTTGAGTTTGAGTCAGGATGTCGTCGAACAGAAAGTAAGAATTGTTGAGAAGACAGCTAAAGCTCTTTCGAGAGTACCCATGGATCGTACGCGAAAAGTTTTGCATCCAAATGGATTTGAGATGACCGATGATTTTCATACTATCGTCATTACAGAGAATGACCCGCATGCAGTGGACAAGCTTTATGATCGCTTAAAGCTTATTGCGCAGTCCAAAATTTTCCCGGTCAAATTTGTATTAGTTAATTTGGGTACTCCCGAGGAGATCATACAAAGTGGCCGGCCCGCCAACCTCGTTATCCGTCCCGATGGAGGGATGCGCCCTGCGCGAGAGGAAGAATTGACAGGAGAGTTGTTTGCTTCGGCAAAAGTTTATTTGACAGGTGATTGTCCAATTTTAAAGGATCTCGCCAACGCCAGGTAAGGGTTTTGTTCTTGAAGGAGGGGTTATGCTGAGTCGATTGTTGAGGCTAGTGCTTGTTGGATTCATAATTCTGATAGTTGGACCAAGCGAAGCTTGGGCAAGAGACTGCAGGGAAGAATTTGCCAATCTCGAAAAGTCTCGGCCCCTTGTTCAAAGAAAAGATCACTACTCGGGTGAAGCAGCGAAATTTTTTGCTAAGAATAAGCGACTACCTTCGGAACTGGAATTGGCGAAAGCCTTAAAGATTCCAGTGGAGGAGCTCAAGAGGTTCTTTGCTATGAAAAGCACGCCAAGTGATGTGGCAGAGCTTGTTGCGATGGGGCGTGATCGTAATCCCAGCTCACTTGATTCGTTGAGAAAAGATGTAGCCAAAGTGATTGCGCAAAGCCTCCGGGACAAGCTGGGCGTGCCAAGCGCTGCGGAGATTGCGGAAGCTCTGGCCATTGAAGATTTCGAAACATTTGCCAATTTAATGGCGTTTGATTTGCAATTACCGGTGGCTTTGGCCCAAAAACATTACCCGAGCTATATTGAACAGGCTCGGAATAAGTTGGCAGGGGCTTTTGCAAAGGCTGCTGCTGAATTCGGTGTCACACCCAGCTTGGACGTCATGGCGCAGACCTTAGGTATTGAGGAATGGCGCCTTAGCGCGATGATTGATGAGAAAACAGGATTGTTTCCAAATCGCAATGCGATTAAAGAATTGGCTCGCACTCGCCATCCGGCGGCCTTTGACCGATTCTTAGACACTGATATTTTTGATAGTGCCAGACAGGAGCGTTTATACGAGGCACTAACAACTCGTCAGCGATTGATTGTTACTACGGCCGTATCGGGGGCGCCAGTAAATGCTGAATTTTTTAAATCCTGTAAGCTTTATGCTCAAGCTAATAATGCCGCGATCGTCGTCATTCCGGCCAATATGATTACAAATCATCTCGATGCAAGCTTGTTGGAAGATCCGGACGTTCATGTATTAACCAGTACCGCAGAATTGAATCAATTCTTGGCAGTTATTGCGGATTATAAAGTAACAGCGAAGCAAATGAATCCTTTGATGGGTTTGGAAGACAAGGGGCCACGAGGACAGTCATTGATTGTGGGATCTCCAAAAATGTTTTCGAAAACTGTGGCGACGATGGATAATGAAATCTATCCGCATCGACTCTTCACGACGGGAGCGATCACCGATCCGAATTATGCCGGGAAAAAGTTTATTTCGCAGCGAACGGATTGGTTGGCGGCGAAAGATCATGTGATTGGCGGATTAGTCCTTGAGAGAAATCAAGGACAAAACAATTTTCTCGACATGGCCGGGCATGGAATGTTTAACGCTCGGCATATTGAGTTTATTCCAGAGAAAAATGGCTTTATGGATGTGCATAGTTTTTATGGCTCCGATGGGCAAATTGAACGCAAAAGGGCGGGAGCTCTGATTATGGGAGACCTGCATGTTGGCCATACGGATCAAGTTGTTTTAGAAAGTGTTCGCAAGCGTATCCGAGATCTGAAACCTGAGTTTGTTGTGATTCATGATATTTTCAATGGGCATTCAATCAGTCATCACGAGCGTGGACGAGTAATGAGTTTGGCCGAGAAAGCTAAAAACGGAGATTTGCTTTTAGAGGAAGAACTCAATGGTGTGGCTTCGATGGTCAATGCGATCCTTGCGTCGGATCCTGATATTAAGGTGGTCATTGTTCCATCCAATCACGACATGTGGCTGCATCGATGGCTGCAGGATGGGCAGTACAATGAAGAACCGCAAAATACGGATATTGGCTTGGAATTGGCGTTGGTGATGAGACGGAAGGAAGATCCCTTGAAGCATGCGCTTTTGAATCCTGGCGTGAGATTTCCGAACGATCGTGATCACGATGTTCGTCCAGCTCGAGTGGATTATCCCAATCGAGTAATCTTCCTGGATCATGGAGCAAGTTTTAAAATTGGACCAACAAATAGACGAGTCGAGCTTGGTTTGCATGGTCATGCGGGGGCCAGTGGGGCACGAGCGACTGTCAAATCGATGCGCCGAGCTGCCGATCGAATGGTTTATGGTCATACGCATACAAGCGAGAGGCAAAACGGCGTTGTTAATGTGGGAACGCTTACAAGGCTTTCGCTTCCTTACAATCGTGATGGAGTGAGTTCCTGGGTACATTCAATGGCTCTTGTAGGAGAGAATGGAGAAATTCAAGTACTCGAATATCTGGATACGCAGTGGTATCAAGATGCTGATTATTCGGCTTTGTCGGATGATGTGTTCTTTCCGCCAAACTATCCAATTGTTCGACCCGCCAAAGAATATGGTAGCGATGAAGGTCAAGTTGACCAGTGGAGTGAACATTAGTCTTTGATTTCTAATCCGCCGGAAGCAGAAGAGATTTGTAGGCCTAGTGTGTTTTGGCTTCGCCTTTTTCAACACGAGACTGAAGCTCATCGATAATAGGTTGAAGCTTCGGTTGATCGGTGGGAATAAATTGAAGTCCATAGTATTGAATTTTCTCATCGTTAAGAATTACTTCCTTCCGATAGAGAATAAGCCCGACGATCGCAATGGGTGATGACGTAATGCCTTCCCATTCAAATTCAAGATTCACGCGGCGCTTAAGATTTGGATCTTCGCTAGGTTCAAGACGAGGGTCTCGAGCTGCACAATAAACGCCGCAACCTCCAGTGCTTATAGAGACTAAGGAGTTTGCCATAGAAATTCCGCCGATACGGAATTGTAACTCTGGAAGGTGAGCCACCGTAAATCTCGTCGCATCTCGTTGAAATTCTTCGCTCATAGAAGTCTTCTTTCAGTATAGAAGGCTTGGGGTTTAGCTTAAATTAAAAATATGCATCGAAGTAATTTGAACATGACACTTTGCAGGCTCGAGAGTCGAAGACCCCTGTAGACAATGAGTCAAAATCACATTCGTAAGGAATGTTGGAGGCGGCCCAAGGCAATCAAGGGGAAGTAATTGCGATAGCCATCGTAACGTAAATAAAAGTGCATGGGGAAGCCCGTGCCCGTAAATTCCTTTTCCTCAAGCCCATCGTAGGAAACTTTTGTTTTTAAAAATTCCAAACCGCGATGGATGCTTTCAGCAAAATCTTCGCTGGATTGTCGGCAAGCCTGCAGAGCCATCAGGGCCCACGCTGTCTGGCTTGCCGTTGAAACTCCGACCGCCGTCTCAACATGGGGGCGATAGCAATCACAATTTTCACCCCAACCACCGTCGGCATTCTGAGAATTCACAACAAAATGAATGGCTCGTTGAAGATAGGGGGCCTCAACGGGTTCCCCAACTTTCCGGAGGCCTACGACGGCCGCACAGGTTCCGTACAAGGTATGCACGCCCCATCTTCCGAACCATGAGCCATTGTCGCGTTGTACGCGCTTTAAATAGCGAACCGCTCGCTGCGCGGCCTTGGTCTTTCCGTAGCCCAGCTCACCAAGAGTTTCCAGGACATGGCCCGTGACATCAGGGTTTGATGGATCAATCAACGATTTAAGATCCGCAAACGGAATTTCATTTAATATCCATTGATCGTTGTCACGATCAAAAGTTCCCCAACCACCGTCTGAATTTTGCATTCCAAAAATCCAGTTCAAGGCAGGTTTCAATTCATCGAGGCTCATTCCGGTGCGGTGCAAAACCAGAGTCACTACGGCACTGTCATCCAAGTCTGGATAGTTCGAATTATGATACTGAAAGCACCAGGCCGCGATGGGCTCGTTGGGTTTGAGCTTCGCTTTGTAGGCCCAATCGCTTCTGTGAGTCACTCGATTTTCCCACAACCATTGACGAGCTTGTTGCATCTCGTGTGATTGCGGATTCATTCCACACTCCAAAAGCGCAAGGGCTGCAAGACCTGTATCCCAAACCGGTGATACGCAAGATTGTAGGGTGGCCGAGTTGGCATTTTTTATTTCTTCGTCGTGAGGCTTAATCGTTGGGCTCTTACCGCGTGTCAGTCTCTCTAAAGCTTTTAGGCCCTTCAATATAGGCTCACTCGATTTGTTATCGCCCATCGCATAAAGTGCCATTACTGAATTCATCATCGCTGGAACAATCCCCCCCCAATCGCCACTCTTTTCTTGGCGTTTGAGAATCCATTTTTTGGCTTTGGCTAAAGCTTGCGCCCGAAGTGGCTTGATCGGCATTACGTTTTCGTAAAGAGTCGCTCCTTGAGTTAGGGTTCCAAAAACATTTTCCCAATTGATCCACTTCCAGTCCCAAATTTTTTTCTTAATAAACCAAGATTGGTCCACTGGAAGAGCTTCTGGAAAACTCAAATCATTTTTGTCCTCAGGTTTGAGGTACAACTCATCGATTGTAAAATTTAATCGAAGCATTTTTTTGAAGTGAAAAAGAATCAAAAGCGGGATAATTACCGTTCGCGACCAATATGAGAATTCATAAATATTAAAGGGCGTGCCGCGCGGGCTAAGCATAATCTCTGGAGGTATGATCGGTATGCCCTCCCAAGAATATAAATCAAAAAGAGCAAGCCAAATTTTTGTAAACACCCGGGCTTTAGGAATTCCACCATGAGCGAGAATAAAGTCCTTAGCTTTGACAAGATTAGGATGATCGGCGGAGTAGCCCGCCAAACGCAGCGCCAAATAAGATTCTATCGATGCGTTGAGGTTGCCACTTCCGCCAAAATAGAGATTCCAGGATCCATCAGGTAGCTGGTTATTAAGCAGGAACTGCGCTAGGGGGTTGATAAGGTTCCTATCGTCCTCTTCCATCCAGCGCAGAAAGAAAATATATTCGGCATTCATCGTGACATTGTCATCGAGCGAATAATGCCAATGACCATCCGCTTGTTGACGATCTAGAACAATCCTTTGAAGATGTTCTTTCAGGCTGCCCAAAAGATGCGGAGCTTCTGCAGGAAGCTTCAAAATTGGGTTTGCATTGGCCACGATCCTGACTAACCTAGTGGGGTTACAAAACTTAGTCCATTATGCTTTTAAATTACCAAAAACTTCATGGCTGTCATAACGAGTATATCTATTTGAATTTCTTAGATTCTCCTCTTCCGGAGCCTACGGATTGGGCTGCCTTGAGCCAAAAAATTTCGGGCCGTAATGGATCCATTGGGTCGGATGGCTTAATTCTGCTTTTACCTCCTGACAATCCCGCTAAGGCGGAAGTCAAAATGCGTATGTTTAACGTCGATGGGTCAGAGGCTGAGATGTGTGGAAACGGAGTGCGTTGTGTAGCCAAGTTATATTTTGAGATGAAATCGCCGGATTCAAAATCGCCTATTCGCGTTGAAACCTTGGCGGGTATTCGAGAATGTTTTGTGCTCGAACACAATAATCCGGAGCGTTTTATTATCAAAGTGAATATGGGTCGTCCGAGTTTTCTTCCGGCCAACATCCCGGTTGATTTTGATGATGTCGTTGTTGTGAATGAAGAATTTGATGTCGATGGAAAAACTTTTATGATGAGCTGCGTATCAATTGGCAATCCGCATTGTGTCATTGAGGTGAAGGATTTAGATACCTTCGATGTGGAGCGCTATGGCCGCCAAATCGAAAAACATTCAGCTTTTCCCAAGGGGATAAACGTCGAGTTTATCGAAATGAAGGACGACTTGGTTTTTCAGCGCACCTGGGAAAGAGGCTCGGGAGAAACCAAGGCCTGTGGGACAGGTGCGTGCGCCGTGGGGGTGACCATGGTTTTTCGTAACCGAATTGATAGTCCTGTTGATATTCGCCTTCGGGGGGGTGATCTTCGTGTGGAGTGGGACGGTCTTCGGGAGGTCTGGCTCACTGGCGAAGCCGTCAGCATGAGCTCAGGCCAAATTGAGATCTAAAATCCACCGATTCCGGGGCTGCCTTTTGTAAACTTTACGTAGCTTGTCTCTATGGCAGGTTTAAATTGGTTTAGTTGCTGGTACTTTTCTTGCACCTCATTATCCTTACAGTGAGAGAAGAAGAAGTCCTTCAAGAGAATAGTTTTCCAGGTTTAGACAAACGCTTAGGCAGTATCATGATCGATAAGGGATTTATTGATATGAAGCAGTTAAGTGCAGCCTTAATGGCCCAACAAGAACTAATGGTCAAAAACGCCAAAAGTTTAAAATTGGGTGAAATACTTTTGTTCTCGCAGCAAGTTAGTCCGATCCAATTACGTGCAGCGCTTAGTCTTCAGGTCCATCGTTCGATGCAATCCCGAAACGAATCTATGCGAATCAATCGTATGGCAAGAGCGAAAGAGCGATCTCACAGCGCATCGCGAACTAAGCCCCAGAGTTTTTGGGCGAGTTTAAAAGCTAAGCTAAATTTCTAATTTAAATCTACGCCTTAGGAATTAAGCGTTAGGTTGAGTCGCTTCGCCGTCATCTTCGCGAAGAGCATCGTAAGAAGTGAAATCAAACTCGGTCTCTTCAGGAATTTCCTTTAAAAATTTAGCAAACTCTTCCCGAGTCATGAACTTCTCGTCGATTTTCTTCTCGGTCAAACGAGAGTCAAAGCGCCGCTCATTGGTTTCTTTTATCAGTTGTTCCCAGCCAGATTTTGATGACATATATAGCTCCTTAGCGCCTCAGGTCCAAATTGGTCAATGCTTTAAGCCACCTTTAGAGGCTTATAACGGATGGGTTTCGGTAGGGCATCCTTACCCAAGCGCTTAAGGCGATCCTCCTCGTAATCCGAGTAATTTCCCTCAAAATAAACCACTTTGGAGTCTCCTTCGAAGGCGAGAATCGCCGTGGCAACTCGATCCAAAAACCAGCGATCATGCGAGATCACGACGGCACAACCCGCATAATGATTAAGAGCTTCCTCAAGCGCCCGAAGGGTATGAACATCCAAGTCATTGGAAGGCTCATCGAGCAGAAGAAGATTCGATCCTTCGCGTAGCATTTTGGCTAACAAGACTCGGTTACGCTCTCCGCCAGAGAGGATGCCGACCTTTTTTTGCTGTTCGTCACCCGAAAACATCCATCGTGATACATAGGCTCGAGCGTTAATCTCGCGTTTGCCCAGTTTGATAATCTCATCGCCCTGTGAGATTTCATCGAAAATACTATGATCCGCTTGCAAGCTATCTCGAGTCTGTTCGGCATAGGCAATTTTGACAGTCTCTCCGACTTTGACCTCACCAGAATCAGGCTTCTCTGAGCCAACAATCATTTTGAACAAAGTTGTTTTCCCCGCACCATTAGGTCCAATCACCCCAACAATTCCACCTCGGGGAAGAGAAAATGTAAGGTCTTCAATTAGTAATCTATCGCCAAAAGCTTTACCGACATGAGCAAATTCCACGACATTGTTTCCAAGTCTAGGTCCGGGAGGGATGTAGATTTGAAGATTCTCAATTTCCTCAGTTTCACCTTCCGCGAGCATTTTCTCGTAAGCTGATATTCTTGCTTTGGATTTAGCGCGTCTGGCTGATGGGGAGGAGTTAATCCATTCTAGCTCGCGTCGCATGGTTTTGGCCCGCTGATCTTTTTCGCGCTTTTCAACTTCAAGTCGTTCTTCCTTTTGTTTGAGCCAGGAAGTGTAGTTGCCCTTAAATGGCAAACCCTCGCCTCGATCCAATTCCAAAATCCATCCAGCGACATTGTCCAAAAAGTAGCGATCATGGGTGACGGCGATGACCGTCCCCGCATAATTTTTGAGATGCAGCTCTAGCCAGCCTACCGATTCGGCATCAAGATGGTTGGTCGGCTCATCCAAGAGTAAGACATCCGGCTGTTCCAAAAGTAAGCGGCACAGAGCAACCCGACGTCGCTCCCCACCAGATAAATACGTCACCTTAGAATCAAGCGGTGGAAGTCGCAGAGCTTGGCTTGCGACTTCCAGTTGGCGTTCCATTTCCCATCCGTTGCAGGCGTCAATTTTTTCCTGAACTTCAGCCTGCCTCGCAATCAACTTTTCCATATTTTCAGGAGACATCTCTTCGGCAAAACGTGCATTGATGGTCTGAAATTCAGCCAGCAAGGCGCCGACATCTTTCATACCCAAGGCCACATTTTCGCCGACTGTTTTGCTCTCATCGAGAGGTGGTTCTTGCAAAAGAATTCCTACGCTAACGCCATCGCTCTTTAAAACTTCGCCGTCGTATTCATCATCGAGACCCGCAATAATTTTTAGGAGCGAGGATTTTCCCGAACCATTGGCTCCAAGAACGCCAATTTTAGCACCCAAGTAAAACGACAAATAGATGTCTTTAAGGATCTGCTTTTTGGGCGGAACGACTTTACTGACCCCTTTGAGGGTAAAAATGATCTTTTCGGACATATTAATGATCACTCAAGCCTAGATTTGAGCAAGTTTGAAGCA
>PCXB01000029.1 GCA_002787535.1 Deltaproteobacteria bacterium CG11_big_fil_rev_8_21_14_0_20_45_16
TCGCCTCAGTTCGATTCTATAAATCATATAATCATAATTATATCAATGACTTAGGCGTGTCAGCCGGTCAGTTCGAGTCATTTCTAATATCGTGAGTGTCGTCCTAAAGCTTGGCGTGAAAGGAAAACACGCCATATGAAAACAACAATCAGTACGAAACAAATAATCGAATCACCTGAAAGCTCAATCATCGAGGTCGAGCAACCCCTAACCCACGAAGCCAAAAGCAAAGCGATGAAAGATGCTTGGCAAGAGGTTGCTGAGGAAATGAAATCCAATCGCGTCTTCGCAGCCATTCAACGGGGCGAACTGGGAGTCCATGAATACAAGGCCATTCTAAGAGAGATCTTTCATCACGCCAGAGAGAACCCCCAAATTCAAGCACTGGCCACCTCCTTCTTTCGTGGAAGCGAAAGGGAATTTGTTAAGATGTTTTTGAAACATGCCACTTCTGAAGTCGGCCATGATCAACTAGCCCTTAATGACCTTGCGGCTCTCGGCGAAGATGTCAGCGGCATTCCAACCGAACGCCCGCTGCCCGCAACGACGGCACTAATCTCCTATGCCTTCTATCAAATTCAATTTCGAAATCCATTGGGCTATATTGGCTACCTATTTTTTCTTGAATACACACCCGTGCAAAACGGTCCGACCTACCTCAAGCGATTACGGGAAAAGGGCGTTCCGGATTCAGCACTCAGTTTTATCCAAGAACATGCGACGGTAGATATTTCTCATTGCCGACTTATCGAAAAGTATGTCGACCAATTGATCCGAACACAAGATGACCTCGACGAAGTCTGTTATGCCATTCGAACAACGGGCCAGCTTTATCAACGAATGCTAGAAAGCGCCGTCAAAGAAATCGGAACCCGCAAGCAGTGGGGCCAATCTCCCACCGAAACTAAAAAAGCAAAAATATAAAACAAAAACTGAAAGGAAAATAAAATGAAAATACCAGCCATACAAAGTGCCGAAAAG
Organism: Deltaproteobacteria bacterium CG11_big_fil_rev_8_21_14_0_20_45_16; assembly: GCA_002787535.1. Taxonomy (GTDB): domain Bacteria; phylum Bdellovibrionota; class UBA2394; order UBA2394; family UBA2394; genus 1-14-0-20-45-16. Next base: position 982 of record PCXB01000029.1, read on the forward strand.
AAACTTGAACTATCAGAAGTAGTAATCAGACCAATCGAGACAGACTTCGAACGCTCGCAAGTCTATCGATTGCGCTACGATATCTATATCGAAGAGATGAAGCGTGGAACCCACGGCGTCGATTATGCCACCAAACAAGTCTTCGATGAGATGGACGAGTCGGCAATTTTGCTGGGCGCCTTCTACCATGGACGAATGGTCGGCACGGCTCGACTCAACTTTTCTTCTGATACCGTTTTTTCAAAATCAGATCTCTATCAATTTGAAGTATTCGAAAAAACTTACCCTAAAGGAGTGCTTATGATCACCAAAGCGATGGTGGCAAAAGAATGGCGTGGCAGCATGCTGTTCTTCGAAATGGTCAAAGCCATGCACAATATTGCCCTCGAAAGGAATGCTCAGGTATCTCTACTTGATTGCAACGATCACCTTGTTGGAACTTACGAAAAAATCGGCTTTCGATCATATCGTGGACGGGTGTTTGATGAAGAGTATGGATGGGTGACACCCATGGCGATGCTTCATGCGGACGAAACCTATCTCCGAGAAGTAAGGTCACCTCTCTTACTGAACCTAAAGAGATTTGAGCGTCATGCTGAAGCCAACCGCCAGAAAGTGGCTCAAAGAGAAATGGCGTAATGATAATGGTAGATCACGGCGCAACCTTCTTAGAACTTCTGCATCGCGAGTTTAGCTGCTTCGAGCTTTTCTTGCGACAGAAGTGTAAGGAGATGGGCCGCCCCTCGATCGTCAGGATTCCTAATAAGAATAGCTTCTAACACCAATCTTGCTTCGTCCTTTTTGCCATGTCGTAGGAGCTCAGAAGCTGCAAAGAATTCTTTTGAGGTGGATTGATAAGCTTCCTGAACTTTGGGCTCTTCGCATTCATATATTTGAATCACTTCAATGGGATCCAAGCGTCCACGAATACTCATCGGACCGAAGTTTCGCCACAATACAGAATCGGCCAAACCCGAATCATCAAAGGCCTTCTTGGATACCAAAATTTTGGAACTGAGGCTCTTATTCATTTCTTCGAGTCTTGCAGCAACGTTGACAGCATCTCCCAATACGGTGATCCGCATCTGATCTTCATTCCCTACTGTGCCGATCGTGACCTTCCCAACATTGATGCCCACACCAACTTGGATGGGATCTCTATGCAATCTCTCAAACTCTCGATTTTGGTCCGCTAGTGTGCCGTGAATATCTATCGCCGCTCGAATGGCATCGGCAGGGCTTTGTGGAAAAATAGCTAAAATTCCATCACCTCTAACCTGATCAATAATTCCTGAGTGTTTTTCAATAACGGGCACAAGTCTCGTCCAAATTCTATTTAAGAAAACAAACAGCTCATCGGGTGACAACGTCTCAGATAAAGTACTGAAACGTCGAATATCAAAAAATAATACACTTGCCTCTCTTTGCACGTTTTGACCAAACTTCAGCTGACTGACATCTTCTGATCCCAACAACTGCAAAAACTCCCACGGCACAAATCTTTGTGTTGCATCCGCAAAGGATTTTAGTTTTTCCTTAATCGCTTGCAAATTAGCATAGCGCTGATCCGAGTCATTTAAAGCTCGCAAGGCTCGCGCATGCTTATCCATAATACTAAAACTAAGTACTCGTAGGGCGACAACCCAACTAGCAAGAATGATCCCTGCGAATGCCATCCGCTCCGACCAGCCAATTTTAGCTGTGAAAAGAATACCGATTGTTATGCCGGCGGCCACAAGAAGGGCCATATTCTTACGAAGGCGATTCTCTTCTTCGTAGTAAACCTTAATTTCATAGACCGAGAAACCGCCTGCGCCCTGCTCCACTGTGTAATCAACCCGAGCATTAGGTAGATTTTGGACATTTGGAATTGCTGCCAGATGAGCCATGGTGTTGGCTGCAACATTTATAAAGTTCTTCTTTAGAGCTTCTTTCTCTTGAGCATCAAGATCATTGGGTAGCGGGAAAAATTGAAAATGAGCAAACCCAGGTGTGTGATCCACTAAAGTTAATTTAGTGACGCGCGAGAAGTGATTCAGAATTTTGCTCAAAAGTTGGTACATCATTCTTACGGTAATTGTCTTGGAAAAGAGATTGGCAAGCACACGACCGACCGTACTGCTATCGATCGGTTGGGCGCCCACTGAATAGGCTAGGCTTTCCTCGCCGGTCCTCTCAATGGCAAGCTCCGTAAATCGATGATCAAAAGTTGTCGACACCCAATGGAATTCGTCTTCTAAGTATTGAAGACTTAGTCCAGCGTCCCCACAAAGCTGATTGAGATCTAGATCGGGATAATGCTTGCGCAAATATGAAAGGTACGAAAGGTAGACCTTTGCACTAAAATGCCTTCTCGTAAGCTTTGGATTAGGAACCCCCAAAACAGTCCTCCCCGCAAGTCTATATTATAACTACCCCATCGCATTTAGGGACCCACAGCAATGGAACTCGCTTACTACCGGCTAAGTAACTGGAATTATTATGCATAGGATAAATCTAGATGAGCCATTCAGGATTTGTTAGTTCCTATTCAATTGAAATTATCCGTTGTATGAAGGTTGATCATTATGATTCCCCTCTTCTGGACAGAATTACTGACGCGGGCGCTTCGAGATGATCGAGTGGATCAAGACTGGACGAGTCGAGCGATAGAGAGCCCGAAAGCCAAACGAGCGAAAGCCAAAATCGTGGCGAAAGAAGATGGGGTGTGGGCGTGTTCGGGATTGTTGGCGGCGGCGAATAGTCTTAACGAATTTGAAGTTTCGCTAAAATCAAATACAAAAGATGGATCGAGCTTTAAAAAAGGCAGCCAACTGGTACGCCTCGAAGGTGGTGCGCGCGATCTCTTAGCGCTTGAACGATCCATTTTGAATCTCGCAGCTTATACCTGCGGCATCGCCACACAAACCTATCGACTTATTAGCATCGTAAACAAGCGAAAATCTTTACGAACCAAACCCCGCATTGTTTCAACAAGAAAAATTCTTCCTGGATTTCATGAGCTTGCGATCCACGCCGTCGAGTGCGGAGGTGGGTTTTGTCATCGTGCGGATCTCGCCGGAGGCATTCTCATCAAAGAAAATCATATTCGTGCCGCTGGTGGCATCGCTCATGCCGTAAAACTTTGCCGAAAGAAATCGCCTCATCTTTTGAAGATAGAAGTTGAAGTTGAAAACTTTAAACAGATCGAGGAGGCTCTCGAGGCGCAGGTCGATGTCATTATGCTGGATAACTTTAAGCCCGAGCAAATCAAACGGGCGACGAGTCTTATTAAATCCAAAGACCCACGCTGCCTAATTGAAGTCTCCGGTGGCATCTCCGAGAAAAATCTGTCCAAATTTCTTATCGAGGGTGTCGATATCCTATCTGTGGGAAGCCTCACCCATTCTGTTCGATCGCTGGATCTCAGCATGCAATTTGAAGAAAGATAATCAAAAGAATCCAAATGCAGGCCTTAAATGCTGACTTCACTATAGTCAATAATTGCTCTCTAGCTCCCTAATCCTTAAACTCGCCCCTATGAATCCATGGCTTTTGAGTTTACTAGGTGGCGCGTTGATCGGCCTAAGTGTTTCGCTCATGTTACTTTGGAATGGGCGGGTCACCGGAATCAGCGGCATTCTCAATGGCGCCCTGCACTTTAAAAAAACGGATTGGCTTTGGCGGGTTTTGTTCGTGGCGGGACTTATTGTAGGTGGTTTTATCTTGAGCGCCCTCTGGCCCGAAACAATCATGAATCAATCCACGAGAACGCCGATATATTTGGCCGTGGCGGGTTGGCTTGTGGGTTTTGGCACGGTGATGGGTAGCGGCTGCACAAGTGGCCATGGAGTTTGTGGCTTGAGCCGATTGTCGATTCGCTCCATCGTTGCCACGCTGAGTTTTATGATCATGGGGATCGTGATAGTGGCCGCCATGCGAAAACTGGGAGTATTTTGATGATTCACTTAGCTTCCTATTTTGTGGTTGGCATTTTGTTTGCTCTAGGTCTTGGGTTGGGTGGGATGACCGATCCTCACCGAGTTCAAGGCTTTTTGGATATCTTCGGAGATTGGGACCCTAGTCTCGCCTTTGTAATGATCGGGGCCGTATGCTTTCATGTCGTAACTTATCGATTTATCCGAAAGCGGGCGACGCCAATGATATCCGCCCATTGGCATATCCCCGAAAGAAAAGATTTGAATGCCAAACTCATTGGAGGCTCTTTAATATTTGGCGCCGGCTGGGGGCTGGCCGGTTATTGTCCCGGCCCGGCTCTTACGTCACTCGCCAGCCTTGATACCAATGTTTATATTTTTGTCGGCTGCATGATTTTGGGAATGCTCTCTTTTGGCTTTGTCGAAACAGTCATAAGAAAAAGCAAATCTTATAACTAACACCCCAATGCCGTGCAGAGATTAGGAATATCCTTTTGATCGGCAAAAAACACGGTGGCAAAGCGGCCATTGGTCGACAAAGCATCTGTTGCATGAAGATTGATGCCTGCCTTGGCGATTTTTTGCAAAAGCTCAGCGTACGTACCAACCTTGTCATCACCTTCGGCCCAGCAAGCAAACTCAGCTTTTGGACTTTTACCCATCTTCGTCAGCACATCCTTAGCTTTGGTGTTGTCTGTTGTATAACAGTGAAAATTCGCCTGGCCAGGACCCATCTCATAAGCCCAACTGGCCGTAACATTTACGCCAGCTTCATTAAAAGCTGAATAAATCCGCGCAAGACTTCCAAGCTCTGCATCAATCGCCGTCGTAAGAACCTCTACTTTTTTGCATTTTGTAGTCATATATTTCTCCTATAAATTCAAACTACAATGTCGACAACCGATTGGCGACCAGACTTTGGGCCTGCGTCCAATCAACCTTAGAGATATCGTCAATATCATCCGTTAATTTTTGCAAAATTTCCGTCTGAATCTTCCCTCTCTCAAGGGCCTCCGAATAGGAATACTGATGATAAAACATAACCATCGAATAGCGAGATAAAAATCTATCTGGAAATTTCTCTTCTAAAGCCCATTCAAGCCTTTTGCGAAGATGAAACTTAGGATCACGAACCTCATCCCGCATCTCGGTATAGTTCTCGATAGCCATCTGGGCAATCGCATCGGCATTGGGTTTTCGGCGCTTCTCCGTTTCGGCAAAAGCCTGCAACCAGTCTCCAGAAAACTCTTCTAGACACCGATCAAGCTCCAAACAATCTTCAAAGGAGCAGTTCATCCCCTGCCCATGAAAAGGCACGACAGCATGGGCGGCATCCCCCAGCATCAAAGCCTTATCCCCAAAATGCCAAGGAAAACTCCGAATCGTAGCAAGATGTCCAGTTGGATTAGCGAAGAAATCTTTCTTAAAATCTGGAATTAATTCTATGCAATCGGGAAAGAATTTTTGGAAAAACTCTTCCAAACGCGGTTCGCTTTTTAAGCTTTCAAAGCTCCACTCACCTGTATTGGGCAAAAACAGCGTGACCGTAAAACTGCCATCCGAGTTGGGCAAAGCGATCAGCATAAACTGCCCCCGCGGCCAGATATGCAATGCCTCCTTCTCAAGGCGATACTTCCCGTTAGGATCAGGCGGAATACAAAGCTCTTTGTAGCTAGCCCCGAGCTCCTCCGCACGACACTCAAATTTAGGAAGCTTATGAAAGGCCGCCCTCACGGCACTGGGCGCGCCATCACACGCAATCACATGAGAAAAGTTTAATGACGATACCCGACTCGATTCCTGATCTTCAAAACTCAATTTTGAAGCCTCCCAATCCAGATCCACGCATTTTTGCGAAAACTGAATCGACACATCTCCCGAACTTTCAGCCGCGCTCAACAAAATATCGTTCAGACCCCCGCGAGACAAAGAATAATGAAGCTCATTGGGTTTGCGTCCATAGGATTGATAAAAAGCATCGCCATTTAAGGGATGAATCATTCGGCCAGGCATTTTGACAAGATGCGGCTCCACTTGATCAAATATCCCAGCCGCTTTCAGAGCCACCACGCCGCGATCTGAAAGCGAAAGGTTAATTGATCGACCGGCGGCAACAGATTGCTTGCGGCGATCCGGGCGCAACTCAAAAACTTTAACGTGATAGGATCGTTTGGCCAAAAAGCAGGCCATCAAACAACCCGCTAAGCCGGCTCCAACAATACAAACTTCTTCGTCCTTGCTGCTCATTTGAAAATTCCTTTTAAAATTTCATAAAAATTATAAACATCCTCAAATCTATTATAAAGAGGCACCGGAGCAATACGAACAACATCCGGCTCGCGCCAATCACAAATCACTCCAGCTTCGATTAATTTTTGATGCACTGATTTTCCGCCTAGAACTCGAAGAGATAACTGGCAACCCCGCTGCTCTGGATCGGAAGGGGTGAGCAGATTTACTTGGCTTCCAAAATTTTCTTTAATTAAAAACTCACAATAACGAGTTAATCGAATAGATTTCTCTCTCAAATTCGCCATCCCGCCCGCCTCCTTAAAAATTTCAAACGAAGCCAAAAGAGGTGTTAAAGAAAAAATAGGCGGATTGCTAATCGCCCAGGCCTCAGCGGTGGGAATCGCCTCAAAAGCTTCAGGCATTGTAAAGCGATTGTCTTTTCGATGCCCCCACCAGCCCTCCAGTCGTGGCAACTTCTGCGAGAAATACTTTTGGTGGACGTAAGCACCGCCCACAGCACCAGGTCCGCCATTTAAGTATTTATAACTGCACCAAGCTGCAAAATCGACATCCCAATCATGCAATTGCATCGGAAGATTGCCCGTTGCATGCGCTAAATCAAAGCCAACCTTCGCGCCAACGCGATGAGCAGCGTCAGTGATTTTTTGCATAGGAAAGTACTGGCCCGTATAATACTGAACTCCCGGCCACAGAACCAAGGCTAGCTCATCCCCAAGCTCTGAGATTTTGGATAAAATATCTTCCTCACGAATAAAATCTTCTTGAGAACGAGGTTTTAGAATCACCAGGTCGTTTTCAATATGGCCGCTATGCATCCGAATCTGCGACGCCGCCGCATAGCGATCCGATGGAAAAGCCGCCGCTTCGATCATAATTTTGCGTCTCTTTCCAGCGGGCCGATAAAAACTGATCATCATCAAATGAAGATTCACACTTAACGAATTCATCGCCACCACTTCTTCGATTTTGGCTCCCACTAAATCCGCGATCGATTGCGAAAAATGCTCATGATAATCGCGCCACGGGCGCTTGCCACGGGCATGGCCTTCAACACCAAGCTTTTTCCAATCTTCAAGCTCTTCTTCGAGTAGATCCCGCACGGATTTTGGCTGCAGCCCCAATGAATTCCCACAAAGATACGTCACATCTTTTTGATTCTTGTCTTTTGGAATGAAAAACTGATCACGAAAAACTCGGAGCTTATCTTCCCTATCCAGGGACTGCGCGAATGATCTTGAAGACTCCAATCTTATCTCTCCTCTCGTTCCACCGGAAACAATATCGGACTGCTTGGCACGGCGTCCAGATGCCAATCAATGGGATTGATGTTCATAATATAGCAGCCATCTTTGGCTCGATCCGGGATATAAGCAAATTCCGTCAGCGTTTTCGTCCGCCAAGAATCTTTATTTATTGTCTTTTGATCCGGCAAAAGATTCCAAAACGCGCGGTGATTGATTAACTTTCCGCCATCTTCCATTCGATCAATTGAAGGAATATCGACTACCAGATGCTCAATATCTCGATTGATAAGCCATCTCATGGCTTCCTCGGTAAAATAAGCCGCGTTTGAATTTTGAGACAAGGGCTTATTTGCAGGATTGGGTAAACTCCGAATGACTAGGGCTTCGGGCGGAAACAAATGATCCAGATTTTCCCAGCTCTTTTGTATCGCCTCGGCAGTCAGCCATAAATCATTGCCAGAAGAATTCGAGGTGTAATGCTCTTTGGACTTCCTGGCTTCTACGACGGGAATACTTATCACACAGGTTTTTAAGAATTGTAATTGGAAGCTGAGTTCACTGATCGTAATTGCATTATTAACCAAATGCCCAATGGATTCTGTATGCGTCCCATGACAATGCGGAATAAAGTAAATCTCCTCTACATTACAACTACCACCTTTGGAGGTATCACCGACAAACGAATCGTTCGAAATCTTTTTGCGACTTGAATTTGGCACGCCAAAGGCAGCCGGCCGATCTTCTTCAAATGAAATGGGCACCCCGATATGAATCGCCTCATGTCTAAGAAACTCTAAGCGTTGTCCGGATATGTCGAGTTCAATTCTCATGAAGTACTCACCTCCCTAAGATTTCTTCCGACAAACCTGTCCATTCAAGCGCCGATTGATAAAGCAGTTTATCTTTCGTCGTTAATGAGAGCTCGGCTGAGGCGATCAACTCGCCAGGATTGGCCTCACCCAACGGAAACGGATAATCTGTGCCTAACATCACACGGTCCTCACCAAAACTCTCCAAAATATAATGAAGCTGACGGGAATCATGAACCAAGGAGTCTACCCAAAAATGTCCAAGGTATTCACGAGGATTGACAGTATTGTGAATGGCACAAAGATCCGGCCGGACTCGAAAGCCGTGTTCAATGCGGCCCAAACTCCCCGCAAAATTTCCCCCGCCATGGGCAAAAGCGATACGAAGTTTCGGAAATTTATCGAACACACCCCCAAAAATCATACTGCAAATCGCCCGACTCCCCTCTGCCGGCATCCCAACAAGCCAAGGTAGCCAATACTCGGACATTTCGGAGGCGCCCATCATATTCCAGGGATGAACAAATAAGCAAAGACCCAAGCCCTCAGCGGCTTCGTAAATCGGAAAGAATTCCCGAGAATTTAAATTTTTGCCCTCAATATTGGAACCGATCTCCACGCCTACTAAACCAATTTCGCGACAACGCTCCAGTTCCGTCACAGCCATCCCACTATGATTCATCGGAATCGTACCCAGTCCAATAAATCGATCCGGATACCGACCAACGACTTCAGCAATATGATCATTTAAAAACTGTGAGATGGCCAAAGTTTGCTCGGGCTTAGCCCAATAACTAAACATGATGGGCACGATCGACAAAACTTGCATATCAACTTGCTGCTGAGAACATTCTTCCATTCGAACCACTGGATCCCAGGAGTTGGATTGAATCTCGCGGAAAAGCTTCCCATCACGCATCATCCGCGCACAACCGGGCTGATGATGCTCCAGCTGAATGAGCCCCGATAAGCCAAATTTCTCGGCCCAGTTAGGAAGCTTCTCGGGAAGAATATGAGTATGAATATCAATTTTCATCGCTAGGATTTTTTATTTTTTTGCCGGTGGCTCCATAACACTTCCGCATTTTTTGCAGGTCAGAAGGTCTTTATTAGAAAAGAATTTATCAAAAACAGGCGGGAAATCCTTTTCGATATTCTTAAGATGAAAATACTCCTCGTAAAGCAAGTTATGGCATTTTTCACAAAACCATAACAGGCCATCTTTTTCATCCGCTACGCGCTTACGCTCAATCACAAGCCCAATGGAGTTGGCAAAACGTTGAGGGGAATGAGGCACCCGCGGGGGGAGCAGAAAAACTTCGCCCGCTCGAATGGGGATATCAACAGGCTCTCCTTTCTGCATGGTTTTAAGAAGCATTTCGCCTTCAAGTTGATAGAAAAATTCTTCGCCTTCATCGTAATGGTAGTCCTTGCGAGAATTCGGTCCGCCCACGACCATAATGATAAATTCGGCGTTTTCGAATAAGCATTTATTCCCAACGGGTGGCTTCAAAAGATGCCGATGCTCATCGATCCAGTTTTTAAAATTAAATGGCATTTTCATTCTCTAGATTCCTTTCTCAAATTTCTCTTCTCAATACGGCTAAGCACTTTAGCTCAATGGCAATGGGCGTTGGCAAAGATTTAACTTCCACTGTTGTTCGACAAGGTCGATTGTCCTTAAAATATTCGGCGTAAAGTTTGTTATAGATGGGAAAATCTTTTTTCATATTCGTCAAAAACACCGTCACATCGACGAGATCATTCCAGCCAGCTCCGGCATCCTCCAAAACCAATCGAACATTCTCAAAAACGGATCGACACTGAGTAGCGATATCATAAGAAATAATTTCGCCGCTTTCATCGAGTTCCACACCTGGAATCTTTTTGCTTCCGCGTTCCCGAGGTCCAATTCCGGACAGAAACAATAGATCTCCTACTTTTCGGGCATGGGGATATAAGCCTACCGGTTCGGGCGCGCGATTCGAATCAAAGGATGTCGTCTCGCTCACGCTTGGCCCTCCCATTGAATGCAAATGTTTTTAGCCTCTGTAAAAAATCTCAGCGACTCCCAACCGCCTTCGCGACCCATTCCAGATTCTTTGACCCCGCCAAATGGCGTTCGCAAATCCCGAACATTCCAGCAGTTGACCCAAACAATGCCCGCTTCGATTGCCTTAGACATCCGACTCGCGCGACCGATATCTTGAGTCCAAATACTGGCGGACAATCCATATTTAGTTGAATTGGCTATCCGCAAAGCCTCCGGCTCCGTTTTGAAAGTTTGCAGGCTCACAACCGGGCCAAAGACCTCCTCTTGATTGATGGCGTTTTCACATGCCAAACCTTCGATAAGAGTTGGCTCCACAAAAAAACCCTGTGAGTCGGCTGAGGGCTTATAGCTTTTACCACCCGTTAAGATCTTTGCCCCATCGGCCTTAGCTCGATCAATATAACCAAGAATTTTTTCTCGATGAGCTTTTGAAATCACTGCCCCTTGATCAGTGGATCGCTCACTCGGATTTCCCAAGTTCCAAGTTTCTAAGCGCTTTAGTAGTAAAGCTTTAAATTTGTCATATATGGATTGCTCAATAAGTAGGCGCGATCCACATAAGCAAATCTGTCCTGCGTTTTGAAACCCAGCGCGAATCGCGGCATCGGCTGCCTTTTCCAAATTGGCATCGGCAAAAACAATCAGGGGGTTCTTGCCTCCCAATTCCAAGGATACTTTTTTGAGTTTCGCGGCACCCACCGAAGCGATATGGCGGCCCGTTGCCGTTCCGCCCGTAAACGAAATAGCCTTCACTCTGGGATGAGAAATCAAAGCCTCCCCGATACCTCCGCCTTCGCCATGAAGAATATTCAAAACCCCCGCAGGCAATCCTGCCTCTTGGCAAATTTCCGAAAGCCTCCATGCCGTCAAAGGACTGAGCTCGGATGGTTTGGCAATCACGACATTTCCCGCCGCTAAGGCCGGTGCGATTTTCCAACTGAGCAAATGAAGGGGGAAATTCCAGGGCGAGATACAAGCGACCACACCCAATGGATCGCGCCTCGTAAAATTGATGACATTGGCTCCAGCCGCATGAGATTCGGAAGCAAAATGAATAATTGCCGAAGCATAAAATCGAATATTGGCTGCCGCACGCGGCACTTCGATATCTTCAACAAAGCGAATGGCTTTGCCTGTATCCATGGATTCCAAATTGGCAAATTCGGGAATATTGGCATCAATGAGATCGGCAATCTTAAAAAGATATTTAGCTCGCTCTTCGGGCTTGAGATCGGCCCAAGCTGGTTGGGCAGACTCAGCCGCCTGAATCGCCAAGGCTAAGTCGGCCTCGGACGAATTACTCAATTGCGCGTAAATTTTGCCAGTCGCGGGAGCGACAACATCGAGTTTGCCGCCCTCTTTAGCTGGCAAGAACTCTCCGCCAATATAATTAGGAATAATTTCTGGAATCTTAGAAGCCATTCAATCGCCCCCCATCCACGGGAAGATTGACACCATTAATATAGGAGGCCGCCGGCGAAGCGAGAAATGCAGCTGCGGCGGCAATTTCTTCAGCGGAAGCAAATCGTCCCAAGGGAATGCTTGCCATCGCCTCGTGAACAATGTCCTTTTCGCTCTTGCCTGTGCGCTCGGATCGATTTTTAAAAAGACTTTGAAGTCGCGTGGTGTTCGTAAATCCGGGCAAAACATTATTGACCGTAATATTTCCATCCTGAATTTCTTTGGACAAAGTTTTGGACCAAGCCGCTACGGCCGCACGCGTGGTGTTCGAAACTCCTAATCCCTGAATCGGCTCGCGCACGGAAGTCGAAATGATATTAATGATGCGTCCATACTGGGATTTCTTCATTCCAGGTAGCAGCAAACGTACCAAAATTTGATTGCAAAGGAGATGCATTTGCATGGCCGCAAGAAAATTCTCAGACTCCGCCTCCAGAATCGGCCCTCCCTCTGGTCCTCCAGTATTATTGATAAGAATTTCGAAATTTGCACCAGCGACTAAGCGCTTTTGGACGACCTCATGAATGTCTGAAGGCCTGCCAAAATCACCAACTAGATAGCTGTGCTTCTGTTCTTGAGGGCATGGCAACTGAGCGCAAACTTTTTTGAGTTCCGATTCATTTCTCGCCAATAAGCAAATCGAAGCCCCCAATTCAGCTAACTCTTGGGCAATGGCTCGACCGATGCCTTGGGTGCTTCCACAAACAAGAGCATGTTTTTTTTGAAGACTGAGATTGATCATGAGGCTCGCTCTTCCTCACTGCTATAAATAAAATCCATTTTTCGCTGCAATTCCTTCGGTAAGCTCGGGAGCTGCGAGCGCGGAATCAAAAATGTCGAAAGATCAAATAGATCAGTGAAGACTTTGTGCTGATCTGCGCTGCGCTTTAGATAATCATGGCCAGACGATCCACCGGTACCAATTTTGGTCCCGATCATTCGGTGAACCATCAAGGAGTGCCGATATCGCCAAGTTGTAAACCACTCATCCATGTCTACAAGCGCGGTTAAAACATGAAAGGGCTGCTGAAAGATGGGACGATCGCGATAAAGAAAAATCAAAAGAGATGCGAGAGCGGCATCATAACTCATTCTTCTCTCCCCACTCTTTAGAAGCTCATCATAAATATTTCGATCAAATAGAGCTTCAAAATTGTGCCGAGTCACTTCGAGGGCGGCCAATTGTCGCTGCTTCCCATCCTCTGACAGGCTGGGATTGCCCTCGATCAAGCCCTTATCTCGTAGAAGCATCTTATCGACACAGACTTTATAATTTATTAAAAAATCAAAATCACGCATCTTTAAAAACGGTGTGCGTGACAACCATCGATCAATCAAGACAAATAGACTTTTGGATTCTTCTTCTGGCGGTGGCGCCTTTTCTAAAGTTTTTCCAGCGAAAGATACCCGATCCCGAGATCGAAGGCCGAGCTTTGTTTCTAATAACCGAAACTGAAAACTCTGAAAGCCTGATGCGGGAACCAATAAATCTCGAAACTCCAAAAAGTCCAATGGCGTCATCGTTTCTAAGACTGCAATCTGATCCACAATATGCTTTTGAATCGTTACGACTCGCTGCAATCGATGCGCCACTAAGCCAAGAGATTCCTCATTTACGCGCTCCTTCTCAAAAATCTCCATGACCGAATCGACTTCAAAAAGGATTTGCTTAAACCAAAGCTCGTAAACCTGGTGGACGATAATGAAAAGCATCTCGTCATGAGCTGGCTTCGCTAGACGCTCACTTTCCATTTGTTGACAGGACAATAGGTTCTTAAGCTGAAGGTAATCGACGTAATTCATCGTAAGCGCTTTTTATCTCATTCAAGCCAAACATTAATAGGAAATTCCCCCATTTTCTGAAAGAGATAGGAAGGTATGGAGCTGCCCCTTCAGACCACCCAAAGTATGAGTAAATTCAAGGGAATCCTGCTTGTGAGCACAGGGGCACTTTTGATTTCCACTGCCCCAATTTTTGTGAAATTTGTACCGGATATGAACCCTACAACAATAGGCCTCTATCGTGCTCTATTTTCTCTCCCATTCTTGCTGGCACTTTGGTTGCTGGCCCCGCGCCCCAAATTGTCAGGTAGGGCATGGGTTTTTATTGCACTAGCCGGCCTTAGTTTTGCTTTTGATTTATTTGTCTGGCATCGTGCGATTTTTAGCGTGGGCGCGGGAGCGGCAACTGTTTTGGCCAACACACAGATATTTTATCTGAGCCTCCTTGCTCTTATTTTTTTAAAGGAAAAACTTAGCCTTTTGTACATTGTCGCCAGTGTGCTGGCTTTTTCGGGGGTGGCATTGATGGCCAACTTTCATTTGGGTGATTTAATTAGCGCTGATTATAAGCTCGGAATTTTTCTGGGATTGTTAGGAGGATTTTTCTATTCCATTTTCACTTTTAGTTTACGAAAAATTCAGGCGGCAGGACCATGGTACAGATCTGGACAAGTTTTGGGATTGGTCTGTATTCTTACGGCTGCCGCTCTGGGCCTTGTTTCGTACTTCGATCAAGCCCTTCGATTACCAATTGGAAATGAATGGGCCTATCTTTTGGGCCTCGCTATAATTCCTCAAGTGATCGGCTGGGCTCTTATTAGCTATGGGCTAAAATCCTTGCCACTCGCTCAATCAGGAATTCTTTTGCTTCTTCAACCTGTTTTTTCGGTAATTCTAGGAATTATTTTATTTCAAGAAGTGCTTAACCAATGGCAATTGATTGGGGTCTTGTTGACAATCACTGGATGTGGACTTGCGCAAATAAAAGGAAAGATGAAATCTGGAAGGCCTTCAAACTATGCACCAGTCGAAGGCCTCCCGAAATCAAATCGTGCTTAAACTACTCAGCCGTTGCTGAAGTTTCAGATTGTGGAATCTCGCCTTCAAGCTCTTTAATACGTTTTTCTAACGCATTTACTTTTCGCTTCAAAAGCTCGGTGTCTTTTCGGCTTGGAACATTTAATCGCTCCATGATTTTTCCGAAACCACCTATTGCGCGAGTTTCTAAATCTTTTCGCAGCTCCTCGGCCTTACCCAAAACCTGAGAAGCCTTCATGCGTTTGGCATCTTTGATTAAAGTTTGAACTTTTTTCAACTGATCCTTACGCACTTGATCGGATTTCTTTAAAATTTCCGAAACTTGCTTTTCAGCTTTCTTTTCAACTTGGATAACTTTCGATGAAACATCGTCCAATTGCTTTTTGATTTTTTGACTCAAATTATTTGTTTTTGATGTAGTTTTTGCTTTGGCGGTCATTGTGCTCTCCTTGAGAAAGCAGCTTAGCACAGTTTTCCCTATGAGGGGCGTCCAATGCTGCCAAACTTTAGTGCTTTATAATCGCTGAGAGTCTCGTTTCGAATGAGGTCGGTAAAAGCCTTAAGGACGTCCTCTTCCATCCGACCTTCGTCTACATCCTGCTTGAGGATATCCAAAGCCTCGCGAACACTGAACTTTTTATATCGAAAGGGTCGCTCCGAAATCAATGCGTCAAATCGATCCAGCATATGGAGAATATCCAATAACAAACTGTTGGTTTTAACCCCGGATGGGTAACCAGAGCCCTTTCGGTCCTCTTGGTGCTGCAAGGCTACTTTAGCGCAAAGATGATTGGCATCTGCCCAATAAAAGGCGTTAAGAACAAATCCGACCATGGGTTGCTCAAAGATGATCCGCTTTTCTGCCTCATCTAGCGTCTCTTTTTTCAGCAAAACCTCCTGAGAAATACGGCTTTTCCCTAGTCGATGACAGATTAGAGCCTGAAAACTTCGCTTGATCGTGGGAACGGACGTAATCCAAATTTCCAATAGTCTGCAGCCGACCACCGCGATCGTTATAATGTGCTGATAAGAATAAGGGTCCATTCCCCGAATATGCCGCAACTCCTCAAATACAACGGACGGGGCATACATTTCGCCCAACCATTCTCGAAAATTGGAGGTCCAGCCCTTTAAAACCTTATCGTAGGGTTTACGTGAAAAAATTTGTTCACAATCTTCAACAAAACTTACGGCGTCCTTAAAGCGTGTCTTTTTCTTAAGATACTCGCCGCTAATGATAGCCTTATTGGACCACTCGACCAGATCAGTATTGGCCTTAACGAGAACATTTCCTCTCAGATCCTTAACCTCACGTTGAATGATGAGACTCACTTAGTCAGATTATCAAGATTTCTGAAGTCTTCAAAGACTTTAAGCTGTGAGCCATGGGTGATCTGTATGGTTTTGCTCGCCATAGCTTGGCCAGACTGGGCCGAAACAAATTCTAACCGATAACTACCTGTCGACAAACTGATGGATCGGACCGGTGTTTCGAGCCATAGATTCCCCAGCCTAATTTTACTAAAAGGAAGTGCATTGACGCTAAGGCTCCCTAAAGGACAGTAGCTTGTAAGCAAGACCGCCAATATTAAGCTCCTCATAGCTATAGATTTTTCGAAATTTTTATGAATCAAGGCGGTTTTTACTAAACTCAAACGTCGTCTAGAGACAGGCAGCAAGTTTGGTAAGGTTTTTGAGGCCATCGCCCGCAATTCGATTGGCCACTGTCTCAAATCCACTAAGAAATCTATCCAATTCTGTAGATCCGCCGGTATCGAATCGCCCGCCGCTTCTTCAAGTAGCCGACCGACAGCATATAAATCTCCAGCTTGAGTCCCTGACGATTTACCCCGAAGCTCCGGAGCTCGGTAGAAATCCCGACCGCCAATTTCGATGCCAGGAAGCTTTCGACTATTTAGTCGGCCCGAAAGGGCGAAATCCAATAGCATAATTTTGCCTGATGGCCGGATTAAGATATTTTCAGGCGCCAAATCACCATGATAAACTTCCTCAGCATGAAGATAGCTAATCACTTCAAAAAGCTGGCGCGCAAACTGCCTAAGCCAGCCCACCCGCACTTTAGGTTCTAGGGTCTTCAAGCCAGAAAGGCTCTCTCTAAAATTTAAGCCCTCTTCCCATTGATAGGATAATACCGCCGTCTCTGCTCCCCAGCTCGTCTCTCGAAATTCAATTTGCCTAAATGTAGGAAGCAAAGGATGTGAAAGCTGGCTCAGCAAGTCGGCTTCGTGCCTGATCAAACCCTCATAAAGTGCTTTAGCCTGATAACGACTGAGCAACTCTTTTTCGGTCCAAACCCCCCCCGTCGAGTCATCTTCAACTCGATAGACGATGGAAGTCCCGCCCTCATTAATGGGAACACGTTTCAGTCTTGGCCAAAGATCTTTGATGGCTCGCACCCGGAGCGATATAGCGCAAGCCCGGGCGTTCGTCACGCTAGAGCTTTGACTGATAACTTGATCGGATTTCCTTTGTTTTTTCAAAGGCTTTCCGACCCTCGCGAAAAAAATTCAGCATCAAACCTAGACCCAGAAGGAAGATTAGCAAAATGAGTATGAGTGCTATCGATTCCAAAATAATCTGAGCGTTTTGGTTAATCCTTCCAAAAGTCATCCAAACCTCGCTTCGTTTTCTTCTCAATTCCTTGGACGGTATCCTTAGCGGAACCTCCTTCCTGAGCCTGGCCTGCTAGTTCATAGGCAGCCGAGCTCATTTGCGCTCGAATGACATTTCCGAATTGCGTAACCAAGGCCACCGATCCCGCAGCTATCAAACAGACCAAAATTAAATATTCGGTCAGACTTTGAGCGCGCCTAATTTTGACATTAGAAATTTGATTCATCGCTATCTCCTATTGTTAGATCGCTGAATGCAATTTTGAAGGCCACGGCAGATGGAATGAAATAACGAGGAAGCTCGCTTAGGTTGACTTGAAAACCGGAAATATTTTTGGAAGCATTCTCTCCCGGTACCGGTGTAATTTAAATCACTTTTTCTTGGGGGCAGGAGCTTTGCGCTGGAAGCTGGCACGAACACCATCACGTTCGAGCATCACTTTGGTAATATAAGGTTTGCTCCATTTGTTCTTTTGATCCCACTCAATATACTCCACTTTGTTACTAGAATCGATTCGCTCGATCCAATCGTTCCTAAGTGAGGTATAAACATTGATTCGCTCACCTGAGCTATTGGTCCAAAGCCATTTTTCTAGAGCCAGGCGTTTGCCTCGCAATAAAATGGGATCCTCTTCATCATCTCCAAGTTCAGCCGGAGGCACTTCGACGACGGCGTCCTCACGATCTTCATTCGCCGCGCTCAGGGTTGCTTCAACTTGCGAAGGCTTCGTACTGGCTTGAGGCTTCTCTTTGTCTAATAAATAGTTTTGCTTCTTCATCTGAACCCATGGGCCAAGCCATTCTTCTTTGGCCATCCACCAACGAAAACTCGTAGGGGTCCAATCCTGACAATTCCAAACTTCGGGATGAGGACAACTAAAGGCCTTTCCGTTCCAGGTCCAAGTCTCGGTCTCCCCCTGTCGCGCTACATCCCAATCAGAAGTTTGTGCCGATCCGAACTCGCCATAAGTTGTCAGCAAACGCTTGCGCATAATCTCAGCATCCATTGTTTCACTCGACACACGATCACCTACAAAACTCCACAATACAAAGACCAAACCGATCATTTTGAATACTCCTTCAGTAAATTTTTAACTTTGTCTTTAAGATCAGATTTCAAATAAAAATAGATATTGGCTTCCAAAAAGCCTAGTGCGTCCCCTGCATCCAAACGCTTGCCTACAAACTCGCATATATATAGACGGCCTTCCTTGGCCAAGGCGTCTAAAGCATCGGTCAATTGAATCTCGCCAATTGACCCCTTGCCTAACTTTACAATTCTTTCAAAGACATCCCGCGGCAAAAGATATCGCCCCGTAATCGCCCAACGCGAACTTGTATCGGAAGCCTTAGGTTTTTCGATACAGCGCGACACTTTTGATTTCTCGCCAGCTTGCAATTCACAGATCCCGTACTTCGATACCTCGGCATCGGAAACTTTGGTAACCATCACAACACCTGCTGATTCAGCTTCAGCGCCCAGAACCTTTCGCGTATTCAGAAGCTGTTGAATCCCACTTGGTGAGGCGTCCGTAATCTCATCGCCGAGCAAAACAAAAAAATGAGACTCCGAAATCATCGACGCCGCCACACCGACTGCATGGCCCAAGCCAAGGGCTTCTTTTTGCCGAACGCTATGAACTTCGATCAAGGTCGAAAGGGCTTGAATTTCTTTCAAGAGGTCAGGTTTTGATTTTTTTTTCAGAAAACTTTCTAACTCCGGATGCCGATCAAAATGATCTTCGATGCTGGACTTTCCCTTTGAATTAACAAAAATAATTCGCTTCACACCAGCTTGCGCTGCTTCCTCCACAACATATTGAATAACAGGTTTATTGCAAACACAGAGCATTTCTTTTGGAATCGATTTAGATGCAGGGAGAGAGCGAGTACCCCAACCAGCAACCGGTATGACTGCAGGAAACATATCCGCGATTTAAGCAGCTTTTATCTTATAAAAAAAGAAGTTCATGATTGCTTATCCACTCGCCCCAAATCCACACTTTTATCCCTTGTCAGAATAAAGCAGCGTTCAACAATTGTACTTAAGGCATCCGCCTCCAGGCTGTGTAGTCCAGCCTCGGTACAGCCTCCTTTGGTAGCGATTTGATCGATTAGAGCCTTCCAAGTTCCCCATTCGTTTGAACTCAAGGCCGAGGAAGAATCCAAGAGGCTCCGACTAAGCTGCTTCGAAAGCCTCGCATCAAAGCCAATTTTTTCAGCAGCCCATTCCACACTTTCGAAAAACTTAAATACAAAGGCCGGACCAGAGGCGCAGAGCGCTGTGAAAGAATCAAAAAGCTTTTCTGGAATCTCGTAACAGTTTCCCATTACAGAGAGAATTTCTAAAACCTCCTTGAGCCTCTCGCCTGAGAGATTCGAATCATTGGCCACAGCCAAAATCCCCCTTTGCACAAGACAAGCAATATTTGGCATCACTCGCAGCACCTCACAACGATTCCCACTCCATTCTCTCAATTGCTTTGAACTGATTCCGGCACAAACAGAAATGAGCAAATGTTCTGATCGTAAATAAATCCCAAGTTCTTCCAAGGTTGATTGAACATCCTTTGGTTTGACGGCCAAAAAAATGATGCAAGATTTCTTTGCCAAGTCTTCCAAGTTAGATTCAAAGCTGGCAAATTTAATTTCATTGCTTCGCTGCCGAGCCAACCCGATATCTCGATCGATAAAGCAAACTCTATTCTCACTTCCGTCGCTCAATGATTTTAAAAGTGCTCCTCCTAAGCGGCCCACACCAATTATTCCAACGTGTCTCATCGTCAAATTCCCCCGTCTCATACTTCTCAAGACTGAAAAAAATACATTCGCATCATGTAAAGAATTCCAAGTGTCCACAAATTCCCATGTAAATTCTACATAAATTAAAAATATTAGACCCAGCTCTATTGACAGGTCTCTAGAGCAGCCTTATCTAAAGAGCATGAAACAGATTAACTATGAATCATGGCGACAAGTCGAAGGATTCAAAGGCCCAGACGCCACTGAATCTGTCAGGTCTCGCCGTTTTTCCAGCTTAAGATTGCTTCGATTGCGCAGGCTTCGCCAAAAGCGACTTGAAGCGGCTCGCTTGAAACAAGCAAGCGAGTTTCCTCAAGATCATCAAAACGCTGCCTGATCGGAATTGGACGATACCGAAACCAATCGAGCTTTTTTGTGGAAAACACGACGGTACTTTGATCGACAAAAATTCGCCCAGCTTTTTAAAACAGCCAGATAAACAGGAATCAAGATGATCCCAAGAATGGTGGAAAACGCGATACCCCAACCTAAGGCCAAGGCCATGGGCTTCAAAAAAGGGTCGCCTCCGCCCCACCCGTAAGCAGTTGGCATTAAGCCAAACACTGTCGTCACAGAAGTGAGCAAAACCGCTCGACATCTTTGAACAGAACCTTCGATCAGAGCCTCATCCCAGCTCATCGTCTGCGAGAGCATATTGATCCTATCAATCAAAACGATCCCCACGTTAACAGCCACCCCAATCAACCCGACAATTCCAAATAAAGCTAAGAAACTTAGCGGCCGACCGTGGATTAAAAAAATAAAGACAACTCCTGCAAGACCCATCGGCACCGACGAAAAGACAACGAGAGGTTGCCACAAGCTTCCTAATGTCAAAATCATCACAAACAAAACCCCCGCCAAAGCGATCATGGCAGAGCGCTTAAGTGAGTCCATACTTTCCTGTGTATCACGCTTTCCTCCAAGTGCTGTGATCTGCAATCCTGGATAGGATTTTTTCCACTCTGAAAAATGAGCTTCCATGGCTTTGTTTACCTGCCCCGAAGTTGTTATCTCCTCCTTAACATCGGCATAGACCGTTATCGAACGACGTCCCTTGTAATGCTCAATCGAAAAGGCGCCATTTTCGGCAGGTACTTTTCGAATCAGAGAGGTAAGCGGCACCAACTCTCCCGTCGCATTGAGCGCCGAGAGATTTTTTAAAGCAACTTCCGGCCTTTCCGTTTGATCGACCACCACGCGAACATCCATACTTTCTAACTCGCCTCGAACCGTGTTAACAATTGAGCCGTCGACGGCCATCTGAAGTCCTGTGGCCACCGCACTAGACTGAATCCCACTTTGAATGGCTCGCTTGAAATCGATCTCATAAAGCGATTCTTCCTTTCCGGGAAGGTCAGAGTCGCCAATAGAATGCACGCCTTCCATCGCCGAAAGTTTTTCGCGCCCCACTTCCACGACACTTCGAAGCATTTTGAGGTCATCACCTTGGAATAAAATATTGACAGCCTTGCCGGTCGGAGGCCCGCCTCCTAACTCCGTAATCTGAACATCTTCCATGTCGGGAATCTTTTCTACGAGGGGTTCCATATCCTCCATTATTTGTTTCATATCCAGCTTGCGCTGAATTTCAGGAGCCAAATACACCGTAATTTGTCCATAATTAGTTCCTGTTCGACGCTCTTCGGGATTGCCAGCGCCTCGGATACTCCCAAGATTAGTTAAATAGCCTAGAACATCTTCCTTGGAATATTTCGACAATTCTTTCTCGATCGGCAGTAATCGCTGGGCCATCTCCGAAACTGAAAGCTTCGGATTTCCTTCAAATTTTACTATAAAAATCTCAATGCCTTCTTTGGGGAACAAAATGAAGCGACCAAATTTGAGGTGCAAGCCTAAAGCCAGCGCAAAAAATAGAAAACTTCCAATCGTCATTGTGTATTTGTGAGCCACCGCCCAGGTCACCAGGCGTCGGTAGAAATCCTTAATCCTCTCAAATGGATGGCGTCGCTCTAGCTCTCGCTTGTTGAACTTAACAAAATCCTTCATGTGAGTGGGAAGCAAAAAGAAAGCTTCCAAAAGAGAAATAATCAGACAGAGAATGACCATCGCCGGAATAAATTTGACGAATTTTCCAACAATCCCTGTCATAAAAACTAGAGGTGCAAAAGCTAGCAAAGTAGTAACAACGGATCCCAAAACGGGTCGAATTACTTTTCGAGTTCCTTCGACCGCCGCCTCAAGCCCTCTCTTTCCAGATTCCATTTCCGTAAAGATTGCTTCAGAAACAACGATGGCATCATCGACTAACATTCCCAAGACCACTACGAATCCAAACATCGTAAGCAAATTAAGACTGTACCCAAGAGTGGGCATTAAAAGGATCGCTCCTAAAAACGAAAACGGAATCCCAATAGCAACAAGTAAGCCTGTTCGAAAGTTGAGTGAAAACAAAAGAGTCAACAGTACCAGAATTCCACCTATCAAAATGCTTGTTCCCATGGCCTTGAGCCGAACACGAACGGGAATCGTCATATCGGCCCCATAAGCAATTTCCCACTGATCTCGGCTCTGAGCATTGATCTCTTTTATAAATCCTTCGGCGTCTATTTTCATTTGATCAACGACATCAATGACATCCGCGCCAGGCTTTTTGATAATCTGGAGAATCATCGCAGGATTTCCGGAGGATCGAACGTAGTCTCTGGATTTTTTCTGTCGAATTCGAACCCTCGCAAGATCATCTACCTTGAACACTTGTCCATCAACCGTGGCACGGAGAATGACGTTTTTGATTTTATCTTCATTTAATAATTCATTTTCGATCCGATACCGAATCGTGCCCGTTGCGGACTCGAACTCTCCCGCTGGAACACTCAAGTCTTGACTTCTAAAAGCGCGCTGGATTTCGTCCACAGAAATTCCGGCCTGAACCAATTTTTTGGAATCGAACTCAACGAGAAATTCCAAGTCTTCTTCGCCTTCCAAATTAACTTCTGAAACTCCCGGAACATCTTCGATAACTCGCTTTAAACGCTTTGACATCGTTCGCAACTCAAGGCTCGGTTCGTAATTCACAGAAATATTTTCTACTTTCCTTAGAGCGATTAAGATGCTCGGATTACGATCTGATTTGAACTCCTGGACAATGGGGCGTTCGACTTCAGGGGGTAAGCCCTTTGCTCGATCCACGGCACGCTGTATCTCAGTCACAACTTCATCCTTCTCAGGATAATCGGGATCGATCTCCGCAATGATCTGCACAAAACCTTCTACCGAAGTACTATACAAATCGCGGATTCCAATAACGCCCCGCAGTTCATCCTCTATGGGATTGACAATCAGACGTTCAACTTGCTCTGGCGACGCTCCCGAAAAAGTCGCCGACACGCCTACGACATCAAAATTGACCGGTGGAAACACCTCTCGTGGAAGCCCAAAGAAGGTAACCAGCCCCAAAATGATCACCACGACAGTCGTTAGATTGGCAAATAATGAGTTTTTAAACAGGGATTCCATGGACTTTTAGCCTTTTTGTGGAATTTGCCGCCTCACAGTTGACTCCAAAGCATTCTGACCTATCTTTGTTTTAGGCAAGGCTCCCCTCAACTGGGCGGCTATCTCTATAAAGGTAGCAAGGCCTTGATAAAAGAGAAAGTTTTTTGGCTTAAGGTATTAGAAGGAGAAATAAAATGGGACGTTGTGTAGGAATCGACTTAGGAACCACAAATTCAGTTGTCGCAATTATGGAGGGCGGCGAACCTAAGGTTATCACGAATGAGGAAGGCGGACGAACGACCCCCTCCGTCGTTGCGTTTACAAAAGACGGCTCAAAACTTGTGGGCCAAGTGGCTCGACGCCAAGCCGTAACCAATCCACAAAATACAGTTTTTTCGGCCAAGCGATTTATTGGACGGCATTTTGATGAAGCCCAAGAAGAAATGAAGCGAGTCCCCTACAAAATTTCAAAGGGTGACAAATCCGATCCACGCTTTGAGATTCAAGGAAAAGCTTATACGCCTCAAGAAATTTCGGCTCAGGTTTTGATGAAGCTTAAAAAAGCTGCCGAAGATTATTTAGGTCAGCCTGTGACGGACGCGGTAATCACGGTTCCAGCCTATTTTAATGACGCCCAAAGACAGGCTACAAAAGATGCGGGAACAATTGCCGGACTTGAAGTTAAACGAATTATTAACGAGCCAACCGCTGCGGCGCTTGCTTACGGATTAGATAAAAAGAAAGACGAAGTTATCGCCGTTTTTGACTTTGGTGGTGGTACTTTCGATGTTTCGGTTTTGGAAGTTGGAGACAATGTTGTCGAAGTAAAATCTACGAATGGTGATACCCATCTTGGAGGTGATGACTTTGACATCCGAATCATGGACTGGCTGATTGCTGAATTCAAAAAAGATCAGGGTATTGATCTTTCGAAAGATCCTATGGCCGTTCAGCGCCTTCGAGAAGCCGCTGAAAAGGCCAAAATCGAATTATCTTCAACTTTAGAAACAGAAGTAAATCTTCCTTTTATTACGGCCGATGCTTCGGGGCCTAAGCATCTAACCATCAAGCTAACTCGAAGCAAATTTGAGTCTTTGATCGAAGATCTTGTACAGCGAGCTCTCGAGCCTTGCAAAAAGGCTTTGGCCGATGCGGACTTAAAGCCCAATCAAATTGATGAAGTTATTTTGGTCGGAGGCTCGACGCGAGTTCCTAAGATTCAGCAAATTGTTAAAGATTTTTTTGGAAAAGAACCGAATCGATCCGTAAACCCTGATGAAGTCGTAGCGATTGGCGCCGCGGTTCAAGCGGGTGTTCTTACGGGAGATGTAAAAGATGTTCTTCTCCTAGATGTAACACCTTTATCTCTTGGAATTGAGACATTGGGTGGCGTCATGACGAAGCTAATTGACAGAAATACCACCATTCCAACTCGTAAAAGCGAAGTCTTTTCGACTGCGGCTGACAATCAAACCAGCGTCGAAATCCATGTGCTTCAAGGTGAGCGCGAAATGGCCGGCGACAACCGAACTTTGGGGCGCTTTCACTTGGAAGGCATTCCGGCAGCACCACGAGGGATGCCTCAGGTTGAAGTGACATTTGATATCGATGCCAATGGTATCGTCAATGTGTCGGCTCGAGATAAAGCCAGTGGCAAGGAGCAAAAAATTAGAATTGAAAGCTCAAGCGGTCTGAATAAAGACGATATCGATCGCATGGTTAAGGACGCCGAAGCTCATCGTGAGGATGATAAAAAGAAACATGAGACGGTCGTCTCCAGAAATCAGTTGGATCATTTGATCTTCCAAACTGAAAAAACTTTGAATGAGAATACCGCCAAAGTTGACGCGGCCACTCAAGAGGAAGTGAAAAAATCCATCGAGAAAGCTCGCGAGGCCTTAAAGGAAGAAAAGCTTGAGGGTCTTAAGACGGCTATCGAGGAGCTCACGAAAGTTAATCACAAAATGGCTGAGCAAATGTACAAACAGGCTCAAGCAACAGGCCCCGGCGACGCTGGTGGAACGCCTGGTGGCGCGCCAACGGAGGAAGGCAAAGCCGCGGGTGGCGAAGATGTGATTGATGCAGAATTTACGGAGCGAAAAGATTAATTCTTAGTCCCCATCCCAACCCTATAACAACCAAAGGGCTCTCAAAAATGAGGGCCCTTTTTGTTTTTTATGTCGCGAAGGGTCAGTGATCGCTTCTTTAGGAAGCCCTGGGGTACCAAAGCAGTAAAATAGAGCATTGAGCTCCATTGGCCCCTCAAACTTGGGGACTCAAGACTTCGATGGTGCTAGGTTGGTAGCTCGGTATTTTTTATCCTCCCGATGGAAGTATTCATGATGGGGATGGCAGAGGCTCAACAAATTATCCATTCCATGATTTCCACCCTGCCAGAACGCTTCAAGGTGATGAATCTGGACAAACATTCTCTCGCCACAAACTTTGCCGCCGGGGCCCTTGTACTGGCATCTCCCTCCATCTCGTAGGAAGACTTCATGCTTGGTTTTTGCGGGGATCGGCTTTCTTCCAAAAATTTTATTCCCAGGAAGAGTCTTTTTTAACTTTATGACATGGACTTTACCATGATCCGAGCCGCCCGGCCTGTGGGAGCTGGGGGCGGCGGCTGGTTTTCTGGCGACTGATTTTTTTTGGATTCGCTTGGCTTTCTCGATCGGATCCTTTGTTTTTAAGTAGACATCCGTCTTTGGAATTCTCCGGTTCTAAGACCGCTAAGATATGCTTAACTTTAGACACACTGACCGAAGCTTCATCTAAGCTTTTTTGTAAAAGAGGAATTCTCTTGGCCTTACGAGCCACGGCAATAAAAGTATAGGCATTGGCTTCTGACATCCCCAGAGATGTAGTGGCGTATTTGAACAACGAACTAAAACCCAGTTCCAAATAAATTTTATGCGCCTCAATTTCTTGAAGCACCGCGATCAATTCGTTTTCTAAGCGTCGTAAATCTTTGGAGAGAGCTAAAGCTTTTTCGTGAAGAGGGAATCTTTTTATTGTCATGGCATTCTCCTTTGTTCGTTCGTTAGAAACACTAACATAGGTTTTTGGACGAACAAGATCGCTTGAAGTAGAGTTGCTCTTATGAGTTTCAAGTTTTTTAAATTTCCAGCAGCAACGATCGCACAGACTAGCCATGCGGACTTTAGAATAGCTTCTTAAAACACTTACGGCACAAAATAAAAAATCAAAAGAAATGAAAAGATAACTTAGAAAAAATAGCATAAGAAAATAAAAGTTTTAATAAAACTAAAATCGTGAACTCGTAGTTCTCCAGTCGCGCGCTCTCGCAAGCTCAAGTGGGTTTGGCTTGGACTTAAAAATCACATTTACTCTTCCTGGGAATAAATTGTTTGGAATAAAGTTTTTGGAAGAAAATATCCGCTTTACGGAGCAAGCCATAACTTTATTTACAAGCTTGGACGATTGCTGGGGCTGGCAGTTTTGCCACGATCACTTTGGACAGCCCAGACAACCAACGCGACAAACTAACCCACAGAATCCCAAAAGTGGCCATCGATGTCGCAGCAGCGAGTGGGGGCTCATTCTGCAAGAATCATCATAAACCCAATGATTTCAGGATCTTTCAGCACATTCCATGACAGGCCTTCTTGGCACAGCACTTGCAACTCCACGCAAGCTGAAATTTTGAATTCCGATGAACTATCGAAATCAAAACTTCATAGGGGAATCGAGTAATAGGAGGGATTATTTTCTGGAACGAATCCAAAATATCCTTCATCTAAAACTGAATACACGGCTTTGAGTTTTGCCATGAACATGATGCATGTTCGTGATCGCGACTCCTGAGATGTTGTCCACATCTTATGGGCTTTGTTGTCCCCAAAAAAATATAAAGGGGGTCCACATGATCTTACACCAATCGAGACTTAGGCTCGCGCTCAGTCTCATCAGCTTGAGCTTTGTTCTTGTCGCTTGCGGCGGAAATAGCCACGGCCCAACGAGCTTTACATCCAACGATGACTTGCTGAGCCGTCGAAAAAATTCAGTGACGGATTTTGTCAATCAAACAGAATCTGCTGAACGAGCCGCTGATGAAAAGAATATTCAGGATTTTAAAAGCGCTCAAAAGGAACAGAAAAACGAAATCTCAGCTAGATCATTAAATACTTCTAGCTTTAGCGCTGATTCCGTTGGATCGGGCGGCTCGAATTTTAGCTCGGCCGATCCCTTAAGCGGGCAGAACTGGGCCATGATGGGTCTGGCGATGGCTCCCGCACTAATGACGGGAGTCTTTGGCCTTGGAAAAAATCTTCTCAATGGCCAAGACAATGAAGCAGAGGCCGATTCACATGATAAGCCTGCACAGACACCCAGATCGTCGCCTGGAACTTCGAGTCAAAGTCCTTTTTCAGTTGAGCAAATTATGGAGCCCAAACCCGATAACGAACCTCCGCTTGAATCTCCAACAGCGACAACCAATCTCCGATCGGGCGAGCCCGAAACGGAAAAACCCGCAACGATTACAATTAAGATGCCCAAAATCGCGGCATCGGAAAGTTCCAGTCTGGGCTTGAATGATTCGCCAAGCTCCGCTCACAACTGTGCAGTTGCTTCCGGACCATTTTCGGTACAGCAAAATGCTGTTCAGAAAATCCTTACGTATCATGGAGAAAATTAATTATGAAAAATCTAACAAGCACCGGCCTCTTACTAAGTATTGCGATCTTGCTCTCGGCCTGTTCATCCAACGATCAGCCAGGCCTAGATGCCAATGCGGTTGCTAATCTTCCAAAAGGAAATCCAACCACTCAGACCTCAAGCAAATCTGTGGCGGCTGACAAAACCTCTGAAACCAGCACGGGGTCGGAGAAAGCACTTCCAGAGACGGAGACAGAGCCTAAATCTGAAGGAATGTCTGCTTTCGAAAAATCCTATTTGGAAAATCAAAAGGCGCAAAACGATCTTCAAAAATATCAAGCCGAACAAGATGCCAATATGGCTTTGATGGATTCAATCCTAAACGCACAAAGCTTTGGTTCCATTATGGCGATGTTTGCACCCATGATGGCCAAAATCACTGGTCAGAACGAGGCAGCCAAAGCGGATAAGAAGAAGGAGGAGTCGGAAAATGACGAGTCTGAAAAGGACAAACAACAGCCGACCGCTAATTCAAGAGATCCTGAGGCAGAGGTAGTTGTTGATTCGACCGTTGCAGACGACGGAGCAGCACCCGAAGGATCAAACAGCGAGGCGCCGACACCCGTGGCTCCAGAAGCTCATGCCAAAGTTCCAACGGACTGCGGAAGCGCCGCGGTTGGGAATTACAATCAAGCTCATGATGTGTGGTTGAATTCGGTAGCGAAATTTTACCAGATGCTTCGTCCCATGACGACGCCAGGATATCAGTTTACGAATACAAATTAAGACGCTCTTGAACGCGAACGTGTAGAGAAAAAGAACAACGAAAAGTTGTGGAGCCCTGTTTTGTCTGTGTGAGGACAAAACGCAAAGCCCCGGTCTGGACAACCGGGGCTTTGGGCATTTTACGAAAATTCGAAAATATTTTTTGAATTCGAATCCTCGCGCTCTCCAAATAACCCCAAACTTCTAGTTTGGCTTTGGTGAAAAGCTTGCACGGTAATTCAACCATGACTCCACGTGTAAGCAAAGTTTGGACAAGTTGCTACTCCGAAGCTTTTTTAAGTTCCGTTGAAGTCCAAGTCCTTCTTCGCAACGGACTTCCTCGATTTGACATCATTGGCCTACCTAAAAATATGATCCGAGAGGGTAAAGATCGCATCTATTCCGCCTTGAGCCATTTGGGAATCGAATTGCCGAGCAAGAAAATTCTCGTCAATCTAAATCCGGCCGACCGCCCAAAAGAAGGAAGTCATTTTGATCTTCCAATTCTGATTGGAATACTAAAGTGTCTCGGTCATTTAAGCTCTGGAGAAAATGATAAGGACTTTTATTGGGGAGAGCTTCAACTCGATGGAAACATTCGTCCACTCGAGGATCACTTGGCTCACCTTCTATTTGCTCATCAAGCTCGCGCCTCCCGACTTTTACTTTCGCAAGACAAAGCAGAACTCGATTCGCTGCAAAGTTTTTTAAGTCCGCGAATTCAAAATATTCGAAATGTCGCGGATATTTTTATGTGCCCCAGTTCGCCCTCGTTGGTGGTGAAAGCTTCCAACTCCATGGACCGAGTGACAAGACAATGGCTGGATGAAGATGCTACGAACGCGAAATGGAGCCAGCTCTTGGGTAGTTCAGAACAATTTTTATTCTGGAGCCTGGTCAGTCTCGGGAGACATCATGTTTTGGTCGAAGGTCCTCCCGGTGTTGGCAAGAGTAGTTGGTGCCAAGCTCTTGGCGAGCTCCAACGGCCCCTGCCGCCTCATTTGTGGTGGTCGCGCTATCAATTTCAGTCACGCCAAAAATGTCGGGAACTTAAAGATCTTTGGAACCCACCATTTGAGGCCCCTCATCATTCGAG
The DNA here is from genome assembly GCA_002787535.1 of Deltaproteobacteria bacterium CG11_big_fil_rev_8_21_14_0_20_45_16. Taxonomy (GTDB): domain Bacteria; phylum Bdellovibrionota; class UBA2394; order UBA2394; family UBA2394; genus 1-14-0-20-45-16. The sequence goes on from PCXB01000029.1 coordinate 30,914, forward strand.
CTCACGAGCCGCGATCATTGGCGGTGGTCATGCTCAAGTGCTCGCAGGATCAATGACGCGCGCCCATCTTGGAATATTATTTTTGGATGAACTTCCTGAATATCATCGTGATCTTCTGGAGGCTTTGCGTGAACCGCTCGAAAGCAAATCCATAACAATCGCAAGACGCGGATTGAGCCAACAGCTGCCCGCGGATATGCAGTTGTTGGCAGCCATGAATCCCTGCGGCTGTGGTTACTATCAATCTAAAAAGACCTGCCATTGTGTGCCTGGCGAAATGTATCGCTACCGACAGCGGGTCTCTGAACCACTTCGCGACCGCTTTCATTGGAAAGTTTATTGGAAATACGAAGCTCAAAAACCCTTGCCCGAATACAAATTGTGTAAACTAAGGGACCGACTGATCTCAGCCGAAAGACAGCCACCGGCTCCACTTGGCCATTTATATTTGCCCACTCGACTTTCGGCGCGGCAACAGCGTCTTTGGCTCGATAAACTCTCGATTTATTCTCGGTGGAAACATTGCTCGGAAATAGGCCCGACGGAAGTCAGAGAATTTGAAGATTTCTCAGCTCAGATCGAAGGACTTGACAAAGGCCATGAAGCCATCTCGATAAAAAGAATGGAAGGAGAACGATGAACCCCGTGAGCACAGAAGAATTTCGAATTTGGCTAATCGATCAATATGAGCGAATGGAATTGAGCCTTTTGCAAGAACTCTGGCGCCTGGAATCCATTATTCTCGATCAACGACGAGATCTTCAGGACCTCAGACTTAGTCTGCAAAGAATTGAGCAAAAGACTGGAGCCAAAGACGAAGTTTGATCAAAATGTCCTTATGCGAATTTTGATTCTCATGGTTCTCTTCATTCAACCTCCATTTTTGACTTGGGCTCAATCGAGCTCGGATCTAGATCGGCTGGAAAGCCTTTGGTCTCTCAGTCCCGTGAAAAAAGCTCTTCAACATAAAGCCGAAGGCCTGAGCTTTAATAAGGATGTAAAGACAGGAGGTACCTATTTGGAGGTTTCGACCTGGTACGAAGACCCAAGTGTTTCGAGGGCAGCACTTCCCGATTCGAGATTATTTTGCAGATTCATACATAGTTTTGTCTTTGGTCGTGCTAAAGCTCGTTCTGAATCTATAAACCTCCCGCCGACCGAAGCCTTTAAGGCATTTAGTCAAATTGAGAAAATTCGATTTATTTTTTTCACGGATATTTACAGTAACCAACCCAGCAGCCCTTATTGGGATAAACGCCCATCAGAAGGAGCGCCGACTGACTCCGACTCGAAGCTAAGGGTAGTCTGGACTCGAGAGGAAAAATTGGTTCCCTATCTAAGCCTTGATGTTTCGCGAGACGAATGGCGCAATGTGCTGGAGACGCTTCAGTTAAATCCCAAGACATCTTACGGAAACTTCAGCGACCAGCTTTGCGCCAACTTGTACAAATTAATGCCTAACCTGCGATCGAATTTTGGCGATATCCAATCAGAACTGCTCTTAAAGCCCTGATGTTTAATCTATCCTTCTGAAAAGATTGGGGATTTCGTAGAATGATGAAAGGCTTGCGATAAGGGATGTTTTTAAAAAGTTCATTTATTAGAAAGACTCGGAGTTTTGGCGTGCTAGGCGCGATCTTGATGGTTAGCGGTCTGACTCCTTCACTTCAAGCTCAGGACTTTATTAAAAATCTCATCACCAAATCTCCCGGGCCTCTATCAAACCCTCATCATGAATATGATGCCATCCGCGGCTGTATCAGCTGTCATGCCAAAACCCTAGGTGGAGAAGTTGAGAATGCAAAATGTTCCAACTGTCACAACGAAATTAAAATTCGATTGGATGAAAAGCGAGGCTACCATAAAGGTAAATTCGAATGTGAAAAATGCCATACGGAACACAAAGGACTCGAGGCTAATATTTTTGCCCCAGACAATTGGCGCCAAGGCTTTGACCACGAAATTGATACGGGATTTGACCTAGTCGGAAAACATAAATCCATCGAATGTCAAGATTGTCACAGCCAACCGCGAGTTCATTACAAAACCAAGAAAGAAACCAAGCGGCTGAGTTATCTCGATTCGCCTACGACATGCTTGGGCTGCCATCAAGACAACTACCTACACGATTTTAAGAACAAGAAACTTGAAACCTGTACGATTTGTCATAGCACAAAAATTTCTAACTGGACCGAAATGAGCCACAAGCTAAGCTTTGATCATGATAAACAGACTGACTATCAACTTGAAGGCTTGCATGAAAAAGTAAAATGCAACGATTGCCATATACCTGACGCCAAATCCAAGAGGGTTACAAAATTTGCGCCCCTTGCCTCCAATCAATGTACGGACTGCCATACGGATCCTCATAAAGGAAAATTTGGAAGTGTCTGTACAACTTGTCATAGCGTCTATCGCAAATGGGACAAGATCTTAGCGCCGAAAGCTGACCCTAAGAAAGCCGGTAAAAATCAGAAACTTGAGGGTTTTGATCACGGCAAAACTAATTTCCCACTTGTTGGCTACCATCAAGCTGTTACTTGCGAATCCTGCCACTACCAAGCCGATGGAAGCTTTAAATTTGCTAAGGGCGGTTTTGACGAATGCAGCGATTGTCATGGACGGGCCCACAACGAACAGTTCAAATCTCAAGCCTGCACGGATTGTCACCAAATGGATCGACGCTTCTATGACTCGACCTTTGGAATCGAAGAACACAACAGACTGGACTTTAAACTTGATGGAAAACACCAAGTTTTGGATTGCCAAAAGTGTCACTTCTCAGGCCAATATGAAAATCTTTCTCATTCCGAATGTAGTGACTGCCATCGCAATGTTCATCCCGAAAGGCAAATCGATAAGACCTGTAACTTTTGTCATGTGACGACAAGTTTTTCGTGGATTCAATTTGATCACAACAAACAGACTGACTTTCAACTAACTGGGAGACATCGTGAGGTCGCTTGCTTGTCCTGCCATGTTGATCAGGTCTTTAAGAATATGCCCGCAAGCAATGCCAATCCAAATTGCCAAGCCTGCCATCAAGATCCTCACGGTAAAGCTATGCCAAACACCTGTGCTGATTGCCACCGTACCGAAGGATTTAAGCTCGTTCGAAATTTTGACCATGCAAAAATTGGAAGCTGGGAATTGACCGGTCGTCATACAGAACTCTCTTGCCAAAAGTGTCATACGGGCCATTTGATTGGAGATTATAAAACACCGCGAAGCGGCGGTTTTATGGCCACCGATTGTGCGAGTTGCCATACTGATATCCACCGAGGAAAATTTGGGTCGAGCTGTCAGAGTTGCCACAACACATCAGATTTTGAAGTGGAGCAAGGCGAGAAAATTCATGATTTAGGTTTCTTTAAATTGGAAGGCGTTCATGATCAAATGAACTGCCAAGACTGTCATTCGAAAAACGCAAGTTTGATGGGCGCAGGACAGTTCTGTGCCTGGTGCCATGAGAAAAATGATATTCACCTAGGACAATTTGGCGGCCAGTGTGAAGATTGTCACAATCAAACCGCGTGGCTTCCTTCAAAGTTTAAACACAATACAACGGGCTTTAGATTGACCGGAGCGCATCGGCATACTGAATGCTCAAGCTGCCATGTAAATCAGATTTATCAAGGATTGCCTAATGATTGTTATTTCTGCCATTCGGATTCTTTTGTTACCGAAACCTCAAATGGCCGAGCCATTACACCTCACAACGGAGGCGCGGGCGTTGCACTTGCAGATTGTGGGCAATGTCACTCAAGTATTGATTGGAACATTCAACGCGGACCGGGGATTTCACTAGGACCATGAGAAATATATTAGTTATCATTTCAAGTCTCCTCGTAGGCTCCAGTTCGGCGACAGAATCAGGGCCCAATTTTTCCTATGAAGGTCACGCAAACACTTGGGCTCTTTATTTGACGGACGACTTTGATGCCACGAGTGTAATTGATGTTTATGCGGGAGCGAGTTGTGACAGCCCCGGGGATCTTGACTTCAGTGTAATTGGCAAAGATCGTTCGTTGATTACGGCCTGTGATACTCGTTGCTGTATCGAGCGAGTTATTCGCGATGGTGAAACGATTGTAGAGAGAATGATCTCGTCGGAAGGCACGACTCTCGCTGGGAGCACCATCAAAACAGGAGACTCTTTTCTTGGAAACCTTGGAATTAATGCCAAAGCTCAAAAAAATCATTTTTACGGAAAAATAAATAGCAATGCCACGGGCAGTTTTATGGAGCAGCGTGCACTTTATGGATCCAAGTCCTATCGCCTTCGCGTGATGGATGCTTATTTAGGCTGGGAAAAAGATAAATGGGATATTTCTGGCGGACGCAAAGCGATTTTGGGTGGCGTACTCATTGATGGTATAGATACAAACTATCGATTCGGAGAAGGCGATCGAAAAGCCGAAAAGTCCGTTGGAGTATTTGGCGGACTTTCACCCCATCCCATCACCAAGTATCCTCGAATGGAAGCTTACACTTTTGGTGCTAAGTTTCATTTCATACCAGAGTTCTCGAGCAAAACCGAATCCAAATGGAAATTCGATACCGCTCTCGTTGGTGAATACTATGAAGGGGAGATGAATCGATTTTATATTTTCACTCAATCTCAGTTTAGTCCGACAAATCATTGGGCCTTCTTGCTCTATTCCACTCTCGAACTTCCGGCTGAGGGTGATGGGGCGACTATAGAAAGCAGTCATTTCTCGCTTCAAAGTGTTTATCGCGCTGATCAAAAGTGGACACTTTCAACCGGCTTTAGCCAGTTCAAAGTGGATCGAATCCTCCGCGAGGAATCCGTTCGCTGGCTTACCGATTCAAGTGGCAATCAAGAAATTCGAGTTGGCGATACTCTGGACCGATCCAGTCGCTATCGATTTGACCTTAAGCTGTCCTATAAACCAGTTTATTTTGTAAATCCTTATCTTCAAGTTCGATACGAGCGCCGAACTTTCGACGATAGCAAGCGTTTGCTTAACGAAGATCCAAGCTCGACCGATCCAACTCCGGAGAATCTTGTCCTTCTCAATCGGAAGAATGCGTATATGGGACGTTTTGGCGTTCGCAGTTATCCCTGGGAGGCTTTGGATACTGAGTCTATTTTTACTTATAACCGACGTTTTAATTCTAAAGCTTATGACTTTTATCAAAGTGTCGGCTGGGAAGATGCTAAATGGGCTGCGGCGGCTTACGCACAAGTTGTTTGGAGTAGCCGAGATGTTCAAAACTCGGTCCCCGATGTTCAAGCAACCGAGGTTGACGCAACGGATTACTATTTAGGCCTTAGTGGCTCTTACAAACTACTCGCCAAGCTTACCGGTCAATTGCAATATGATCTTTCGAGCGAAGACGATTACAGCATTGGCTCGTCGATCCTAACCCACTCGATTTTAGCCCGACTTGACTACCGCTTCTGACGCGTCAATTTTGTTCTTTGTTGATCCCTGATACTCGTAATGCTCTTATGATAAAATCAATATGATGAAGCCATCCTTTGACGTGGGGTCCCACAAAATCGGCCAAGGCCAAAATCCTTTTATTATTGCGGAAGTTGGCATTAATCATAATGGTGATCTTTCTCGAGCTTTGCAAATGATCGAAGTGGCCAAACAATCGGGTGCGGATTGTGTAAAATTTCAAACATTCAAAGCCGATGAGTTTGTTGGCGACAAAGCTCAAAAATTCACCTACCGATCTCAAGGGAAAGAAGTTACGGAGTCGATGTATGAAATGTTCAAACGCTACGAACTGGCCGAAACCGATTGGCGAGAAATCAAGAAAGAATGTGAACGTTTAGATATTGCGTTTCTTTCGACGCCACAAAATAAAAGCGATTTAGCCTTACTCCTCAAAGTTGGTGTCAACGCAGTCAAAGTGGGTTCCGATGATTTTACCAACCTTCCTCTATTAAAGGAGTTTGCGACAACGGGGCTGCCACTTTTTGTTTCCTGTGGAATGTCAGATCTATCAGAGGTTTATCAAGCGCTTTCTAGTATAGGGACCTTTGATGGCTATCCCACACTTCTTTTGCTTTGCACCTCTCAATACCCCACGCCCCCCGAAGATGTGAATCTTCAAAAATTAGCCACGCTTTCTAATGCCTTTCCGGGCCTGCCTCTTGGATTTTCGGACCATACTCAAGGCCCCTTAGCTTCGTCGTTGGCTGTAGCGATGGGAGCCTGTGTGTTTGAGAAACACTTTACGCTAGATAATAATTTGCCTGGACCCGACCACTGGTTTTCAGAAAACCCTGAAAACTTAAAAATTTGGGTATCATCAATTCGAATCGCTCACCAAATGATGGGCTCTGCTCTTGTTCGACCAACCCCAAAAGAAATGGAAATGCGAACGCTAGCACGCCGAAGCATTGTGGCTCTTAAAGATATCCGAGAAGGCGAAGTTCTCGACGAGGACAATATTGGTCTCCGACGCCCTGGAAACGGATTGAGCCCACAACTTTTTCCCCAAATACTCGGGCAGCGCGCCTTTAAAGCAATAGCCAAAGGTAGCCTTATCCAACTTGGAGAATTTATCCGGTGACACCAGAAGAATTTAAAAAATTATTCGCCGAGCTGACGAACTTTAAGGAAAACAATTTTCATCCCCTTGTTTGGATTGTTGGCGAGCCCAAGATCGGGCAAGGCGTCTATATTGGAGGCTTTTCAGAGGTAAACGCCAAGGGGGCTCAAGTCCATATTGGAGACTATTGTGATATCGCTTCATTCGTTTCGATCAATTCTGCGGACTCTCACAAAAAATGTATCGGGCTTTCAGATGATGTGGACCGGAAGGATATCACCCTAGAAAGTCATGTCTTCGTTGGCTCACATTCCGTCATCAAAGCTGGCGCCTATATTGGTCATCATTCGGTCATCGCCGCCGGGAGCATAGTAGGACCTGGCATTATACCGCCCTATTCGCTCGTTATGGGAAACCCAGCGATAGTCAAAGCTGGATACTACAAAGATAAACTATCAGGACAAAGTTGATGATTCTAACCGCTCATCAGCCTCTCTATTTGCCTTGGCTGGGCCTGTTTCACAAAATTTATCTTGCTGAGAGTTTTTGCTTATTCGATATCGCGCAATACCAAAACAAGGATTTTAATAATCGAAATAAAATCAAATCGTCTTCTGGTGATTTACTTTTATCGGTGCCGGTTGAATCTCAAGATCATTTCAATAAAAAAATATGCGATATTAGAATCGTTCCTGGAGCCTGGATTCGAAAGCACTTGAAATCAATCAAGCTAAGTTACCAAAAGGCTCCCTATTTTGATTCTCTCTATGAAAAGCTGGAAAAAACGCTTTATAAAAATCATAAATTTTTAGTGGATTTGGATTTTGAGCTTCTCCAGATTTTTTTAAAAGAACTGGGTCTGGTGCCATCGATCGTCAAAGCTAGCGACTTTGATTTTGTGGGCCAAAAATCAGAATTGGTCTTAGATATGTGCCTCAAACTAAAAGCCTCGGCTTATATTTTTGGCAGCCACGGTAAGGATTATGCCGATCAAGAATCCTTTCGAGCTCAAGGGATCGACTTATATTTTCAGGACTACCAGCATCCACGCTATAATCAGCTTCATGGCGAGTTTAGCTCCCATTTGTCCGTCGTAGATCTTTTGTTTAACGAGGGTCCTAATAGCCTGAATATCATCTTAGAAAATAACATTCAGAGAATTAATGAGAGTGTTTTAAAATAAGCCAACAAAAGCTTCGGAGGAAAAAATGATATTTGAAGACTCAAAATGCCCAGCCGATAAGAAAATCGCCAATTTTGCTAAATATGCCAGACGACAAAATCTCGTCCGCTTTATGGTTCAACATGAGATTTTTAAAAAACAACTTTCCGTCAAAGGCAGCGTTGTTGAGTGTGGCGTTCATCATGGAGGTGGCTTAATGGCTTGGGCTAAACTTTCCGCCACCTTAGAGCCTTACAATTACCGGCGAACAATCGTCGGCTTTGATACATTTGAAGGCTTTCCATCCGTTGCCGAAATCGATAAGAAGGGAGGTAACCCGATTGCCAAAGAAGGCGCCTTTGGAGAAAACTACAATACCTTCGACGAACTCCAGGCCTGCATCAAGGAATTTGATGAGAACCGTTACCTCAATCATATCGCCAAAGTGGAACTGGTCCGTGGCGATGCCTGCCAAACGATCCCCAATTATCTCGAAGTGAACCCTCATTTTTTAGTTTCGCTTTTGTATTTAGATTTTGATATTTATCCTCCGACCGTTGTGGCCCTTGAGCATCTTGTTTCTCGCATACCTAAAGGCGGTATTATTGCCTTTGATGAAGTTCATAACAAAGACTGGCCCGGCGAAACTCAGGCCATGCTCGAAAAATTTAATCTCAACAATCATCGACTCGAAGCTTTCCCGTTTGAACCCAATATTAGCTTCATTCAACTCTAAGATGAAGGCTGTCCCTCACAATCTACCTAGCCTTGGAAATGACGAAGCCGAGGCTGCCTCAAAAGTTATTCGCTCAGGTTGGGTCGCCCAAGGTCCAGAAGTTAGATCATTTGAAGAGGAATTTGCCAGCTATCTCGGCTTGGGCGCTGAGAATGTCGTAGCCGTAAGTAGCGGAAGCGCAGCGCTGTTTTTAGCTCTTAAAGTTTTAGGTGCTGAAGGGAAAAAGGTGGCCACACCTGTTTACGCCTGTGCCGCCCTTCGAAATGCTATCGCTTTGGCGGGCGGCCAAGCACAATATCTGGACAACTCTCCGGAAAGTCCGCTTATGAATTTAAGTGATCCGAAGATTAAGGATGCCAAAATTTTAATTGCGGCGCATATGTTTGGAATCCCCTTAGATATCTCCTCAATAAAAGACAAAATTATAATAGAAGATGTCGCTCAAGCTTTGGGAGCTAGTCTCCACGAAAAAAAATTGGGAACTCTAGGTCATTGCGGAATATTTTCTTTTTATGCCACCAAGCTTATAACAAGCGGCGGCCAAGGAGGAATGTTCGTGTCCCTAGATGCAAGTCTTGCAGCTGGAGTCAGGGACTATCGAGAGTTTGACGCTCGTCGGGATACTAAAATACGCTTTAACTTTCAAATGACCGATCTTCAGGCCGCCATCGGGCGAGTGCAATTGAAAAATCTGCCCGCATTTTTGCGACGACGAGAAGAAATTTATCTGGCCTATGTTGAGAGTGGTTTGCCAGTATTGAGACCCCCGTTGGCGAGCCAGGCGATTCCTGTCCGCTACCGATCTGTTTTGAAATGCACGCAGCCCAAGAAGCTCCAAAAATCACTCGAGGCTCAAGGGATAAAGACCATCGTTCCCATCGAAGATTGGGAGCTACAAGACACTCCCGTGGACGATTATCCGATGGCTTTAGATCTATGCCGATCAACTTTGTCACTACCCTGCTACCCTTTCTTATCCAAGGAAGATCAACAAAGGCTTATCGAAATAGCCAAAGAAAGTGAGTTATGAGTTTTTGCGAAGAATGGGATGTCACTTACCAACAAGGTAGTCAAATGAGTGTATGGCCGTGGTCAGATCTGGTTAGCCTCGTCATGCGCTATGCTCGCCCCTTATCCAAGGAATTTCGTGTTCTAGAACTAGGCTGTGGGGCCGGTGCTAATATTCGCTTCTTTAGAGAATTGGGAGTTCAGTATTACGGCATCGAGGGTAGCTCTCATATTGTGGAACAACTCAAAAAACGTTTTCCTGAACTTGAGAACCAACTTGTGGCTGGAGATTTCACAAAAGAGCTATTTTTCGAAGGAGACTTTGACTTGATTGTTGATCGCTCGTCTCTTACTCACAATCCAACTATCGATATCCGGGAATGTCTCAATATGGCTTTCGACAAAATGAAGTCTGGTGCAAAATTTATTGGGATAGACTGGTTTTCGATGGAGCATAGCGATCGACATAAGGGTCGACCGGTAGACGACGACTATACCTATACGGATTTTAGCGAGGGGCAGTTCAGTGGCATTGGAAAGGTACATTTTTCGGATGCCGAACACCTCAAAGACGTTTTCAAGAGATTTAATATTCTGCATTTAGAGCAAAAGATTTATCAACGCGTTATTCCAAAAACTGAGCTCAAATTTGCGTCCTGGAACCTCGTTGCAGAAAAAATGTCTTAAGAATCTTTCGGACTTAAAGTCGTAAATCCGCTATCCTTTGGGAAGACGGATGTTTTCAAATTTAAAAATCTGTGCCCACCTAATCATATCTGTGGTGCTTATTGGATTTAGCTCTTTTGCATCGGCTCAAGATTATACAATAGACGATCAAGGAAATATTATTCTCAGCAAACCTAAACAAGAGCAGACCCCGAAAACAACTCAATCTCCAGAGAAAACAACCCCTGCTTCACCTCAGCCTCAACTGCAGTCGCCTGACTTCAAGAAGCCTATTTCTAAATCTGTGAAGGAATCCTTTCAGGGCCCTTCTAAAAAAGCTATTGTCACTTCAAGGCTTGCTTCCGTGAAAATGACTCCCCACGAAAGTGCGGATCAAGTTGTTTTGCTTCGGAACGGTGATCCTATCGAAGTCTTTCGAAGCCAAGGAGATTGGACACAAGTTCGCTATCTACTTGAAGGCCTGTACCCTCTAGAGGGTTGGCTACCAACTGAAATGATACGTCTTCGGGAATCCAGCCAACGATTAGAATCATCTCGCGAACAAGCTTACGAGCCTAAAGCACGAATGCAAAATGAGACCGAACAAGGAGGTTCAGATTTACCTGACGGTGAACTGCCAGAAAAACCGAAAGTTTGGGAAGATATTAGTAAGTTCCCTGATCCGAAGAGAATGCCACCTGTCCCAGATGCTAAGGCCAGCCCCAGTGAACCCATTAATCGTCCTGCCAAACGATTCGAGAAGGAAGTTCGATCTCTTACCTCCGGTTCTGTCTATATTGGAAGCTCGAATTTTTCTGAAAAAATTAAAAGCAAAATTAATGACGCCTACGCCGCTGGAGATTTTTTGGATGTCGAGCTTCAAGGGATTTCATTGGGATTAGAAGCTCAATATGCCTATCGCTTAGAAAACGAAATTCGAGTCGGAGGCCTTCTACGTTACGCCGCCAATATCTATGACACGAGTGTGGGCGGGGGAAGCTCTAATGTTGGCACTTCAAGCGTGCAAGCGCAGCTACATGATATCAGAGTCGGTCCAAGCGTCTCGAAACTCTGGGTGTTGAAACCCAACTTAACTCTTGAGCCCGAGCTTAGACTTTTTGGAGGTGGCCAGATTTTCTTGACCAACCAACTTCGATCCTCGACTAACAGCTTTCCGGTTCTTTTTAATTTTACGGCTTACACTGGATTCATGGAGTTCATTCTTAAATCAGAGCTACCCTTTGGTTTTAGACTCGAACCCTATGTTAGCATTAGCTTGCTTTATAGTTTTGAAGAGGATCCCACGACGACTTATGATGAAGGCTTTTTGGGTACGGGGGCGACCAAATCGTCAATGTTTGATTTGCAATATGGAGCCAATCTTGCCTGGAATATGGCGGCAATTGATTTGGAGAAGTTTGATTTCTCATTTAAATTGGATGCTCAAAACTACAGCCGAAACTACTCCGGCACTGGAAATCGAGCCGAGATTGAGACTCAGGACGCGAAATCAAGCCTGAGCCTGTTTCAATGGGCCATCGGCATGCAATATCATTTCTAGGTGTCTCTGAACGTCCTCAAAATTTTTAAACTCGTAGCAATGAAGATTTAATTTGCGTGCATGACTCAATAAATGTGCCTTCGCAAAAATAATATCAGCGCCTTTGGCGGGACAAAAATCCGTATGACCATCGCCAATATAAACCCGAAGGCCAGAATTATCCGAACTCATCGAACCACACTTGCAATGGTTTTGATTTTCGCACAATGCATTACCCCTTGCGGGAAAGACTTTCCAGCTTCCCCCGGTAATCCGCAACCGATTAGCCCTATAATTTAAGTTCGAAAGACCTTCGCGGTCTAAGAAGATTTTTATGATTTCTTCGAAGCCGCCGCTCAAGATCGTTAATTGTGCTTGCCGAAGTTTCGACCAGCCAACAAAAAATTTAAAATGAGAATCCAAATCAATACATTGAAGAAGGTGATCCCTAACCTCGCCCCATTCAGCTCGAACTAGATCCATCATCATGGGAAGGGCTAATTTCTCTGGAAAACCTTCCTCACGAATTTTTCGCTCCAAATTCCGCCATGAAGGATCGGCATAACGATCAAGGAGAACTACCAAACTGTCTTGAGTCGTAATGGTTCCATCGAAATCGCTATATATATGAAGAGTTTTGACCATCCGCTGCTTAGAACTCCTAGCCCAGTTTTAAGCATCCTAAAAGAGAAAAGCCCCTATGAAGGGGCAATCTCAAAGAACCAAAATTTCAAATCCGTATTAGCCTCGATTTAATGATTTCTTGAAATCAACGCTGGGTCGGAAAGTGCAAGTTTTAGACGCCTTGATCATAATTCGTTGGCCTGTTTGAGGATTAACCCCTTTGCGAGCCTTTCGAGTCTTGACCGTCCAAGTTCCAAAACCTGGGTAAGTAAAGCGCTTGTCCTTTTTGATGCCCTGTCCCAAGAAACCGAAACAAGTGTCCATCAAATCTCCAATCAATCTCTTGGAGCATTCAGGGTGTTCTTTTGCGATTCGAGTTAAAAGTTCTGCTTTTGTCATGGATTCCTCCCAAAAACTAATGGTTATAAATTTAGATCTTCAATGATTCTGTTTAATTCTA
>PCXB01000051.1 GCA_002787535.1 Deltaproteobacteria bacterium CG11_big_fil_rev_8_21_14_0_20_45_16
AATTTAACGCATTACATCCCAACTAATTCGGAAAAGATCCCCTTCAGTACGCAGCCAAGGACTATATAAGGAGGCAGCGAAATACTCTTCGCTGTTCAAAGAGAGTCACTAGATCGGCATTCAGACTGAGCCGCTTGGCTTCTTCATTCAAGATCGCCAGGGCTTTCTCCTGCGAAACCGCACGCTTATAAGGACGATCCATAGCAGTCAGAGCATCGTACACATCCGCAACGGCCATAATCTGACTTTCAAGAGGTATTTTATTTGCCAAAAGTCCATAAGGATAACCCCTACCATCCAGCTTCTCATGATGAGCTGCTGCGATGCTTGGTACTCTTTTTAGGTCACCTGTCCACGGGATTTTCTCCAAAAACTTTATCGTATGTAAGACATGGGACTCAATTTGTCCTCTTTCGGCTTCAGAAAGACTTCCCTTTTTCACTGAAAGCTGCGCCCATTCCTCTTCTTTGATTAATGGAATCTTTTTATTCAATATATCGAATTCCAGGCCGAGCAGATGTTCAAGATTAGCCTTTAAATCTTCAACTAAAACCGTCGGCTCATTGGCTTCCAATATTTTGCCCCAGATTTCTTCAAATTCCCCACGTCGTTCTGGAAAGCTTGAAATCAACGCATCAAAACGTGAGCTCATCACATCAAGCTGTTCGGGGTATAACTTTTTGGCTTTTACTAAGACTTTTTCCGGAACACCAATCTTCCCAAAATCATGCAATAGAGAAGCATAACGAAGCTCTTTCATTTGAAGTTGATTGAAATGAGTCGATTTAAAAGCCTTTTGCTTAGACTCATGAACTTCTTGCGCAAGACCAATTGTTAAGAGAGCCACTCGCTCGCTGTGTCCAGAAGTTGTCGGATCCCTTGATTCTATCGCAGTAACCGAGGCCTTGATAAAGCCTTCAAATAATTCTTCAATATTCTGATAAAGGAGCGCGGTCTCAATTGCCACAGCAATATGCGCCGACAATGCCCGTCCAATCTCAATTTCGTCGTCCGAAAAATCATCTTCTAACTTTGAGTTGATCACCTGAACGATACCCACAAGATCGCCGTTGGATTTTATCAAGGGAATGTTCAATAGATTTTTGGTACGATAACCTGAGGTTTTGTCAAAACTGGTATTAAAGCTAAAACTCTCATCTGGATCTATTCGATAGACATCCGGGATGTGGATCAATTTTTTTCGAACTGCACAAGCTCCTACAATAGACGATTCATCGAGGGGCAGCTTCATTTCCTTAAACTTGAGGTCAAGCTTTTCATTTTGAACATGGGCAAAGCGAAGCAAGCTTTCTTCAGGTAGATAAATATACAGTGAAGCCCCTTCAGCACTGAGAAGCTTTCTAATCTTTGTAAGAACCTTTTCACAGAGCGATGAGATTTCTCGATCCTCGGCCAATTCCAATGCACTTTGCATAATCTCTGAACGTCTCTCTTTTTCGAGAAGAAGCTTGAATTTCAGAGAATCCCTCTCGACGCGGAGTTCAAAATTTCGTTTAGCTTGCTCAAGCGCAAATTCAAGCTCTCGAGAATTGGCGGGATCTTTAATATACCCCTGGATATAACTAGGCCACTCTTCTAAACCAGCCCATGAATCATTCTCAATTGCAAAGCAAAGCACGCCGGTCATTTTGCTGAGTGCCCGAATTTGTCTTGCTTCCAACGGACGATCCAAGAATAGAACGCAAGAATCAGAGAGCTTCAATCCCTGATTTAACTGGTCGACAAACTGCGGCCAGTCCTTCTGATAATAAAGACGCATTCCCCCCATAAGAATTTATCGTTGCTTCATTTATGATACCCTCAAATCAAAAATGACACCTCGCCCCTGACACGATGTCTCGGCTTCTCTTGAATCATCGAATGTCTAAGTATTATCCCTCCACAAGTCTGAATAAATCGGCTTTGATATTAGCGTGCGCCGCAGCAATCTATGAAAGACGACGGCCTGCCAGTTTTATATTAGAGTTATGATTTATTTTGGCCTCATTCTATTGATTCAAACCCAGGACGCCTGGAAAGAGCTGGCTAAGATCAAGCCCGACAAGTCGCTTGTTTCTTGGGATAGTGAGTCACATAGGCATAGGTATCATGACCCCCATCTTTATCAATTAGTGGCACAGGCCATCCAAAGTTTGGACAAAGATCCCAATAATTCGACGAGCAAATTGTCAGCACTAGAGAGGAAACGCCTCATCGAAGATGGTCTCAGCTCTCGCATTGACCTTATTGATTTGCTAAGTATCGAGCTTAAGCTGAGACTGGAAGGCCTTTGGAGCCGAAACATCTCCAAAATCCCATTTTACGACTCAAGTGAAATCTGGTCCTTGGCAAAATTTAGAATCAAGACGCTCCTGGATCCAAACCTTGAGCTATCCACAAGGATCAGTGTCTTTCGATATTATTACCCACAGGAAAATAGCGCGACACTTGGCTGCGCCTCTCCAAACAACAAGTTATTAATTGGAAAATATGAACAAAAGCCGCTCCGTGAGTTTGAATTTTCTGGATTAAGCTTTCAATCCTATAAATTCACGTTTGGAAAAACCTATATCTGGAACTGTGGCACCCGTCGGCTCAGCATTCAGGCAAAGAAAAGCGGTCCAGAGCTTCAATTCTTGAAAAACATTGACTACCAATTCATGAAGGAAGACGGAGATCTTTTTATCTGGAGCAGTTTGAGTCTTGTCGATCAAGTATCCCAAGACAGAATTGACCGACTCAGCAAATATATCGAATGGGTGTACGGATGGACTCTTGACGAACAAGTATCCTTTAGATTTGAGGACGAAATCGATCGAGTCTTACAAAAATCGGATTTTTGGATTCCCCTTTTGGATGCCCCGAACGCCAATAAGATCAATCTTTCGCTCAATCAAGAAGTTGGCACCAGACTTGTCTTTAGCAAGACGACGCGTGGGATGCCTATTAAATTTGAAGTTTGGCTGCCCCCAATCACTCGCGGTTTCAACAGCCACGCGGCGACTCTAACAATAGCCCAAATTCAAAAAAACTGGAAAACGCGTTTGTCGACGCCTCTCATTTTGGATTGGAGTTGTTTTTCGACGAAATATTTTGGTAATTGGCTACTTTCTGGAAGCCAAACCAAACGCGTGCAACCCATTATTTTGAGTCAGTCTGGCCATCAGGCTGAAGAGCTTTGGCAAATTCTCAAACAACTCGATCAACTTCTCGCCGCTGTGGAAGCCTTTAGTAACCAAGCTAGCCTAGACGTTTTGGTTGAAAGTTTGAAAACCGGCGGAATTCTGTCAAAATCTATTAGAATTTGGAAAGACTTTGAATTGAAACTTGGATTTGAAGAAGCCGAAAAATCGTCATTTTTCTATCCTCTCGTTAAATTGCCCCAAAATGCAAAGTGGGATGACTTACAAACTTTTGAAGTAGATGAACAAGGGCAAATTCCTCGACTCTACCCATCTAAATTTGCTTTCTCGAATGACGGGCGTCATTAAATTTTCTAGAATCTAAGAAGTGAAAGCAAATATTCGTTTTTGGGGTGTAAAGGGAAGTATTGCCTCGCAAGCTTCTAAATTTGGGTCGAATACGAGTTGTGTCGAACTCGATTTAGGAGATTCAAATTCGATTTTTTTTGACGCCGGTACAGGTATTCGAGCTGCAACTCAGAATAGAATTTTTAAAAGTTTGAACCTCTTCATTTCTCACTTCCATTGGGACCACATTCAAGGCTTACCTTTTCTTAATGGCCTAGGAAGAGATGATATTAAAGTCTCCATCTACTCAGGTTTCGAGGATATTCGAGAACGTCTTCAACACCTCTTTGACCCTCGCTTTCATCCTGTTTCGCTCAAAGATTATGAATCGCAGTTGGAGATCCATCATTTCCATCCCGGAGAAAAAATGGAATTGATGGGACTTCAAATTGAAACAGCGCTTCTTAATCATCCAGGAAAAAGTTATGCGTACAAAGTTAGCGGCAGATCTTCCTCTTTTTGCTATGCCACGGACTCGGATTACGACCCCGTTCCGGACGAGGCTTCGAGGTTGTTACACCAAACGGATTTTGCCATTGTCGACTCGCAATACTTAAGCGGAGACTTTCTCGAAAAAGCAGACTACGGCCATTCCAGCTTTCAGCGAGCGATTGATGTTTGTGCCGAGCACCGAGTGAAAAACTGTCTTTTATTTCACTTTGACCCTAACTATTCGGATGCAGAACTCGAAAATCTTGAACGTCAGGCTCAGGATTATTCCCAATCGAAGTATTCCAAGAACGCCCCAAAGGTAATGATGTCCCGAGAAGGTTTGCAAATCCCCTTAAATCTCTAGAAAGCTTGTCTCCAACATAACTAAAAACATTCAAAATATCAGCCACTTACTAGCTCCCTCCATCTGTCAGGAACATGCTGCTAAACTAATATGAGGGGATTCCTAAAGAGACATGTCGAACTGCCCAAAATGCCGGATCACTTTGGTCCCAGCGGCCAATTTCTGCCATGCCTGCGGACAAGGTATTAAAGCCTTTTGTCGTGCCTGTCGCCTTGATCTTCCCGAGAATTCCGAGTTTTGCTTTAGATGCGGAGATGCCATTTGGAGCACGATGAATACACCTTCGATTGGAGCGGTTGCTCAAAGTCATTCAATGATCTCTCGACCCGTGGGTACCATCCCTCGTTCAAGTACAGCTGCCCGACAAGTCGAAAAGCAAATTGAGGGTGAACGCAAACTTGTCAGTATCGTTTTTGCTGATATCAGTGGATTTACATCGATGAGCGAAAAGATGGACCCTGAGCGTGTTACGGACATTATCAATCAATGCTTCCAAAGGCTGGGTAAAAAAGTTTATGAATCCGAAGGCTATATTGATAAATTTATGGGTGATTGCATCATGGCCCTATTTGGAGCTCCAATCGCCCATGAAAACGATCCTGAATTAGCCATTACCTGCACTCTTGAAATGCTTAAAGAGCTCGACGCGTTTAACAAGGAAAATGGACTTAATCTCGGCATGAGCATCGGCATCAATTCCGGCCTCGTGGTCGCGGGCGGAGTGGGTACCGATCAAAAGCTTGAATACACCGTTATGGGTGATGCCGTCAATCTAGCCCAACGAATTCAATCGGCTGCGAAGCGCCAGGAGATTTTAGTTAGTCGAAGTATCTTCTCCGCTTGCGAGAAGATTTTTAACTTCCAAACTCTAGAACCCATTATGGTAAAGGGCAAAGAAGATCCTGTTGCCGTCTTTTCGGTCAAGAATCGAAAGGATATGAATTCTCAGCAGCCACATCGAAACCACAAAATACAAGCACTCATTGGTCGGGAGCGAGAAATTGAAATCGCTGAAAAGCTTTTACATCAAAGCACCGGTGGTAAAGGGCAAATATTTTTCGTTTCTGGCGAGGCGGGTGTCGGTAAGAGTCGATTCAAATTCGAAATTAAGGAAAAAGCGATTCTAAAAAATATGATCTGGCTTGAAGGACGAAGTCGACTTCTCAATCGAGAAACCCCCTACTACCCCTTTATCCAAATCATTCAGCACTACCTGGAAATTAATATCGAAAGCACCTTAAGCGACCAGCTGGCTAAGTTTAGTAAAATACGGAGTCTGATGCTGGATGACATATCCGTCTCCCTTATATTGGACTTACTTAACCTTCCCAATCCAGACTGCAAAACCCTTCAACTTGACGCTGCCCAAAAACGTCGAGCGATGTTTTTAGCTATAAAGAAATGTCTCTTTTTGATTTCCAAAGAAAGTCCTATTTGTCTTTACATAGAAGACCTACATTGGGCAGATCCCCTGTCCCTGGAACTTCTGCCTCAAATTGCTGATGGAATTCAGTCGATGCCATTTTTAATCTACGCAAGCTTTCGACCTGACTTTCAGCATGACTGGTCAGGGCGAACCAACCTTACTCAAATTAGCCTCGAGCCATTAAACTCAGAGCAATCTCTCAAACTCGTAAGAGAGATTTTACAAGTTCAAGAGCTTCCCGAGTCCTTCCAAAATCTTATCATTCAAAAAGCGGATGGAAATCCACTTTATGTTGAGGAAATTATCAAGACTCTTATGGATTCAGGAAAAATTAGTCTCGATGGAGATAACTGCAAAATTGCCGAAGACTTGGACAGCGTTGAGATTCCGGCCACACTCCAAGGATTAATAGCTGCTCGTATTGATAAGCTTCAAGATAAAACAAAACAGGTTCTTCAGTATGCTTCCGTGATAGGTCGAGAGTTTAGCGATTTACTCCTGAGTAAGGCTTCAGAATTGGAATCTGAGCTCCAAGAATCTCTCCGCTCTCTAAGAAAGAAAGAACTAATCTTTGAACTTAGCGAAGAGATTGACGAGATTATATATATTTTCAAGCACGCTCTCACACAGGAAGTGGCCTATGAAAGTATTCTTAAGAAAAAAAGACGCTATTTTCATGAGCGTGTCGCCATAACGATTGAATCCATTTGCTCGGATGAGGATAGCAATCGATTGGAGGAGAATCTGGATCCTCTAGCCTACCACTATGAAAAGGCTGAAATTCCTGACAAGGCGATCCACTATCTCATTCTATCGGCACAGAAAATGTCAGAGAGCTATAATAACGATGCCGCTATTAAGAACTACGAATCCGCTCTCGAGTGGATCAACAAGGATCCAAACCCCGACGCAGAACTTATTACCCAAACAACTTATAACCTCGCCGAAATATTGATTTTAAAAGCCGACTTCGATCGCGCCGAATCTTCGTTCCTGCAGATCAAGGAGATTGCCGAAAAGGCAAATGACAACATTGGTCTGGCAAAATGTTACCGTCGCCTTGGCGATATCCAAAGAATGCGGGGTACAATCAATAAGGCGTTGGAGCTGCTTCATCAGTCTGAGTTGAAGGCTAAAGAAGCCAAAGATTTTGAAGGAGAAATTCGAACCTACAAAGCCTTTGGAAGTGTCTTCCAAATCTCCCACCAGCTAGATAAGGCTCTTGAATACCTCAAGAAAGGCTTGGAGGGCGCCAAATTTCTAGATAATCACAAACTTATCGCAGAATACCTCAACGATATTTCAATTGTTCATATTAACCGAAACGAACTGCAACAGGCCGAAAGTTATTTAACGGAATCCATTGAGATTGCCAATCATGACAGTTCGCTTCGCCCGCTTTTCATTAGTTCGACTTTAAATCTGGGTGTCATCGAATATTATCGTAAAAACTTCGGCGCGGCTCTGAGCAAATTTAAGGAAGCCTCACATGTCGCGCAACAGATTGGTGACCTCAAGAATGTTTTGATTTCCAAACATAATATAGGTGAAATTCAGAAGGAGTTTTGCCAATACGATGACGCTCTACTGACATTTGAAGAATGCCATGAACTAGCTTTAGATATGGGCAATGAGTTAGAGGAAATCAACAATCATATTCTGATCGCGCATATGAAACATAAATTAAGCCTATCATACGAAGCGAGAAACATACTTGAACAAGAGATTCAAAGATGTGAGGAGCGTAAATTTGTCGCCTTACAATGCGATGCTCTCTACTACTTGGCAGATATCGAATTTGAAAATGGCAATGCCTTGAAAGCGCGCGAAGCTTTGCAACGAAGCTTACACAAAGCCAAAGAACATCATATCGCTCACGCTCAGGAACGGGCGACAGAGAAACTTCTGGAAATGGATAATCAATCGAGCCTGGCTGGAGAGATTCCATCATGAGTTTAAAGATTGACGAAAGTCTTTGGCGGCAGTTTGACGATATTTTTGAAAACCAAGAGTTCCTGTCTTGGCGACGCACAATGGATTCACTTTGGGAACAGAACTTTCAATGGGATGATTTTGCACGGTCTTGCCGCACGCTTTTTGACCTTCATTTAATGAATTCAAAGGACCCGACCAAAAAGAGGGCTTTCGGTTATGCGTACCTGGCTGCAACTGGCTATTCCCGGATAAAGAAGCAAGCCCTTGCTCTCACCATTATTGATCAGCTCAAAAAAGCCTGCGCACCGGAAACTATGATCAAGAATCTTCAAGAACAAGTATCAAATGTTGTGAGCTCCTCATCCGAAGTAGCTCCGCCAGACGATTCTAAGCAAAATGAACTGCTGGAACAGCTTAGTAAGGATTTTCCAGGAACTGCTGAAGTAAAAAAGGCTTTTGATTTTGATGTTCTCGAGAGTATTCCTCCCTTAAAGAGACTTCATATTCTTTCGAATGCCAAAGTGCTTATCGTTGAACAGACTGATTATCTTTTCCGTGAGGGTGATAATGGATCTAATTTCTATATACTAGCTGAAGGAAAAATGCAGCTTGAAAGGTCAGGCCAAGTTCCCATTGATCTTTTTGAAGGGGCTCATCTTGGTGAATTAGCCGCGATGAGTTCTTTCAAACGATCGGGAAGTGTACGAGCCATCGAAAAATCAACACTTATTGAATTTTCTCGCGAAGACCTGGTTGGTCTATTTATTGAATTCCCTAAATTTGAAGAGGGCATGTCAAAGTCATTTTATCTTCGATTATTTTTACATGCTTTAAGAAATATTCGTGCGTTTGATGATTTTACTGATGCCGATTTGGAAGAATTCTTCTACTTCTTCAAAACTAAAAAGATTCCTAAATCCAAAGTTATCTTCACTGAGTCCGAACCGAGCAATGAATTTTATTTCATTTTGAGTGGAAACGTTCAGATTGATCGCCCAAGCCATGCCCCCCTAACTCTGAAAGGGCCCTCATTTTTGGGGGAAATTGCCTTTCTTTTGGGAGAAGTTAGATCCGCCACCGCAACGACCCTAACAGAGACCTACCTTCTGGTTGCGGACGGATTTATGCGGGACAGCCTCTCGAGAGAGTATCCAAAAATTTATGAAATTCTTCGAATGATTGCTTCGCAACGCGAGTCTCAAAACACGAAGATATAAAGTGATTACTTGCATTCAGAATTAATTGAAACCTCATACAGTGTCGTGGCGAAGGATAGATCTAAATTTTTGATCTATCTTTTTGTAAGATCTTTAGAGTCCCGCTCTCTTCTGTGATAAATCCACAACTCTTAAGTTCAAATCCCCGATAATTCTTGCCATATCCTGAACCAATGTTGTGACGGTCATGGGTCGGGTCTTGACCAAAGTCAAAAAATCCACAGATTTGGTCATCATGACTAGGCATTGCTCCTTAGCAACAACCGAGGCAGTTCTAGGCGCTCCCGTCAGAGCGGCCAGGCTTCCAAAAATCTCATCCTTTTTTACTTTACCTACCGTAATTCCATTCACGACGACGTCCGCCTCGCCTTCGATCATGAAGTAAACTTCGTCGGCCCTCGTACCTTGCTCAATAATATTCTGACCAGCTGGACAATCCCTAATTTCGGTGTTGGCTTCAGCACCATGATGAAGAACGGAAGACAAACAATTCGCCCAGATTGCTGAAAAATGGGATTGGGCTTTTAGCCAAAGATCAAGACTTTCCGGACTTGCCAAAGCTTGCGACCATACGGCTTCCCATGGAAATATCTCAAATTCACAAGCCAAATCCATGACGAGCGTCACACCGGGGAAGTTTAAGTGAAGAACAGGACAAAAAACATCACCTTCTTCCAATATATAGAAAATTTGCTTATTTTGGCTGGCCTTAAAACTTCCTCGCTTCAAAACCGCCAACACTTTCTTTTCCTCGCAGTATTTTCTAAGGTCTTCATCACTAGATAGTTTTTGCAGCTGCGGTGCAAGTTGAATAGAAGCCCGAAGCTCCTTCTGGATTTTGTGAAAGCCGTCAAGGATGCTTTTTCCTTCGGTGGAAATTTCCGATAAGAGATGCATAGCTCTATTGAATCAGGAAGACGCACTCCTATTCAAGACTAAGCTCAGTCAACGATCATATAACCCAACAAAGCAAGAAGCTGCGCGTTAAAAACATCGCTACTCCGTAGCATAGCGTAATTGCGATTAGAGTTGAAAGAAGAGGTAGACCGCAATGGCTTCCGGATGGCGAATTGAATTCTTATTACAAACTCAAGCCCTAAAAGGCAAAATAGACGTTGAGGACCTTCGATCCGAGTTAAGCGCCATTCCTCTGAGGCAAGCCGTTAAGAATGCGTCGTCGGAAGTTGGGTACGACATTCAGTGGGATTTTGCGGTGCAGCAGTATCCGGATATTCATTTTATTCAGCCCTATATTAGTTGGACGGATAGAATCCAACTTAAACCTGGCTCAAAAATCATGCTTTATGGTTTTGATATCCCAATTTCTTTGGCGGTAATTAATGGCTCGACAACCAACCATTTAAGAAAAATGGCTGGAAAGCAATCTAAGGATTTAACCAGGGTTATCAACAGCCCTGAAAAAAAATCAGACCATGAAATATTCTTTTCCGTTCATAAGGTTGATCAAGATTTTCCGAATGATGCAAGTTTCGAAAACTTAAGCCAAGAACTCTTTCCCGTTCACAGCAAACCCACACAAAAATTAAGCTGACTAAGAAGATTCCAAAATTGTCCGAAGATCTATAAGTCCAGACTCAAAGGCTTCGAGATCATGGGCAAAATTAACGCGAAGACATTCGTGCGGATGATTCCATGCCTGATCCTTCAAGCCCGGAAAGAAATAATGTCCTGATACTACAAGAGTCCCTTTGGATTTCAATTCTTCATATAGCTGGAGTGAGTTCATCCTGCTGTTCTCAAGCCACAACCAAAGGAACATCGATCCCTCACATTGGTGATATTTCGGGCGGCATGCCGAACGCCCAAAAACCTTTTGAATAAGTCGCTGAGCCTCATCAGCCTGCTTTTTATAGTGAGGATGTATGATTTTCTCTGTGATGGATCGAACACCGTCTCCTCTAAATAATCCCTCCACTAGGTGAGGTCCAACGCTTCCACTCGCCAAATTAAGGATGGCATTGATTTTTGAAAAATAATCCCGGTGATGTCCCAATAATCGTTAGGGTTTGAATAAAACGGGCTCCCCCGGATAGAATCCGGGTAAACGTTTTAAATTATTCAACAAAGAAGGAGCC
>PCXB01000060.1 GCA_002787535.1 Deltaproteobacteria bacterium CG11_big_fil_rev_8_21_14_0_20_45_16
TCAAAGTTAAGTAGATGTGTCGCGTTTCGGCTAACCTAGGATCTATCCTTTCGAGATAAATCGAAGGACTCCTTAGAAAGGAGGTGATCCAGCCGCAGGTTCTCCTACGGCTACCTTGTTACGACTTCACCCCAATCATCACTCACACCTTGGACGCCTACCTCCTTGCGGTTGGCGCGGCGGCTTCTGGTGCAAACGACTTTCGTGGTGTGACGGGCGGTGTGTACAAGACCCGAGAACGTATTCACCGCAGCATGCTGATCTGCGATTACTAGCAATTCCAGCTTCATGAAGTCGAGTTGCAGACTTCAATCCGAACTGAGCAAAGCTTTTTGGGATTGGCTCCACCTCGCGGTTTCGCAGCCCTTTGTACTTTGCATTGTAGCACGTGTGTAGCCCTGGTCATAAGGGCCATGAGGACTTGACGTCATCCACACCTTCCTCCGGCTTAACGCCGGCGGTCTCCCTAGAGTACCCAACTTAATGCTGGTAACGAGGGATATGGGTTGCGCTCGTTGCGGGACTTAACCCAACATCTCACGACACGAGCTGACGACAGCCATGCAGCACCTGTTTACCGGTTTCCTTGCGGAAAAAGCCTGCTTTCACAGAGCGGTCCAGTATATGTCAAGACCAGGATAAGGTTCTTCGCGTTGCGTCGAATTAAACCACATGCTCCACTGCTTGTGCGGGTCCCCGTCAATTTCTTTGAGTTTTAATCTTGCGACCGTACTCCCCAGGCGGGATGCTTAACGCGTTAGCTCCGTCACTGAAAGGGTTAACACTTTCCAACGACAAGCATCCATAGTTTACGGCGTGGACTACCAGGGTATCTAATCCTGTTTGCTACCCACGCTTTCGGATCTGAGTGTCAGTTGCGGACCAGAAAGTTGCCTTCGCCATCGGTATTCCTCCTGATATCTACGGATTTCACCCCTACACCAGGAATTCCACTTTCCTCTACCGCACTCTAGCACTGAAGTATCAGGCGCACTTCCTGGGTTGAGCCCAGGGCTTTCACACCTGACTTTCGATGCCACCTACATCCGCTTTACGCCCAATAATTCCGAACAACGCTTGAGGCCTCTGTATTACCGCGGCTGCTGGCACAGAGTTAGCCGCCTCTTCCTTTGCTGGTACCATCACTCTCTACGGTTATTAACCATAGAGACATTTTTCCCAGCCGACAGGGATTTACAATCCGAAAACCTTCTTCACCCACGCGGCATTGCTGCATCAGGCTTGCGCCCATTGTGCAAAATTCCCCACTGCTGCCTCCCGTAGGAGTCTGGACCGTGTCTCAGTTCCAGTGTGACTGATCATCCTCTCAGACCAGCTACCCATCAAAGCCTTGGTAGGCCATTACCCCACCAACTAGCTAATAGGCCGCGAGCTCATCTTCCAGCGACAGGCCCCGAAAGGTCCCCGTCTTTAACCCCTTGGGCTTATGCCCTTGTGGTCTCTCCGGTATTAGCTCTTCTTTCGAAGAGTTATCCCAAACTGAAAGGTAGATTACCCACGTGTTACTCACCCGTGCGCCGCTTTACTCATCCCGAAGGACTTTCTCGCTCGACTTGCATGTGTTAGGCATGCCGCCAGCGTTCGTTCTGAGCCAGAATCAAACTCTCCAGTTTTAACTGAAAAGACGCAGACCCCCTGACTCGGGAATCTGCTTTTATAAAGATATTTGAGTACGAAACGCGTCTTTAATATTTCATAGAAATTTAAAGAACCACATCTACCTAACTTTCAAAGAACAAAAAATCCGGTCAATAACCGGATTCAAGATTGTTCTTTTACACACGAGATTAGAAAGCGAAGCAACAAGAATTGTTGAGCAAAATGCGAGAAATTTTAAGACTCTACATAAAGCCGCCAGGCTCCGGCAAAAGTCTTTGGCCCAGGTCAAAATTCCAAAATCCGTCGAGGCAAAGCCTGAAGAATCAAAGATCCGAGTTCAGCCTCCTAATGGCATTTTAAGCCATTTGTGAGCTAAAATAAGGTGGACTTGGCAAGCTTGGGCCAAGCCGTCTAGATTTCTTGGATGATAATTTCTACCCTACTTTTGCTCGTAGGCTTAGACGTGAAAATTCAAAATATTTGGAAAATTGAGACAGGTCTCTCTTCGCCCGAGAGTTGTTACTACGATGAAGGCTCTCAGCATCTCTTTGTATCGAATATTGTTGGCCAGCCAATGGATAAGGATGCTCAGGGTTATATCTCTATCTATTCCGCGGATGGAAAGCTGAAAAAACTTAAATGGGTGGATGGTTTAGATGCCCCGAAAGGAATGAGAGCCAGCGGAAATACACTCTGGGTGAGCAATATTAATGAACTCATTTCAATTGATATCAAGACAGCGAAAATTATCTCTCGAATTCAAATTCCAGACTCAAAGTTTTTGAATGATATTGCGATTGATAAGAATTCAAATGTTTATGTTTCAGACACGACCGGTGGCAAGATTTATAAAATCACAAACGGAAAAATTTCGGTTTTAATCGAGGGCGAAAAGGCTGATGGCCCCAATGGACTTTTAATTTTAGAAGATGATTTGATTGTCGCCGCCTGGGGTAGGCCCGAAGCTGACTGGTCCACCAAGACTCCAGGGCATCTTTACAAAATAAATCTGCGGACAAAGTCCAAATCCAATATCACGAGCGCGTTAGGTAATTTGGATGGCCTAGAAATGGATTCCCGTGGAAACTTTATAGTCTCCGATTGGGTAGCCGGAAAAGTATTCTGGGTCTCGCCTGCCGGTAAATCCGAGTTAATTTTAAAGGGTATTAAGAATTCTGCAGATATTGGCTATATTCCTTCTACCAATATTTTGGTTGTGCCGAGCATGGGGGATAGCAAGGTTTTTGCCTACAAATTGAATTCAAATTAGAACCAGACAGCCAGGCATTCGATTCGATCTGAAAATAGAGATGTCACAAAGCTGCCCAGTTGGGGCCCGTGCTAATGTCGACAACCAATGGAACTTTGAGATTCTCTCCGGGAGTGTTGGAAAGATCCGTCATGGCTTTTTGAACTATGACTTTAATTTGATCCAATTCGGGATCAAAAGCTTCCAGAACAAGTTCGTCATGAACTTGTAAGAGGATTCTGGATTTTAACTTCTTTGACAACAACTCCTGATGAACACGCACCATCGCATACTTCATGATGTCGGCCGCCGTACCTTGCAAAGGAGCATTGATCGCGATTCTCTCAGCCATCTGTCGCAGCGTAGGATTTTTGCTGTCGATGTCAGGTAAAGGTCTTTTGCGACCGAAGAGGGTCTCGGAAAATTTCATCTCTTTCGCCAGCTTGATAGAAGCATCCATATATTCTTTAACCTTTGGAAATTGCTCGAAATACGAATCAATAAATTGCTTGGCTTCTTTAGGTTCGATATCAAGCTGCTGCGAAAGTCCATAGGCCGAAATCCCATATATGACACCGAAGTTGATGGCCTTAGCGCGAGAACGAAACTCTTTATCGGAGGACCCAAAAATAATCTTCGCTGTCTCCGCATGAATATCTCGATGATGGGCAAAAGCTTCGATCATTTTCTCATCGCCCGAAAGATGCGCCATTAAGCGCAATTCCACCTGAGAATAATCCGCACTTAAAAACACATGGGACTTCTCCGGAATGAAAGCTTCACGAATCTTCATCCCCTCTTCGCTACGAGCTGGTATGTTTTGAAGATTCGGATCGGAGCTACTCAAGCGCCCTGTGGCCGTTCCAGTTTGATGATAATGAGTGTGTAAACGACCATCCCTGGCTGAAACCATATCAGGCAAAACATCCACATAAGTGGAAGTAAGCTTAGCTAGTTTGCGATAATCCAAAATCAAGCGCGGTATCTCATGCTTGGAAGCAAGCTCTTGCAAAACAGATTCGTCGGTCGAATAGCCAGTTTTAGTCTTCTTAGTCGTTGGCAATTTCAGCTCCGCAAAGAGAACTTCCTGCAATTGTTTTGGCGAGGCGATATTGAATTCTCGTCCGGCTGACCTATAAATCTCCGTAACAAGATGCTCGAGTTTTTCATGAAGTTCTTTAGACAGAGCTTTTAAGAAATCCACGTCGAGTCTCACGCCAGTCATTTCCATCGACGCTAAGACATCAACAAGTGGCATCTCAAGATTTTTAAAAACCCATGTAATCGAAGCGTCGGCCTCCAATTGAGGCTTAAACAATTCGTGCAATTTAAAAGTTAGGGCCGCGTCCTGGGCTGCATATTCTTTGGCTTGATCCAAGGGAATATCCGCAAAATTCTCTGACTTTCCAAGTAGGGCTTTAAGGTCGCCCTTTTCCTCTGACAGGAAATCACGAGCAAGGTTTTCGAGTGAAACGCTACGACGATCAGCATTGAGCAAATGACCTTCGATCATTGTATCAAATTGCAAGTTAACAACTTCGATTCCTTCAACACCCAAAACCTCCACATCGTATTTCGCGTTGTGAGCCAACTTAACTAAGTTAGGTCGAGCGAGACTCTCCACAATTAGTTTTTTCATCTCCGTAGCGCTGAGATCTACCTCTCCGTGATTCCACGGAATGTACCAAGCTCGATCGGGTCGCGTACAAAAACTCACTCCAACGACGCGAGCACAATTGCGATCAAAGGACGAGGTCTCACAATCAAATGCGAGAAGTTTTGCCTTCTCGATTTCGCCACGCAGATCTTTTAAATCATCCATGGTTTTTAACAGACGTAAGTCGGTTAAAGCTCGAGAGCTAGAGGCATTTGTATTTGAAGCATTACCGCTGTCACTTCCTAGCCTATCTGCAAATTGTGTAAGAATTCGATGAAGATCCCAATCCACAAGAAAATCTTTAAACTCTCCTGGGAAAGACTCAGGAAGCTCCGGCAAATGATCAAAAGGAATTTTTAAATCATCTTTTAAATCTACCAATTTCTGACTTAACTTAACGGCTTCTTTGGCGGCCTCAAATTTGGCGCGCTGTTTTTCTGGCAAGTTTGCAAGGTTCCTATAAATGCCATCGATTGAGCCATACTCATTAAGAAGTTTGGCCGCGGTTTTCGGGCCGACGCCTTCAATGCCCGGAATATTATCCGAACTATCCCCCGTGAGAGCTAAAAGATCACGAATTTGGTCTGGTTTGACGGCCCACTTTTCCTCGACTTCCCCTATGCCGGTTCGTTTATCACGAAAGCTGTCATACATTTGCACACGTTTATCAACGAGCTGCAGAAGATCTTTATCCGAAGATATAATGACGACTTTCTCGTTGGGAAAGGCATTGCGAACAAAACTCGCAATCCAATCATCCGCCTCAAGACCTTCTTCCTGCAAAATAGGAAAGCCAGCCTTTTCGCACATCCGCCTTACCGCCACGATCTGCCCCGAAAGATCCGGCGGCGGAACCTCGCGATTGGCTTTGTATTCTGGATAAATCTCCTTACGAAACGAAGGCTTCTTAGAGTCAAACACCACCACACAAGATTTTGGAGATTTCTCCCTTAAAAGCTTTAGTAACATCGAAGCAAAACCTGCCACCGCGTGAGACGGGCGACCCTTTGAAGATAGTGGCGCCAGAGCGTAATAGGCTCGAAATATAAACGCACTCGCATCGATCAAATAAACTTCATGATTTTTTGCCATTTCGGATGACTCTAACTCGCGCGCGTTCTGAAAAGAAATAAAAATGAGTCTGAAAATTTTTCAGTCATTCCAAAATTCAAAGCAAAACAGCTTCTAAGCCCCGAAGCTTACAGGGCCAATTGATTCATAGCTCTTAAGTTCAGCTCATAAGCTCGCGGCACGTTTTTTGCCACCTCCAGATCGAAGGTAAAATAAAGTCTTAGAACAAATCAATCATTCGTATCTGTGGAGGGAGATCAAATGAGAGTAAGTAAACTTTTTGGTATTGTAAGCTTGGGCCTTCTTGCGACGAGCTCAACTTTCGCAATTAGCGCGCCTGAAGTTAGCAATCTATTGGTTGGCCACACTGCCGCTACGCCGACCTGTAACCTATCTGAATTCGACGTTATCAACATTGATGGATCCCTCTATGAGATCGTCCGTAATGTTTCGGGCGCGCCAGAGCTTATTCCCCATGACCATGAAGGGAGTTGATACCATTAGAACTCAAACGGTAGCGGACAGCTCGTCCGCTACCGTAAGATTCAAGGGAACCTTGATCGAGTAGAGGCTTAAGTTCTCGAAGGGTCTGCGTCCGACTGCCTCGAAAAAGTTTTTGAATATCCTGACGACTCATCGACCGAGAACTTTGAAGTTGGCTCAAAAGAAGCATCTGTTGATCTGAAAATCGAACTCGAGTTTCATGGTTACATATCCAAGCAAAACTTAGGGTCTGTTTTAAGGAATAGGCTCCCTCGCGAACATCCACAAAGTCAGCGCCTAACTTGGGTGTAATCAGCTGACGGAGCCTCTTTATAGAAGTATATATTCGATTGTCATGAATTAGAGGATGATAAACCTCCTTCCACACGATGAGCGCCAAACTCTCCTTACTTAGTTCCGCATCATAGTTTTGAAATAATAACCTAATCAACGCATTCAGCACACCACGACCAGCAACTGATACGATCTGATTTCTTACAAACAAGACCTGATCACGCTCATCATAGACCAAATCAAAGTGCGAAAGACTCTTTCTATCGAAAGCTCTCTCTTCGACTATCGCCTCTTCTGAACGCGTCCTTATGATAACTTTTCGAGGAGATCCTATGTTTGTGAGTTCCAAAAGATGGTCTGAAAATCTTTGCTGACAACTCGTCAGACCAAACTTCACTCGCATGGATTCATCTTCTTTCTTAAAATTATCCACATTCATCCAAGTTATATTTTCTAGAGATTCAAGATTCATTACTTTCAGATCCGCAATTCTTTTAACGAGATCGAATAAATAAAGGTCCATCTGAGAGTCAATGCCATCTATTTGCTCATAAAGACTTCGAAGTCGGGCTTTTGCTTGCGAAGCTTGCTGGCGAATCAAATCGATCAGGCATAATCCTAGCTGAGTCCGAAGGTGCCAAACCTTTAGACGATTCTCCAAGAAGAAATTTTCGAGCCGCTTAAATTGTTCTCCCGCCTCATCCACTCTTGATCCCAGGAGCTTCCGCCAAGCTAAAAGACAGGCCATCGAACGTTTCTCCACGCGAGCTAGCGGAAGTTTGTCTAGATCCTTAAACTCAAAACCTTCCAACAACTCCCATGACCCGCTCCATAACAAATGAAAGGTAAGAAATAAAATCTGACCTTGAAAGGGTTGAACCGCTGCACCCGAGCTCGCGGTAATATCTCGAAATCCAAACCTGGGCGCTTCCATCAACACAGCGCGGTCGACGATGGAAGCTAATTTTTGAAGAATGTCTCGATACCCAGCGTTGGACATCACAAACTCGGCCCCCAAAAGAGAGATTAGGAAGCTTCTCGCTCCAACCAGATCTCCCATTTGAATCAAAATTTCGACCAACTTCAAAGTTGGCTCAAAGTCTTTGGAACCAAGACTCACCAAATCAAAAGTTTGCAACCAAAGACGCTTGGCTTCGGCCAGTCTACCCGTATCCATAAGAAGGCGAATTTTCAAGTCTGCCAAATTGCGCCTCACCCCAGAAAAGCCAACCGACTTTAATCGACTTTCGACTTCATCAACCCTCTCAAGACAGCTTTGGACGGCACCCCATTTGTAGAGGTTTTGAAGGCTGTTGAACTCGGAGAGAAATCCCATCTGAGAGATCCCAATGCCATGAAATTTCTCACTCGCCTCCATATAGTATCTAATAGCTTTTTCTGCCCGACCCAACTGTGCCAAAGCATAGGCTTTACTGAAAAAGATATAACCCAGATAGCTCTTCGCCGCATCGTTCCATTTCTTAGAAACAGATTCAGCAACATCCAAATAGCCCAAGGCTTTGGCCGGATCCAACCTTTGATAGACACGTCCCGCAGACGCCAAAACAAAGAGATGCTTAGAATCGCTCTCAATAGAAAGTTCTAGAGCCGTCTCGAGCAAAGTTTCAGCTTCCAAAAATTTTCCAAGAAAGGCCTTTGTTCGCGCACCGGCGGCATATAGATACGCGCGCTCCGCCTGATCAAGATCAAGTCGATTTAAGCGGTGCTCCAATTCAAGAAAGCTTTGATCGAGTTCATCCCTTGCCACAAGTGCGTTTCGACGCAACTCAAAGGCCTTGAGCGAAATATCCGAATAAATTGAGTTTGTTAATTTTAATAAATTGGCTGAATTGATCTTGGATGCATGGCTTTCAACAAGTCTATCTAAACCTGCAACGGCCTCCGAAGATCTATCAAGCGAGATGCATTGCCAGATCCACTCTTCACATACTTGAATATTTGTACCTGATCGAAGTTCACTAAGTAGAGCTTCCCGAACTCTTATCAATTCATCCTTATGCTTATTTTGTGCGAATTCGAAAATCCGATCGGAGCGCAAAAGTTGCCCATTGTGGCTATTTAAAATCCCACTAGCTTGAAGGATCTCAACGCTGTATCGCCCTAAGATTTCGAGATTATCATTCGTAATCGACCTATCAAATTCGGTCGCACAAATTCTCAGAAGAGCTTCTCGCCTACGATTGGACAGGCTATTCCAAACTCGCTCAAGAAAGTTGTCTGAGAGGCCCTCGAGGGCAGCTTCGACGCTGGCTGGCGTAAGTTCTACTCCCCGGCTGAGATGCCACCCAAGCACCTTTCGAACTAGGATGATCTTTCCATGAGTTCGTTTCCAAAGCTTTTCGATCAAGTGATTTTGATTTTTAGACTCCATTCGAATTCCAAGATTTTGACAGAGCCTTAAAATCTCCTGTGGAGAAAAATCTGGAAGATCAATGACCGCGAGGTCCAGCACCACATCTTCATCCAAAGGCTCATCTCGATCGATCGAGGCTAGAAGCTTTGAGTGAGTCAAGCTGCCCCAAAGGACTCGCAGAATTTCATTATAAGCTTCCACATGATCGAGTCCGTCCACAATCAAAACCACGGATCGACTATTTAAGACTCGAGAGAGCTCGCGTAAGCTCTCCGATACCGACGCCTCACTCCGCATCGACGCTCCAAGCAAGCGAAAGCTCTCTCGAATCCATTCATATAAACTCAATGGCCTTTCAATCGACAACCACAAGCAATCCACTCCATTTCTCTGCAAATTATTTGATATATTTTTGAGACTTGTCGTCTTGCCTGCCAAGATAGGGGCGCGAATCAAAACGATGTTATGAGTTTTTAATTGAGCCAAAGCTCGTGACTCAAGGTCCGAGCGCGCGAGGACAGAAGGATTGGCGGCGCTTAAGTTCGAACCGCTTTTTGAAGCAAACATTCTGGAGCTTTATTAGGTCAGTTTTAAGAATTTGGCAAATTAACGACCCATAATCGAAATTTATAGAAAAGTGCTATTATATTGTAACTATCTAATATTATTAGATTATTTTTCAGTTTTCATTCTGACATAAAATGCAAAAATAATTTTTAGTATAACAATTACAAAGACTTATACTGTCAGTCGTTGTCAGAGAGGAATTCTGGAGTTTCGGGCCTAACTTCCGCTAACTGTACCCATTCTTATGAATAACAACCCAGCCGAAGGTCTAATGACCAAAATTAAGATTGAATGGAAGCTCGCCTTCGACGAAATGAATGCTCGTCCTAGCTTTCAGAAGATCTTGAACGCCACGATTGGGCTCAACCACTATCAGTCGATTCTTCGCCAAAGTTACTATCACGCACGTGAGCGGCCACAGGTTCAGGCCTTTGCTACCGCTTTCTTTCGAGGACATCAGCGGAAACATCTTCGAACGTTTTTCAGAGATGCCCTTTCGGAGATTGGCCACGATGAGCTGGCCTTGCTCGATCTTAAGAACCTGGGCGTCGATACCTCGAACATACCCTGCGAGCGCCCGCTACCTTCGACTATGGCGCTGATTGCCTACGGCTATTACCAAGTCCAGCATCTCAACCCTGTGGGTTATCTTGGATATTTGCTGCATTTTGATTTTATGCCTGCCTACGGAAGTCGGAGTTACTTGGACGCGCTTCAAAAAAGTGGCGTGCCTAAGGAGGCCATGGCCTTCTTTCAAGACAGCTCGGGGCTTGAATTTAATCACAACAAATTATTAGAAATTTACGTGGATGATCTCGTCAAAACCGAAAGTGATTTGGAGGCCGTAATGTATGGGATGCGAACGACTTCCCGCCTCTATGAACTTATGATTGCGGAAGCCATTGATGAGGTCGACAATCCTCATGCCCTTAAGGTCCCTCGCGACGAACTTCGCCAGGATCCAATTATTATCTCAGCCTCTACTTTACCAGCAGCTAAAGCCTGACACGACCTGGCAACGGAAAGTCAAAGCTCCAAAGTATTGCAATTATTGAGAGACTTCTCGGAGGACTGGCCACAATCGTTACAATTTGAGCCTCTACCCAAGCCGCACAATCTGTACTAGAGATGCAGAATGTTTCGCAACTCGTTTGGACACTGCTTCAGCATGCTGCTTTTTGCACTAATCAGCCTCGTTCTCATAAGCTGTGAGTCGACAGAAATTTCCATGACCCCTAAAGAAACAGAAATTCAGGTTCTCGTTCCCGAGCCTGAATCTTGGTCTTATGCCAGATTTAAACATGAATGGACACTTGCTTCGGATACTAAAGCACGCACCGAGGTGCTAAGCGAACTCGGCAAACACGCATCGATCAATTTCGAGTGGGATAAATTCTGGAAAGGCTTTGAAACTGGAGAAACCTCGTGGCCTACGGCCACTGATAACTTAGACGGTCAGCTTATTGGCTTTGCATCCGCCCAGTGCAATTTGAGCGCAATGAACGCCTTTGAAGGCGCCGCTTTGAGATTCCTAGAATCAAGTGAGAATAAGTTGAAACTTCGAATGTACTACTACGATCAAGCCTTTGGGCTCGACCGAAGTTGCTCGGTTCCCGTTGAAAGGAATCATCAAGTTGCCGCTTTCAATTGGCTCCTTGAGCAACAAAATGTTTTGGAGCTCAAAAGCTTTAGGTCCCATATTCTCCAAGCTATCGATCAACTACATCGCACAACGACTTACGACAATAACGCTCAAGACATTTTTGAAAACATTGCTCTCTCTAACATTCAGAAACTCGTTGAGAGTTATTTAAGACAAAATCAACCTGAAGAAGCTTTGCCTATTCTAATTCGATTTCAGAAAATGGCCCAACTTAGTAAAAGTGCAAAAAGAATTGCTGAAACTCTTGCAAGAGGTTTCTTCGTCGGACCCAAGAGCTTTGAATCGCTTCTTCAAAACTGTCGAAATTCGTCAACCTGTGAGTCGTCGTCGGTT
The DNA here is from genome assembly GCA_002787535.1 of Deltaproteobacteria bacterium CG11_big_fil_rev_8_21_14_0_20_45_16. GTDB lineage: Bacteria > Bdellovibrionota > UBA2394 > UBA2394 > UBA2394 > 1-14-0-20-45-16. The sequence continues at coordinate 11,312 of PCXB01000060.1, forward strand.
ATGAATAGCCTAGATCTCGAGTCAGACGCGACGTTCAGTCAATATAGTTCGATGGATGTAAAAGAGTTTTTAAAAATCATTGCCACCGACTTTGAACTCCGTACGAAGAAAATATCAGAAGCCTCTGATGCAAAGATGAAAATTAACGATGCTCAAATGCTTCTTGATTTGGGAGATCGTCTGGCAAAGTTCAGACTCACTGAAACTTTACAGGAAAGTTTTGAATTTGCGAGTTCCTTGGATTCGAGTCTTACGAAAGCGATCCATCGCCTTCCAGATATGGAGCGAGCCGCGCTAGCCGAGTGGATCTTCCCTTGGGCCATTCAAACCTCAACCCCTTTTGCTGCCTTTCAGACCTACAAGTTAACTCGATCCCTTAAGGGTCTAGAACCCTTGTTTCAACGAGTAAATTCTGCGAGCACTTACAGTCAAAAGATTTTCCGTTATCGGTTAGTGAATTCGGATTTTAGCCAAGCGCATGAGATTGTAGTTCAGAATCGGAACGAATGGTGTCGCTTTCTAGAATCCGCCGGCTTTAAATCTCACGCTTATGAAAAATTCGAGGTGTGCCAATCAGTTTTGGACACTAAAGAAAAACCCGAAACTCTTATGGAGATGGAAGCAGTCTTATCACAAATGGATACGCTACATAGCGCGGCGAAGAATGATTTTAAGCTTGCGGAAGAAATGAACGGACAAATTGGGATACTTCACGCTCAACAGCTGCAAGGACGCGCCGAAGAATGGTCATTCTACAATGCTAGCCTCGCTTTCGAAGAACGAATCAACCAGGTTTTTAGTGCGGCCACTCTTTGGAGACAAAAGTATCGGAATTTGCAGACTCGGCTAATCAATGCGATTGCTTCGAATCAGAATCCAAATTCCGAGACTGAATGGAGAGATCGCCTACGGACTCGATTTGAATTGGAACTAGCTACACGAAGCTTAGAACCCGTTCTTCAAGCTCCACTGGAAGGATCCACGAGCTTTCGCACGAAAGAGAGCCTCAATAGATTGAGGCAACTTAAAGAGTTGGCGGAAAGGGAATTGGCAAAGTGATTCGACGATTAATAGTTTGTATTAGCTTATTTCCATCTTTTACTCATTCTCAAGAACAGGAAAATGTTGCACCTAATGGCCTCCCCTATATTTCGAACTATGTTTTGGAAATTCCTCTCGACGAGGAAAAAAAGAATTTCTATCGAATAATTCTTTCAGAAGATAAAATTCTAAGCCTCGCGGATATGATTCAAAAGGGACAGACCTTGGGCCAACTCGCCCTTACAAGCCTCATGAATCCAACAGAGGAAGATACTCAACACACCTCAGCTTACTACCGATTTGTGGCGGATGAGTTTTCGCAAGCGTCAAAAGATTTTGAAGAGCAATCAAAGAAACTTCAAGAGGCGGAATCGGCATTGATGAGCAAAATTCAGACCGATAACCTTAGCGAGGATCCTCCGGGATCTTTTCCGAATTAGTTGGGATGTAATGCGTTAAATTGAGGGTTTGAGCCCCACCCG
>PCXB01000062.1 GCA_002787535.1 Deltaproteobacteria bacterium CG11_big_fil_rev_8_21_14_0_20_45_16
TGTCCAAAGTGTACCGACGGCTCAAACTCAGAACACGAGTGGATCGCTATTTGATAATTCATTAAGTCTTCATCAAGCTTATATTTCTCATCGATTCGCAGACAGTTTTGAAATGAAACTAGGCCGCCAAGAACTCGTTTATGGCGATGAACTCCTCATTGGATCCGTGGGTTGGTCTAATGTTGGCCGCAGTTTTGATGCGCTGAAGTCGAGTGTATCTTACGAGGCTATGCAGTTGGATTTATTTTGGGCCAAGATTACGGATCGTAATATCTCCTCAAGTGGTGATGGAGATTCTGATTTCTTGGGCGCCTATAGTGTTTTTAAGGATGTTTATGGCCTCACTAGTCTAGATTTTTACCTACTATTTTCCAGAGATCCTAGTGGAACTCCCAATTTGATTCATCTCTATACCTATGGAAGTCGCCTAAAGAGCGCCTGGAACAGCATGGATTATCGCGCAGAAATAACAGGACAGTACGGTTCAATGCTCGGGGCATCTCAAAGTGCTTTTCAGGCCGATGGAGAGCTCGGCTACAGTTACGATTGGCTGCATAAGAGCCGGGCTTCCTTACACCTTCTATATGCATCCGAAGACTACAATCAGCTTTATCCCACGGCGCATAAATGGCTGGGCCATTTAGATTTGCTCGGTCGAAGAAACATCATGGCATCAGCCATTCATTTCCAAAACTGGCTGAATGAAAAGTGGGGAGTGCTTGTAGACGCTCATGAGTTCTTCCGAGTTCAGACAGATAAACCGGCCTATAAACTTAATGGCTCAACGGGACTTGGAACGGGTGTTGCAAGTAAGAGCAGGAATATTGGAACAGAACTGGATGCCAGCCTGATTTACAAAATCAATGAGGCGCTAACGACCAGCGGAGGCGGTTCATTCTTTCTTCCAGGCACTTATATAGAGCGTGAGCTAGGGGATAAAAAACCATTGAAAGCTTATATTGAAGTGGTCGCGCGCTTTTAAGCTTTTCAGAAAGATATTTTAAGTGCTTTGGGTGAAAGCTTTTCATATTATTTTTATGGTTTCTTGGTTCGCAGGCTTGTTTTATCTTCCACGTCTGTTTGTCTATCATTCTATTACTGAGGACAAAGCTGGCCTTGAACGATTCATCGTCATGGAGAGGCGACTCTATTGGGGTATAATGACGCCAGCAGCCCTGATCACGATTTTTACCGGAGTATGGATGTTATATGATTCGGATAATGTCGTTATCGCTTTGGGCGACGGAAATGGAAATTTCATACACCAGCAAACCCTCACAGTCGGAAACGAACCTTTTTCCTCCCCGGTATTGAAGGACCTAAATGGCGATCAAATTCTGGATATGGTCGTAAGCAATAATGTCGATGGGACGATCAGCGTGAGCCTAGGAGATGGAAATGGAAATTTCACCGCCTCACCAGACTCTTTCGGTGGGAAGTGGTCCTTACTCTTCCCCTGTCCTGAAAGATGTAAACGACGATGATATTCTAGATATAGTAACTTCCAATAAGGGTTCAGGAACCGTGAGCATTGCGCTTGGTGATGGACACGGAAATTTCACGCCCCACCAAACTCTAACAGTGGGAGGCAGCCCGAACGCATCGCCCACCCTAGTGGACATCAATAACGATGGGGTGTCAGATCTGTTGGTTACAAATTTTAGTACTAACGACATGAGTGTGTTTCTGGGCGATGGAGAATATGAAACTTTGACGTCCGAGGATCTCGATATTTCCACTCAACCAAGGGCTCAAAATGCTCTTGCGCTCGTGGATGCTGCCCTATACAGACTTTCTCAGCGTCGCGCGAGCATTGGAGCTTTTCAAAATCGACTCGACTCAGCTAGCAATGCAGCCCTCTTAACCGTGGAAAACCTCGATGCCGCTAAATCTCAAATCCTTGATGCGGACATCGCGGAAGAAACCGCTGAGTTGACTCGGCAACAAATTCTCCAACAAGCCGGGGTAAGCGTATTGAGTCAGGCCAACGTGAGCCTTCAAATCGTTCTCGACTTGTTAAAGTTCTAGGTTTTAGATCAGGGGTCAGGGCGGTTAAGTGCCAGGTAATTAGCCTGGCACTTAACCGCCCTGACCCCTTTTTTGACCCCTTTTTTCGATTTTTGCAATTACGTGATCCAAGGCTTGGATCACGACAGGCGCGGACTCTGGAGAAATTTGACCCGTGAGTGCCAAGCGAACCAGGCGCAAGTCGTTTAAAACATCACTAGACATGTCGGTTGCCCGTACGGATGTTTGAACCGGAGCCATGCTAGATCCGTAGGCTTGTGTCTTTTCTAAATTTTTAATTTCTCGTCTCGGCATTTCCTCCGAAATCTGACCCATGGAGCTCACAGCCGCCGGCTCTGCCGCTTTGGACGCTGACGCCGATGCCTTCTCTACAGGAGCCAAAAAGGGCGTATACGACGTCTCTGATTTAGAATCCCCCACACCGGCCTCGTTTTCGACAATATGGCACCTAAAATTGGAAAGTATGGGCTCCAAAGCCTTTCGTTCTTCAGGCAAAAGGCGCATCAGACTCAGGCGATAATAGTTGAAGCGAGCCCTAAAATAATGAAGGTCCGAGCGCATAAGCTGGCCCGACTGTTGAAGCTTCGTATCCTCGGTCTGTATAGACTTCAGAATCGCCTTGGCTTCCGCTCCAAGTTGATCAAGCTTCATTTGGTCATGATCGGACCGAGTCCCATTAATTGTAGGATCGCCTTGGTACATTTATCTTTTCTCGTGCCCCCTCAATTCATTACTGACAGACTATTGACATTAAAAATGCGCCATTCGACTGTCAATAATGTGCTCAAAATGAGGAAAGATTTTTGGTTTTACGCCGCCTGGGTAGACAATAAATCGAATCGAACAGCTTCATTTTGCTTGCCAATTTTTTTGAGCGCAAAATCTGAGTTATGAGAAAAGGAAGATCTTGATTTATGAAACGAAAAAATGCAAAAAGCCCAAGCCTCTCGGACCACCTCAAAATTTCAGAAGAAGACGCTCTTCGTTACCATGAGTTTTCAAGTCAGGACGAAAATCTACGTCAGCCGGGCAAGATTGAAGTCGTTCCAACCAAATCTACGCGCACGCAGCGGGATCTCTCTCTCACTTATACACCCGGTGTTGCCGCCGCCTGCCTCCAAATAGCCAAATCCGCGGACAAGGCCGCCGACTATACCGCTCGATCCAATTTAGTGGCTGTTATTACTAACGGTACGGCCGTCTTGGGTTTGGGCAATATTGGCCCGCTTGCAGCTAAGCCTGTCATGGAAGGGAAAGCTGTCCTTTTCAAGAAATTCGCGAATGTGGATGTCTTTGACATTGAACTCAAAGCCAATACAGCTGATGAAGTTGTCGCCGCCTGCCAAATGCTTGAACCGACCTTTGGTGGCATCAATCTTGAAGATATCAAATCTCCCGAATGCTTTGAAATCGAGGAAAGGCTTCGAAAGAGTCTTAAGATTCCCGTCTTTCATGATGACCAACATGGCACAGCAATTATAGTTACAGCCGCTCTGATTAACGCCTTAAAAATTGCAAAGAAAAAGGCCACTGCAGTTAAAGTCGTCTTCAGCGGAGCCGGCGCAGCTGCGATTGCGTGCGCTAATTTGATTCAGAAAGTAGGAATCAAGCCTAAGAACATTACTCTCTGCGATAAGTCAGGAGTGGTTCATAGCGGCCGAAAGGATTTGGATCGCTACAAACAAAAATACGCCCATCCATCCAAGAACCGAAGCGTTCAGGAAGCCCTTTCGGGAGCTGATGTTTTTATAGGATTATCCGTAGGGGGTTTGATCACCAAAGCCATGGTAAAAAAAATGGCCAAGAAACCAATTATTTTTGCGCTCGCGAACCCAACTCCTGAGATTTCTTATGATGAAGCAAAGGAGGCTCGGGCCGACGCCATCGTTGCCACCGGGCGGTCAGACTTCCCCAATCAAATTAACAACGTCTTAGGGTTTCCCTATATTTTTAGAGGTGCTCTTGATGTGGTCAGCCAATCAATAAATGATGAAATGAAAATGGCGGCTGCCAAAGCCTTGGCACTTCTTGCGCAAGAAGATGTACCCGAATCCGTGGCTCGTGCCTATGGCGATACATACTTTCACTTTGGCCCGGACTATATCATTCCAAAACCTTTTGATTCGCGAGCGCTCTTTTGGGTGGCTCCCGCAGTTGCCGAGGCGGCAATAAAGTCTGGGGTGGCGAGACGCAAAATTGATCTCCCAAAATATAAGCTGGAGCTTCAGGCAAGTATAGATCCTTCTCGCCAAATCATGAGTGCAACAATTTTGAAAGCGAAGCGCTCACTCAAGAAAATCGTCTTTCCGGAAGGAACCGAGCCTAAGATTATTAGAGCCGCCCACCTCCTATGGGATGAAAAAATTTGCTCACCTATTCTTTTGGGAAAACCTTCAATCATAGAAAAGACCGCAAAGATGCATAAAGTAGATTTGAATGGCATTCAGATTGTTGACCATTTGGAAGATCCGCAAATGGAAGAATTCGTTCAAAATTATTACAAAATTAGGCAGCGCCATGGAATGGATCATGAAGAAGCTTCGAAAGCTTTGAAGCGACGAACCTATTTTGGATTGATGATGGTCCAGTTGGGACGAGCAGACAGTCTCGTATCAGGTCTTACAAAAAGCTATCCGGATACAATTCGCCCCGCTTTACAAATCATTCGTATGAAACCCGAATACCGCTATGCAGCCGGCCTTTATATGGTCATTATTCGCGGGAAAGTTCTGTTTTTCGCCGACACCACGGTCAACATTGATCCTTCGGCTGAAGCCTTGGCAGAAATCTGCTTACAATCGGCCAAAAGATTGGAACTTTTTGATATCGTACCAAGAATTGCGTTTTTGAGTTTTTCAAACTTCGGTTCTTCGTCTCATCCCACAAACGATAGGATTCATGAGGCCATCAAAATGGTTCGAAAAAAACGCCCAAAACTCATTGTTGATGGGGAAATGCAAGCCGACACTGCCGTAAGTCGGGAGTTGTTATCTGACTTCCCATTTAGCGAACTAAAAGAGCCCGCCAACCTTCTAATATTTCCTAATCTGACTTCGGGAAATATTGCTTACAAACTTTTGAAGCGACTGGCCCAGGCGGAAATTATTGGCCCGATTCTGATGGGACCACGCAAACCCGTACATGTTTTGCAACGCGCTTCCTCGGTTGAAGAGATAGTTAATATGGCGATCATCGCCGCCGCGGAGGCCAACGAATAATGACTGAAAGTATTCGCGCCAAACTATCGCCCGCTTTTTCATTTGAGACACGAAAGCAAGTGTTAGAATCCTTATCGAACGAAAGCTTTGAGCTTGTCATTGTTGGCGGCGGAATAATTGGTGCTGCTTGCGCAAGAGATGCAAGTCTCCGCGGAATTAAAACCTTGCTCGTCGAAAAGGACGACTTTGCTTCGGGAACAAGCTCCGGGTCCTCCAAACTAATCCATGGTGGCATCCGTTATTTAAAAAATTTTGAATTTTCGCTTGTCTATACGGCCATCCGTGAACGCGAAAGACTTGAATCGCTGTATGCCCCCTTTGTACGAAAAATGGATTTTGTTTTTCCTACCTATGAGAAAGTTTACCCGCCACGTTGGATGTTAAACCTCGGACTCGGCGTCTATGATTCCTTCACTTATTTTAAGGAGCGCCATCGCAACCTGAGTCGAAATAAAACCATGATAGACTTTCCACAGCTACGATCCGAAAATCTTAGTGGTAGCATGGTCTATACAGACAGTTTTGCCGAAGACTATCGACTGGTCATCGAAGTGATCAAATCAGCACATAAGCATGGCGCTCAGTGCATCAACCAGGTCGCCGCAAGTTTTTTTGAGGAACATACTGGTGGCTATACGGTAGGGCTTCATGATTCCTGGGATCAAAAGGATTACAAAGTAAAAACTAAATTTGTCCTAAACTGTTCTGGTCCGTTTTCGGATCAGGTACGAGCTCTTTTACAGATCAAGCCCAGTCTTCATTTAACCCAAGGGGTTCATTTTATCGTTCTGCGCGATGCAGTTCCATTGGACAAAGCATTCGTCCTTTCCGATCCGGATCACGATCGAATACTTTTCGCCATTCCGTGGAATGGCATTACCTATCTTGGAACAACAGACACCAACATCAACGACCCCGCCAAAGCTCGAGCGACCAAAGCAGACCTTGATTATATTTTGACGATGTTCAAAAAATATTTTACCTATCAAATCTCGCCAGACGATGTTCTCCAGTCATGGGCCGCGGTTCGCCCCTTGATTCAACCGCTCGACTCTGAATCAAACTCCAAAATTTCTCGTGAACATCTCATCGAGGAAAGACCGCATCGCTTTTTCCATGTACTGGGCGGAAAACTTACGTCGCATCGAGAAATTGCGGAGGAGAGCATCGATAAAATTGCCAGGAAAATGGGAATTCGCAAATCTTGCCAAACGGCGAGCCTTCCGCTTCAAGACGAGCCCTATCGCGGGGGCGGTGACACCCATCTGGAAAGGACCTTTGGACTTTATTCAGCAGATGTGAGGACCTACGATGAAGAGAGGAAGCTGGAACGCAAACGGATCACTTCCACTCATCCTCATTTGGTCTCAGAAGTTATATATTCCTGCCATCACGAAATGGCGATGAGTCCCTTGGACTTTCTAAGGCGCCGAAGTTCTCTTTATTATGAAAAACCTGGAAAAGATCTTGTACCAGCCATCGCCGACATTATGAGAAGGGAACTTAATTACTCGGACTTGGAACTGGATCGAGAAATCAACAAAGCTCTAAAAAGTTATGAATGGGATATGGAAGGTTTTCACTCGTGAACGCCGTGAAGTTGCAAGAACGTATCATGGTGGTCTCAGATGGAACAGGTGACACGGCCGAGAGCTATGTTCAAGCCGTACTCGCTCAATTTAAACTTCCAGACACGAAAGTAACTCGCCACCCAAAGATTCAGTCCAAAACAGAATTTCGAAAACTTTTGGATAGCATCAAAGCGCCCTATCTTGTCGCTTATACCTTCGCTGCTCAAGATCTTCGAAAGAAAGCCTGGTCGCTCATAAGAGATCGAAAGCTCACAGGCATTGATCTTCTCTATCCGGCCGTTGAAATATTTTCGAGTTTCTTACAAACAAATCCCACCCAAGCCACTGGGGCTTTGCATTCGACTCAAGCTTCAGATTATTTTGAGCGAATCGAAGCTATTGAGTTCACGGTCAAACATGATGATGGCATGAAATTAAATGAGCTCTCCAAGGCTGATATTGTTTTGGTAGGTGTATCGCGAAGCTCCAAGACTCCAACTTCTATTTTTCTTGCTCACAAGGGATATAAAGTTGCTAACGTCCCTCTGGTGCCGGGCATCGATGCCCCCAAAGAACTCCTTGACGCTCATGAACAGGGAGTACCAATCGTTTTTTTGACGATTAGCCCCATTGACCTGGAGCGTATCCGAAAAGTTCGATTCCAGAACCTCCGCAAAAAAGACGTTGCATCTTCAGACAACTATATTAACGCGGAGCGAATACGCGAAGAGCTCGAATCGGCACGCCAATTGGCGCGTCGACACGGCTGGCCAATCCTTGATGTCACAGATAAAGCCATCGAGGAAAGTGCAAGCGAAATTCTTTTACTGGTCAACGCGAGAAGTTCATAATTAAAGAATGAAAGTTTGGATAATCCTAAGCGTCTCGGTCTTGTGCATTTTTGGAAGCATGGGCCTTCGCGAGTGGCTTATTTTAGAAGAAGTTAAGGACCTCCAAGGCAGTCTTGAAGGTCAAATGGATGATAGCCTTAGCAATGTCGACAAGCTCGAAAGGCTTCAACAGATCCAACATTCGGCCTATGTTTACCGCCGCTTTATTGAACCCGTAGTCATCGAAAGTCAGCGCTTACTCTGGCCACCCAATCGTACGGCCAATGTTTTGAATTGGGAAAGAACTCTGCATCAAAAACTTGAGGACCAGAGCTATACAAAAGCAAGCACGCTTCGAAAGGAGCTCACCGAACAGATTCAAAATGCTCGTAAGGAAAGTGCGCCCAGCACAGATAGAATGATACAGATAGCTAAACTGGCCCAAGGTTTTGACAAAGCCGATGATCGAATCGCTTCGATTCGGGACGAGCTCGAAAGCATTCAGTCCGCTGCTCGAGACGATGATTCAAAATTAATTCGAGAGATTGCCAAATCGGGGGCTAACAAAATCAAAGAGCTCCGAGCAAAAATTCGCAAAATGGGAGAGCGAGAGTTACTTTCATATTTAAGCTCCAAAGATTTTTATGACGAAATTCAAAAACCTGTTCTTTCTAAGATTCAGGAACTGAAGCAACCTAAGCTTCGAACAGCTACTTGGGAAGAATTTCAAAAGCAAAGCATAGCTGCGGTAAATCGGAAGACGGACCTTCTTGGCAAAGTTCAAAAAGCGCCTGTACAAATGCCTGATAAGGAACAGGCCGATATCTCCCTTTCGGAACTATTAAAAAAAGAATACAGCCGCCAGTTGCAAGAGGAAAAAGACTCTCATCTCATGCACACTCCCATGACGAACCCATCCGACGCTAGTTCCGTAACCGACGGAATTCGGGTTCTTCCCTGATTTGCTTCACCTTAGAGGTGGCTTTCGCTAGTCTGCTTAGAGATGACAGGTTTCATATTTAGCATCCTTGGCGTTTTGTCGATTATCGGAGATCGGCCCGTAACCGACTATCCCGAAGATGTACTCAATACTTTCTTCTCAGATGTTTGGAGTCCATACTGCAAAGGCAATTCTCTTTTGGATTGTCCAAGTGGAAAGGCCGAAGAGCTTCGAAAAGACCTTCGTGAGCGTTATCATGCGGGGGATAGCATCGATGAATTGCGAATTATTCTCAACAATCGCTACGGGGATCAAATCAAAATGGAACCCGCATCTGACTTCCGAGGTAAACTTTCTTACCTTCTCCCTTGGGCTGCGTTTTTAGTAGCCATTGGTGGCGTTATCCTGTTTTGGCGACGGAAATCCCGATTCCAATCAAACTTAGCTGCAAAACCGACCTCGAACGCAGCCTCTTCCACTCGTGACAGGAAGGTGGACAATCGAATTCTCGACGATTTAGACGAAAGACTGGGTTAATTCACCGAATCTTCAAGTTTTTTCAGAACATCTGATCGAACTTTTTCGATCGACCCCTCGAGCATACAACCGGCGGCTCTCTTGTGCCCGCCACCGTGTGAATTTAAGCTGCGCGCAAACTCTGCTACATTGACTTCGCCCTTACTTCGAAAAGAAACTTTCACCTTGCCATCTTCAGCCTCCACAAACAATGCGACGGCTTGAGCACCTTCGATATAGTAAAGTTGATTGATCATCCCCTCTTGATCCCCATCAATAAAAGCGATTTCGTCTAGATCCGCTTTGGTCCAATAGGAGCTGACAATTTTTCCTGATTTACTCCGCTGCATATTATCCAAAAGCTTTTTCAAGAGAAGCTGCCCACCCCATGAACGCTCCAATATCGCCCGATCACTGATCTTCGAAAAATCGATTCCAGTCTTAAGCATTTGAGCTGCCACATGGTGCGTACGCGCCGTCGTCAATGAATGCTTAAAAAAACCCGTGTCGAAAACAATGCCCACATAAAGCGCCTCCGCCAATTGTCTTGAAACGGGCACTCCAAAATATTCAAACATATTATAAACAAGCTCGCAGGTACTCGAAGCCTCAAGATCTAAGATTCTCGCTGAATATTCCATCTGACTTCCGATAGCATGATGATCAATTAAAACCTTATGGGATACTCCACCTAAGATATCGGCTACTTGACCTGTTCTTTCAATACCACCATCGCAAGTAATCACTAAATCAAACTCGTTTGCCTTAAGGTCGGCCGCAGGATCAAATACCTCTATGGATTCCGAAGCATTTAAAAATCTATAGCGATTAGGAACGGGGCTTTCATTGATAATACGAATGTTTAAAGATTTTGATCCCATCATATTTTGGATGAGTGACTTAACTCCAAGCTGAGCCCCAATGGAGTCGCCATCCGATGTCAGAGTCGAAGATATTAAAATATTCTCAGAAACTTTTATAAGATCCGCAAAACGATCAAATTCTTTATCGAGGCCATTGTTTATGGGAAAAAGGTCAAGAACCGGTCTGAGTTTTACAGGCATCACCTAATGTCTTGGCATACCGCCCCCTTAAAGTTCAAGGAACAATTAGGATCTGCCTATAAAAAACTTACAGCCTCTTAGGGCTGAATCAGTATTGAACCCTTTTCTGTCGTCAATAGAAAGTTAATATCTCCATCGACGATAACAGCATCGATCGCAATTGGCTTATCATTTGAGCGAATGTTAAAAGAGGAGTTTGTGTGGTGATGTCCCAGATTCCGTTAGGATTCCAAACGGGCTTCATTTGATTTAAGCTTCTTTTCTTAGGGTTTCAATAAAAATT
>PCXB01000025.1 GCA_002787535.1 Deltaproteobacteria bacterium CG11_big_fil_rev_8_21_14_0_20_45_16
TAGACTTTTTCAGAGATGACTACACAAAGCTTATAACCGATGAGGGAGCCTACAGTCTTCATAGACCACGTAAGGGCGAAGCTTTTCAAGTATCTGAAAATGGAAATATCGCGATCATCGCTGATCTCTTAAGCTTTGGGAGTGGTAGCCACCTTCGAGATCGAAAAATCATTGTGTTTGACTCTAAGGGGAAGCGGGTAAAAACTATAAAATTTCCTTGGAACCAACTGAGGGAGTGGGCCGATCTTCAAACAGAAATCGAAAGCTTTTTCTGGGACCGGGACGGAAAGACTATTGTCGTTCTGTCACGAGCTAAAAAGGAAATATCTCTAGAGGTTGGACGCAACTAATCTTGGCGCCGCTCCGAGATTGGAGCTCAGTTTGCCTCGGGTGCATAAGCATACGCATTTTTAATTTTGATTCTCTTGTCGCTATCGTTCCACTGTGCGATTTCAAGCTTATGATGAGGGAGAAGCCAGAGGGAAATACTTTCACCATACACAACAATTTGATCTAAAAACGGAACACGCATTCCAGAAGTCGTAATGATATTTAAAGTAACATGATCTTCTTGCTCCGAATCCAAAAATCCTCCATAGGCCTGATGAAGTTGAAGCTGTAAATAAATTGAAACCTCCCGATTGTTTGTATAGCTCAAAACTTTGGCATCGCCATACTGGCAGGGGTAATCCGCATATCCACAATTAGGCCCCGGAAGCTTAGCGTTTTTCAGTCCAAGAACTTCAAACGGATCCGCAAAATTAAAATCACGTCCATCTCTCCCCGCAGGCCCCTGCACACCTTGTGGTCCCTGAAATCCCGTCGCCCCCCGTTCACCTCGAAATCCCGCCGGACCTCTTTCTCCTTGAATACCCTGAGGGCCTTGAACAACTTGATTCTGATTATTCTGACTTTCAGTGCCACTCGCCGGATTAGAATCTTCCGAACTGTTGCATGCCGACAACGCAAAGACCACGACTATTGGTATAGGTAAATATCTGAAACCACTTGCCTTCACTTAAGATTGAAAGTTGCAATCACCATGCCAAACTGAAATGAATCCACAAACGCCTGCTGAACGCGCTCAGACTTTCCCTATGAAAGATTTGAAGAAAAGCCTCTCATATAAACCGAAGAAAGGTGCTCAATCCTTCGTCTTTAGCTGCGATTCATTGGCTTTAATGAACTTTTGAATCTCGTCAGTAAAACCCAATAGTTTTAGCCACTGCTCCTTATATAGAGTCACTGGAAAGCGGCCCATCCCATATAAGGATACAGCCCCTTTTGCGCTTACCTTTAAGGACAGTGTGCCGCGAGATGGCTTCTTAAGGGACTCGTTTTCTGCCCTCAGTCGAGCGAGCTCCGCTTTCAAATCTTCCGCTTCATCAGACATACTCATTTTCTCCATCTCAAAGTTATTTCATCTAAACTGGAATTTCACAAGAAGAGAGCCTATCAGTCCAAAGGAAAGAACTCTCGTGCTTCTTTTTCAACATCGGCAAGAAATTCTGTCAGGCTTTGTAGATCGTGGCCTCGAGTCTCCGCAATTACCGACAGATTGGCTTGCGGCGCCTTATAGTCATATAGACCCCATCGCATCATAATGATCTCAGCATCTTCAAAACTAAGCTCGTCCGCCTTTTTATCCAAATATATGGCATATTTCATAACCTCCAAGGATTTTTCCTTGATTTGCCGCACACGCTCCCTCGTAAGATTATTTTCCTTCCCAACCGCCTCGAGCGTCATAGGCTCCCTCCCGGAAAGACCAAAAATATCTCTCATAATTTCGAAATCCCGATCTTTGGGAATCGCCTCTAAGCCTACTCTTAAAAGTCTTAGTACTTCTGGCTCTAAGCGGCCACTCGAGACGACTCTTCGGTCCGGAAGTGAATACGCGGACATCGAGTTTGCATCAGAATTATTATTTGAACCATGCGGTTGATCGATGGATACCGGCGTTGACTGAACCATCAAAAGGTCCCGAACCCGTTCGACAGGAATCTCTAAAGCCGTCGAGACCTCTTCGTTGGTAGGTTTCAAACCCGACTCTGCATATTGGGTGTTGATATAGCGCTGGATTCGTGAGGCATCTATCCGTCTCGTCAACGGAAGCGCTATCACTCTCCGCTCAAGATTTCCTTCTTTATCCTTCATTTTGTTAACAACACAGTTGACTATATGCGTGCTAAGCTGAAAACCTTTCGTCGGCTCAAATGTATCAATGCCCAGTATTAAACCCTCATTTCCTTTCATTACAAAATCCATTCGGTCAACTTTTCCATCAAAACTAGAACCCTTTCGTCGCGATGCCTGGAGGGCCGGGGCCAGGACCAATCTCAAATTGGCTTCGATAATTTTATTGCGAGTTTGCATATAGGAGATCACAAGAGACTCAGGAAGCCTCGCTATTTCTTCGTCCGTGCGGCTACTCAAAAACGTTCTGGCGACTAGGCGCCTCCATGCGATGGATCTAAAGGCACTAGATATTTTAGCGTTTATCTCGCCTCTCGATCGATCCTCGGTATTTTTTCGCGTATTGAGCAGTGATTTCAATTCTGCCACCACTCTTGAAACATCCTCAAACAGGTTCGAAATATTTTCTTCCGTTTCGTTACCAGGCACAATCGAAACAAGCTCACCCATGCGAGCTCGCCCAAATCCCAAACGCCTTTCGAGCTCGTCAACGAAACTTTGGAGGCTCCCATCACTCTCCAAGAGCATCTCGATCATATCATTTTCTAAACGAACGAGAGCCGTAATCGCGGTCAGCTTTTCTTCCTTTGAAGGCAGATCAACCTGAGTCACCGATTTACGGTATTGATCAAAATGAGCAACTTTTAGGCTAGCGAACGCAGAGGAAGGTTCAAAAATATCAGGAGTGCGGTTCCCATTCGAAGTCGAGCTTTTGGCAACGATCTCAACGGCTTCCAATTCATCCTGTATTAAACTTTCTATACGCCCCATGACTTGGCCCTCAAAAGTCTCTGAACCAGAATTCCGGCCAGCTTCTAAATCCAAAACGAAATTTCTAACTTTAATTCTTAAATTACCTTCGTGCAAATTTAAGTCAGGCTGAGCCAACATAGCATCATAGCCTTCCACAAAAGACTGATAGCCAGATTCTTCTAGATAGCGTCTCTTTTCGTTCAATCCGGCTTGATCAAACTGTGTTCGAGTACTCGTAAGAATACTGTCCAACCAGAGGCCTAAACTTCGATCAAAAAATTCTCTCTCCAAAGGATTAAGAGAGCCTCTTTTTATTTTTACAAATTCCGGTAACTTCTCAATCTCGACAACTGACAAGCCCATACCTGTCAGCAGCTCCAATCTCAGACGGCCGCGCTGCTCAGACAAATCATGAGAAATACGACTTTCTTCCTTTCGTATAAGTGTCTCTAAAATATTTGGAAGTTGAGATTTGACTTGCGCAATCGCACCTACCCTGAGTTTTTCTCGTTCTTTTTTATTCTCCCCAAGCACATAAACTCGGCGCTCTACAATTCTCTCGATAAGCGGAAAATGTCTCCGAACCAGCTCTACTTGATCTGCTGATAAGCCCTCTTCTAAGGGGTGATATTCCAGAGGAATCTCCTCACGGCTTCGCTCCGGAACAAAGTCATATGAAAGCAGATTGGCATAGGGTCTTTCAGTATACGATCGAGGATCCTTGTCATACTCATCGAGACCCCCGATAGATTCCAATTCTATTAATCGCTCAAGCATTCCTTCCAATGCAGACTCTTGCTGGGCTTCCCAACCTCTTTGTGTACCCATCTCCATTCGGTAACTCCGACGGGCCGCGATAAGAACGCCGCTATAAAATCTAAAGAACACACGTTGGCCCTTGGGCGGTAGCCGGCGCTGAATTTCAACAATTTTGGAAATTGGAAAATTGTCCAGAACACGAATCATCCCAAAAATTTCTTGAACAAGTCGCTCAAACTGATTCTTAGCCAATTCAGCTTCATCCTCTTTTTCCAAGCTATACCATCGCCCCTCGCGGGCTTTCTCCATTCGCATGGCTCTCATAACAACGGATGGCAGCTTTGAGTCAAAATACGCGACGGCTTCATTATGACTCAAAGTTCCTTCGCTTTGATAATAATCTGCGTGTGAACCCATTCGCTTCGCAAATTCATAAGCAAAGGAATTGAAAAATATTAGATCATCACCACGTAATTGCTTTCGAGTTTCTGCAATCCCAGGAAAATCCAAATCCAATGTCAGACTGCCCACCTGCAATCGATCCATCGCATACATCACGATGCGCTCAACTTGCTTCTGAAACTCTCTCGTTTCTGGCGCAGCGACGCCATTTGCCGAAACGTCTTCCACTATACGCCTATTAAGCAAAACTGATGCACGCTCCATATAGTTCTGAAGAATCTGTTCCCTTTCAAAATCTCTGCTGCCGGCCGAAGCCGCGACTTCCTCGCCTTCAGGACACAAATGCCGATCAACTAGGCTAATAATCTTTCGCCGTAACTTTAACATTGAAACTTCAAAAAGATCCGAGGTGCCTTGCACTTTAAGCTGCTTACGTATTTTTTCTAAATGAGGAAAAACAAATTGAAAAACAGTGTTCTGAATGGGCAAGGATTCAACCACCTGTGTCGCCAACGCCCCCGCCCATGCCTTCTTCAAACCACTGAGTTCCTTTGTCCGCCGAGGAATTATTGTTCCAAATAATTCCTCGTATAGATCTTCTGACTCTCCGCTTACGGCCTCGCTCCTACTCGTCAGCTCAACTACGATTAATCTATATAGCTCTTGCATGGCCTCCTTTCGAGCGCTGATTCTACGTGTATCCAACGCCCCCTTCACCAAGCTCAAGCCTTTTTCAAGAATTTTACGACGGCTCTCATTCGAGAACTTTTTTTCCGCCAGTGTTTCCACTTCAAGTATTAGATCGTTAAGGTAAGCTTGAATTTTCTTCTGCATTCCAACGTGCAAGGATTCAGAAGCCGTCTTGGAAAGCTTTCTCTCGATCTTTTTCTGAATTTCCGAAGTTATACGATAGGCCCCAACGGTTTTCGCAAAGCGAATCAGATAAACTTCCCAGCTCGCTGCCTCCAAAGTTTTCTCTGACCTAACAACTGATGATTGCGCCTCGACGTCGGCCAGACCTTCGAATTCAGCACAGGCTTTTTCCCTCGCAAAGCTAAGAGAAATGTCGCCAGCGACAATTAAGGCACCAAAACCGAGAATTTTAATTTTCCTAAAAAACACCACTTCCCTGCTTCCTTGCTTCTTATCCGAACAAGAATGCAAAGGCTGTACCAAAATAAAAGTCAAACTCCAAATATACCCTTGTATTTTCAGGCACTTAGAGTCGGGGCAGATATCTACAAGGGAATGCTTTTAAAATGTGGGATCTCGAAGGGATAGGAACCGAGACATTTAAGTCTACTCAGGCCAAATGTTTTTTCTGACCAATGTCCGATTTCAGGAAATTTTAATCTACTAAATGTAATTCATCTTCTGGATCGTTCAACGATCTTTCGGAGCCGGACTTCTGACCGACTTCTCTAGGATCGAAGAGGGATTTTCAGATAAAAATCACTGACGAGAGTCTTTGATATTAGAAGAGCGGAAAACTGCCTCCCGTCAAGGGAGGCTTTTTCGTTTATAATATGCTGAAGTGCCTAGCATGACGAAATCTATTTACGACTTCAAAGTTAATGATATTGATCAAAATGATGTCAGTCTTTTGGAATATAAAAATAAAGTTGTCTTAATCGTCAATGTTGCGAGTGAATGCGGTTTTACTCCTCAGTATGACGGGCTCGAAAAACTCTACGGAAAGTATAAGGTGCAAGGCTTTGCTGTTCTGGGGTTTCCCTGCAATCAGTTTGGTGGGCAGGAACCGGGAGATGAGAGCGAAATCAAAATCTTCTGCCAAGGCAAATACAATGTAAGCTTTCCATTGTTTTCTAAGATTGAAGTTAACGGTCCAAATGCGGATCCTCTTTTCGAATTCTTGAGATCGTCAGCCAAGGGTATATTGGGTACGACCGCAATTAAATGGAATTTCACGAAATTTCTAGTCGGGCGAGATGGAATGGTGTTGGAACGCTACGCGCCAACCACGAAGCCTGAGGCACTTGAGGCCGATATCGAAAAGGCTCTAAACAAGAAATAATCTAGCTAGATTTTCCGCCCATTATTCCTTTGATAGTTTGGATAAAACTTTTTCGCTCGGGAATGTCATCGTTATCAGATTTCGATTTATTTTTGATTAAGCCAGACTGAACGAAACTCTCGCGCATGGCGTCTTGCTCTGATCTTTTTCTATCGGCTAACTCTTTAGCCTTCACCGACTGCTCCCTAGATTGCATTGCTTTGTTTGTTTGCTTGAGTAGCGCCCCCTGAAGCTGTGGCAAGGAGATCTTTTCCATGAACAATAGAATTTCGCCAAGTTTAAATTTTCGCTTGGACTGAATTTCGAGAACTTTCTGCTGCTGGAGAGCTTCAGCGATATCCCTGGTGGTTACGAGATTCTCTTGGAGGAGAATCTGACCGATTTTATCATCCCCTTCATTATTTCCGATCATAACCTAGATAGTTTAACAGATTATCACTCTTCGTGAGCTAAGCGGTTGATTCGCCGCGTATAAATCATCAACAAACTTCCTAAGCCTATAGAAAGACAAGCGATCAGAATAAATACGCCCAAATCACCTAGGCTTTCGGAGAGGGCACCAAGCTCGGCGGCTAATTTATTGGCCAAGCCTGTTGCCGCAAAATAAAAGCCCATCATGGATGCCACCATATGCTTTGGCGACAACTTTGTAATATAGGCCAAGGCCACGGGTGAAAGAGCCAATTCCCCTAAAGTATGAAACCAATATGCCCCTACAAGCCACCAAAGACTCGACAAACCGGAAGCCTCCTGAGTTCGCTGCATGGCAGCTCCAATCATCAATACAAATCCGACTCCCATGACGACAGTTCCCAGGCCCATCTTAAAAATAGCACTAGGCTCACGCCGCTTCTTCGCCAAGATAGTCCAAATCCAGGCAACTACACCTCCAAATCCGATAATGAAAATTGGATTGAGAGCCTGAAACCAACTCGCCGGAACCTCCCATCCCAAGAAATTTCGATTGGTTAGTTGATCAGCGTAAAGATTCAAAAATCCGCCACCCTGCTCATAGGCTGCCCAAAAAACAATAACGATAAGAAAGGAAATAAATAAAACTTTAATTCTATCTCTCTCTATTGCTGTCAAAGGAGGTCTATGAGACTCCCCCGTCTTGAAGGAGTAACGCTCAATATTTCCAACATCCTTAAGATGTTTCTGACCCCAAATAAAAACGGCTTGGCCCAAAGCCATTCCTATGCCGGCGAGGGCAAATCCATAATGCCAACCAATGCGTTCGCCCACATAACCGACGACAAGACTTGCCAAAAAAGCGCCAATATTGATGCCGATATAAAAAATGGTGAAGGCGGCGTCTCGCCGGCCATCATTATGACTATATAAACCGCCAACCATCGTCGAAATATTGGGCTTCAATAAACCCACGCCCAAAACAATCAAGCATAGAGCCGAATAAAAAGCCCATGGCGCCGTATAAGCCATAAGGCTATGACCGGCAACAAGCAAAAGTCCGCCGAGCATCACAGACTTTTTTTGCCCAAGAATTTTGTCAGCTATCATGCCGCCCGGAATAGACATGAGATAAACAAACATCGTATACCACCCATATAGCGACAGAGCTTCTTCATTGCTCCAACCTAATCCGCCATTTTCCGTTTGTGCCACTAAATATAAGACCAGAATAGCGCGCATGCCATAGTAGCTAAAGCGCTCCCACATTTCGGTAAAAAATAGAATATATAATCCCAATGGATGTCCAAACATCCGAGCACTTTATAGATCCAAAAGCCCTATGACAATCCGAGCTTACGAAACGGACCAAAACATTGTTCATGGACTCGTTTCGTCAATGGCATCAAAAAAGATGGGCGACGATAGTAGCGAGCTTGGACTTTGCCGCCCTCAATGACAAGGCTGGAGAGACGACCGCCGTAATAGGAGGCCACTCCGGTATCGGCCAAAATCAATCGGCGTCCAAGATTCGGCGTTTGTCGAATCATCCGCCTGTCTTCGATAAAATCATTCGTCGGCGTATGCCCAACGATCACCGCATCCGCGCCAAGTTCTTTAAGGTACACGAAAATTTCCTCTCGGGACAACTCTGGATTGGGCTCTCTACTCATCGCAAAATTGACCATCTTCCTGTCCCAAAGAGGCCCAAATTCATTGTCACGAATGGCGGCAAGGACTGACTTCTTGTTTGACGGTCGTTCACCGGCTCCTTGATAATAGCGAATCCACTCTTGCAGCCCCTGATTCACTTCGTCCGGAGTAAAATTAAAAATCCAACGGCCCAAACCGGCATGAACCAAGAGAAAACTTTTACCTGTATCTGGAATTATTTGTATCATTGTACGACGATTAGCGATCCACCTCGAGTAAATACTATCCCCACTATAGGCCATGAGATGTCCCTCAATGAAGTCATCGCCATAGTCCCGAAACGATCGTTTTTCTAACTTGCTTACATATCGATCGTCGCCCTTAGAAACCATTAGTTCATGATTTCCTAGCAAGGCCTCGACGTGTCCTCCTCGGTCCGCAGCCTGAGACTGCAATCGCATGACTAGATCCATCACGCCGCGGGAATAAGGTTCTCGATCAATTAAATCCCCAAGAAAAACTAATACGTCACTTTCGCCCACCCAGTTTCCTTCAGCGTCAATTAACTTCTCACTCTTCAAAATCACTTCAAGAGCATTCAGGTCGCCATGAATATCCGGAA
This sequence comes from Deltaproteobacteria bacterium CG11_big_fil_rev_8_21_14_0_20_45_16, assembly GCA_002787535.1. Classification (GTDB taxonomy): domain Bacteria; phylum Bdellovibrionota; class UBA2394; order UBA2394; family UBA2394; genus 1-14-0-20-45-16. Next base: position 8,832 of record PCXB01000025.1, read on the forward strand.
CAATAACAACGCGACGAGATCCAATTCGAATCCGAAAATCGTCCATCGGACTGACCAATCGATCATCCGCGATGGTAGGAATTCCATTAACGTTAATTAGACAAACCCCAATGCAAAGGCTGAACCTTACGATGCCTTTTAATCTGTCAGCTAATCCTGCCCACATCTCCCTAAAACCTTCGCGAATTTCATACCAAATTCGCGATATAAACTCAGTAGTAATCCTAGGGACTTGGTCAATGCCTCAAAAGTTGCCAGGGGAATGCAGGTCTCAAATCGCTTTAAAATTGGGGCACCTAAACTCCCTATCCATAGCCAACCCACGCATAGTTTACAACGGTAAGCCACCCAATAGCTCACCACTCCATTCGTAGGACCCCCAAAATACATCTGTATTTTTAGAGACTTACCTCTGGCACACTAACTGCATTTTGTACCCAACGTGGGAATCTAGTTATGAAATATTTAGGCTGAATATGTACGTGATCTACTTCTTTCAAATTGCCCTACTTCTCTTGATCTTTATTGATCTAGCTCGAGTTTTGTTTCATTAAAATGCAATTATAAAATTGAACTAGCGGACAATGGGAATTTGCAGACGCACCTGCAGGCCGGAGGCCTTCACGTCTAACTCAATATTTTCGAAGCTTAAATACCAACCCGTTAAGCGCTCAATCTGCTTGCAAAGATTGAGCCCAACTCCCAGTCTCGACTCCCAGTGCTTCCACTGTTTCAAGGCAAGAATTAAATCTTCAGGCATGCCAGGACCTTGATCCTTTATCTCCAAGAAAAAATAGCCAACAGATTCGCTTAACTCTATCAATATCACCGGTCGGTCTTTGCCAGCATGCTTTATTGAGTTGCGAAGCAAGTTATCAATTAAGATTCTCAGGAGGGGCCACTCCAAACGAGACTCACGCTCCGCAGAGATTTCGGATTTAAACGAAATGGAAACTCCCATATATCTTGAAAAATCCTTGGCAAAAGATTCCACCAAATGCCGAATTGGAACTTGATCCGGGAGATCCAGAGAGGTCTTACGCTTACCAATTTCGAGAATGGTCTTAATAATACTCTCGATTCCCAATACATCCTTTTTGATCTGCGTGGCCAAGTCCTGAAAATCTTTACGACTGGCTTTTTCAAAATCGAAAGTTTCTAACTCGCCTACGATGAGCATCAAGGGTGTGCGAATTTCATGAGCTATACTTCTGGCCCAGTTTTCACGAAAAATAGCCGACTCTTGGATTTGGTTGATCAAACCATTCACCGCTTCCACAACCTCTCCAAAAAACTCGGGATTCGTTCGACTCGGCAAGAGACTCCATTCTTGGACTCGCTCAGACTTCAAAGTTTTAAGATGATCGGCGACGGCTCCAACAGGCCTCAAAATCCTCTGACTTAACGCCCATGCCAATATGGCCACAAACACAGCCACAATTAAAAAAGAGGGGATAAAGAGACGCAAAGCTTTAGGTACCAAAAATGAAACCTTCGGCTGTCCTGTCCGCGCAGGGGTGACCTAAATCAGGTCGTTTGAGAAGTTATG
>PCXB01000020.1 GCA_002787535.1 Deltaproteobacteria bacterium CG11_big_fil_rev_8_21_14_0_20_45_16
TGGCTCAGCTGAATAACTTAACTCCCGATGAACAGCTAAAAGTTTTAGTGGGTTGCGGATACGAGCAAGCGACGGCAACCCCCGGAAAAACAAATAAAGAGAATTTATTTCCAACTTTACCTGGCGCAGATCTAGACCTTATTAATCAAGCCTTTGCGGGTGAGATTAGTACGCCGGAGGCGGCAATCGCTCATTTAGTTCTTAAGGATTTTGCCGGTGTAGGAGTCATGTCCTTTGGAGGCTATGATAGTCACGATGGAACCGCAACGACTTCTTACCAGAAGCGACTTGGTGGAGCCCAACGTATTGCCACACTTTTCAATTACGCTTTTCTGTTAAAAAAGAAATTGACTGTTATCATGCTGACCGATGGTGGAATGGGAAAAGTCGTTAAAGATGGTGTTTTACAGACTCAAGCCGTTGCCCCATCAAACACACCCTTAGGCGGACAAGCCTTTCGTGCCGAACGACCTGGCGATTCGGACATTTTATCTTGCGCGGTATGCTTGACCTTTGACCCAAATCGAACGGCAACCCAAATGTTAATCAGTACGACTCATACGCAAGTGGGCGCCTTCGCCAAGTCAGGCGTAAAGATAGACTACTTAAATACGTCTAACGATCCATCCAAAGCCGCACTTTGTATGGCTTACAATTGGCTAGCTTTGCACGGAAAAGAAGATGAAATTAAAAAAGTTAATAGTGGTGTGGATCCCTTTGCCGGAAGAGATAATGCGAAGTACCTGATCTTTAAGGGGAGCAAGGTATGAGTGGCGAGGGGAGAAGATATCTTTTTGTGGGTGTTTTGGTAGGGCTTTTAACAGCGTGTTCAAATTCTGTTTATCTACCTGTTGACGAACCAGCTCCGAACCTCAATGCGACTGGAGAAGAGAATTCTCAGCTGTCTGAGTCCGTTCAATTATTTTCGCAAACTTTATTTCCCTTGCTTGAACAAAATTGTGCCGGCTGTCATGGGAGTCTCCAATCGCCGTTTTTCGCGCAGCCCACTGATATACAAAACTCACATGATATTATTGTTGATGGAGCTTTAGTTAATTTTGCAGATCCTCGATCTTCTAGAATTGTTGAACGAGTTTATTTTGGTCATAATTGCTTTAGCGATAACTGTGCAACGGACGGAAATTTACTGCTAGCCGCCATCGAAGATTGGAAGACGCAGCTTGGCGAAGTTAGCGGCGGCCTTCAAGGTATTGTTACAGATCCCGTAACGGTTCCAGTAAACCTCGAAAACGATCCTGAAACTGGCTACCCAATTATGAGTTTTGATATTGGCGGTATCACCAGCGAAGTTCCGAGCGGATCAAAGATTGAGTTTCGAATTTCGGCCTTTACCGAAGATACCTACTTAATTTCGGATATCCTTTTGTATTCAAGCCAGGACATTTATATTAAAAATATTAGTCTTTATATCAACGAACAAAAGGGCGAAGCGGCCTCACTCGAACTCGTCGATGGCGTGATTCTATCCGATTTTGTTAGCGGTAGCCTGATTATTGAAGGTTCAGTTTTTGGTTCCATGGGTTTGGGCATTGGGGAGGGGCAGCCTTCGGGGCCCGGTGTGGATAAAATTCAATTAGGATTTGAATTAATTGGCGATGCGCCAGACCCGCAAGCGTTGCGCTTTGCAGCTTTTCAGCAGCTCATCGCCAATGAGTGTGCAGGTTGTCATTCGGGGTCTCGACCTACAGATTTTGGTGGGCCCGTTACGGCCTTTCCGTTATTTACAACTGAGGCTCAGTATCTCAATGCGCCTACCTATGGGACCTTTGATGGTCTACCAGAAAGCCCCCCTCGGCATCTCGTTGTCGCAGGTGATCCTGAAAGTTCTGGTATTTATCGGGCCGTCGCACACGGTACTCCAGGTCACTCGTATGCGGAGTACAATGCAGGTGGTGTCGCCGAAAACGCGCAGATGAAGAACGTTGGAAGTATTAATGAGCGTACTCAATGGGCTCAGATCGTAGCTGACTGGATCAATGGACTATAATTTAAGTCCTAAACCCGCAAAATTATTCATAGCTTAGGCCAGAATCGCCCTATAGGGGGTGTATAGAGCCTTAGATCTTGCATGGGTTTTGCATTTAAAGACCTGGAGCCAAACGTCTTGCGAAGCAGATTTTTATTAATCAACTTATATTTCTTTCGAACGATTTTGTTGGCTTCAGTTGCCGAGGCTGAAGAAAGTCCCATCTGTTCGCTTAACTTCTTTAACCCTTCAAACATTGAGTCACTTCTTTATAATCCCAATTACATCGCCAACGATTTTGCCTTTTCACTTACGGGCTCTGAGCAATTGAGATCTGATTCGAGTATTCCTCGAGGAAGATTGGCTGTCGCCGACGGAGGATTCTTGGCCGAACGATTGGGATCGCGAATGGCTGGAGGCGCTTATCAGGCCGACTCATCAGATCAACATCACGGAACGGGAACGGCCAACGTTGCTCTTGAAGCGAGTAGCCATGTTGAGTTGACGGCCTTGTTTAAGTATGACGAGCTTCGAGACCCTCAGAGTCTGAGGCAAAAATTACGCGCCCTAAAACAAATAAATCTTCTACCAACAACAATTAATATCTCTTATTCAATGGGAAATGATCCACGGGTTCGCCAAAGCATTGAGCAGATGATGTCGGATGAATTTAATATTACGGTTGTGGCCTCAACGGGTAATGATGGAGATGATCCTCTGGACGCGAATAATCGAATTCCTGGAGTGATTTATGTTGGGAGCCTATCGCCTTACGGTCTTGTCGATAACTATTCGCAGTCTGGAGATGAGGTAAGTATTCTGGCTCCGGTAGGTATGCATCTTGGCGTTGATTATGGATCTGGTAAGGCCGTATCTTATGGAACAAGCTTTGCTTCACCTCAAGTCGCCGCAGCGATCGCGGATCTTAAGGCGGTACTTCCCAATCTGACGTCTGAAGAAATTCAAATTATGCTTCGACTTTCAGCTGTTCGAACCATCAATACCTTAGATCACCAGAATGGTGCGGGAATGCTTAACCACTTACGCTTGATCGCCGTGGCACAGAAGATAAAAGAAAATCCATTTTTAGATTTAGCCGATCCTGATACTTACAAGCTTACAAAGGATTCCAAACTTGCGATGGAGCAGGCGGAACGCTCGCCTTCAAGAGAAGAAAGACATTCTCTCTTGCAGAGAGCTCTTTTACTTGATCCCGAAGGAATCCATGGCGAACAAGCCAGGCTGCAGTTAGCCAGAGATCCCGGAATGGGATTATTGCGAAACTTTTATGAATCTTTAGATCTTTCGCATTCGGATGAATATTTAGCGAGACTGCAAGCAAGTGGTGATAAATACGCTCAAGAGCTTGCCAATCGAAGCATTCGCTTGCTTCAAGACAAAGCAAGTTCAGTTCTTAGAACTAACTTTTCGGCCCTTCATTCTGAATTCGTTCAAAATTATCTTGATGAAGTTCTTCTATCTACGGACTTCGAGTTGGACAATGAAAGTCTACAATCTCTTCTTCGAGAAATTCCAAAACTGCAAGATCCGAATCAGCGAGCTTTGAGTTGGGCCGCTTTAAATCTTCACCTTCCAGAAGATGCCGAGGCTGCCGATCAAGTGAAACAAGACTTTCTGAAACTACCAATAGATCAGGATCCTATAGCCCGAGAATTTCAGAAACGTTTCTTTTCTGATAATAATTTCGAAAATGATAAGTCCATTGAAAGTGTATACAAATCCTTGATTTCGAACTCAGATAGAAAGCTTAGACTAAGGGCTTTGGAGCTGCTTTCTAAGTTAGATAGCTCTCGCGTGATCAAACAAAGTCTGGCTTCGCTGAATAAAGATGATCCCGATCTTCTGTCGGTAGCCGAAGAAAGCTACCGACTTAGTCTTCATAGGCTTTCTTCAGACTCACTTTGGGAAATAATGTTACTTCCCCCGGATAGCTTTCGCCAAGCTGAAAGCAATGAATTGATTCATCGACTGGAGGTGCGACAGCTTCAAGAAAGCGAGTCTTTGAGTGAGGGATTCGCTGCTGAGATTCGAGCCCTTATCGCTTTTTCCGAGCCCAAAGCTCTCCGTCATTTTGTAAGGGCCTATTTGTTCGCAGCCAACTCCTATGAGCGAACAGAAATTGAATTGGAGTTAAAGAGACTTCTTGAGGTCTACCGCATGGGAGATCGAGCGGGTGCTGAAAATCGTCTTAAGTTAGCTCTGCAAGTTTCAAGATTGCATGGCAGTCTTCTAATTCGTGCGGCGGCCGAGCAGGCTCTGATCGAACTCAAGACATCTTGACAAACCTACTGAAGGGAGGCGAAGAAGATCTATGAATCGCGCTCAAAGAATCGAAAGTCTTCTTAGGGCTCAGATTAATATATCGAATCTGGTAATCCTAGACGAAAGCTCTGGCCACTCGCGAGGTAAAGAAACTCATTACAAGGTGACGATCGTAAGCGATGACTTTAAAGGAGTACGTCAAGTTGCCCGGCAACAAAAAGTATATTCTATTTTGAAAGATGAGTTTGATTCGGGGATGCATTCGTTATCTTTACATCTTTTCATTCCAGAAGAGTGGGAGTCTCTACCTAGAGTTCCAGATTCTCCAACTTGTCGATCACACGCTGGGGATTGAATCAATAACCAAAATCTCTAGCTGTATGATAAAGCTCATCGATAAGTGGGCGTCTGAGGTTTTTAAAGAACCAGACACATGGTTTGCCAGCATCAATTCTTTGATTTTCTCGCCGATATTTTCGACGATGGACACGTTCAAAGACATGTCCCAACAGGCTGCTATCGTAAGTAATTTGTCGAGTCGTCAAATCGAGATGTACTAATGCTTCTTCCCACTCAATATCGTAGAGAGTCAGTTTCTTCGTTGTCCGATTCAGAATCATATAAGTCCTTTGCTGTTTGGATTCTGGACCTAGGGTGGTCAGCTCTCCCGGATTCAAAAAGAATGTTTCAAAATCATTATCGTAAAAAATTACGGGAGCATGGAGGTGTCCAAAGAGAACGATCTGAGCATTCTTGGGCGGGGGCAAAGATTTAGCCATTTGATTCAAAGTCGAGGGTTCAAATCGCCAAAAGCGAAGATTTGGACGTACGGTACTAAAAAACAATTTTCTTCCAATGGGAGAGAATGGGAGAGAGTGGAAAGTGACTTGCATGGGTTGGACCAAATTGATCGGGAGCTTTAATATATTCAGTTGCCTTCCAGCTTGGATCGATGCTTGCGACTTCGCTTACAAGATCCACAAACTCTTCGTAAGAGAGTGAATCGCGAGCGGCTCGAAATCCCGGAATGAATTTGAAAGGCGTGTCCCGGACCCAGTGAAACGGGCGATATTCGCGGTTACCCGGATATACGATGATTCGATTGGGAGGGAGGTTGGACTTCTCTTCAAGGACTCGAAGGACTCTCTCTAACTCTCTTTTCGTTCCGTGCTTTGTCAGATCACCTAAAATTAGAATTTGATCCACTTCGTGTTGGTGGTTCCCAAGGACATTGGACAGATTGTCTAGACCGTTTTCAATATCCAAAATGATAAGGGTTCGACCCGTGTTTCTGAATCTAGCGAAGTCAAATTGTTGAATGGGGAGGCTTGAAGGTTTAGGGTTTTCGTCAAAAACGAAAGCCTGAGCCAGTATTGCAGGCGAATCTTGAAGTTCGTAAACAAGACAGATTACTCCCAACAGTATTGCCAAGATTCTGATCGCCATCCTTTGATTATTTATGCAAGAAGCTTACTGAGCTAAAGCGTTGAAATTGCCTATTTTTTAAGCCTGAACTGGGACAAGAAGGTCGCATTTTTAACTTGCGCGTCCTGCGGCGTTCTTTATGATCGAGGCTTTGGGAATCAGACAGATAGTAGATAGGTACCCTTTGAATCGCGAATCAACAGCACGCTTTGTTCAAAAGCTTCGGCGTTGGAAGGCTCAACTTAATCAAAGATATGGACATCTTTCTTTTTTTATCCAGTTTGGAATTGTCGGTTTCACAGGAACGATCGTAAACGTGGCGGTTCTGAGTTTTTTTCAATGGCTGGGAGTAAGTCTATCGATAGCTGTTGGCGCCGGAATCTATGTCTCGATGACCACAAATTTTATTCTAAACCGCTGGATTACTTTTAGCTATGCGAAGGCGAAGAATCTTTGGAGGCAGTATTTGGGCTTTGTATTGGCGAGTTCGTTGGGTGCTCTTATTAATTATGGCGCAGCAATGTATTTAATTGTCAGCTTTCCTTTTATGGAGAAATGGCCGCAACTTGCTGCCGTGGGAGGCGTTCTGGCGGGAATGTTCTTTAATTTCCTCGCCAACCGATTTTGGGTTTTTCGCGAGCATTCAAAATAAATCGGGAGCTTTGATCTAAACCTGTTAAAATTATAGCTAAGATGTTGAGTTTTTTCTTAGTGCTCACGGGCGTTCAGTTTGGCGATGTGGTCCCAGAATGGAAACGATGGGTTGATGCTTACGCTAGTAGTGAACCGCTTCTCGGATTTCAAAAAACGAATGAGTCCGTTCTTGTCCCTACGAACGATCAAGTTAAAAAACTATTGCAAGGCGTAACAAAATTTAAACTGCCTTCGGGATATTACCTTCTTGGAAATGAAATTAAGGAATTTGAGCTCACTTCAATGGATCATGCCTTGCGATTTGAAGTACATGACCAGCTAGACCTTCAAGAAATCGATCCTTGGATGGAAAGAGAAGAGGTTCTAAAAGAAGAGAGCCGGTTTCAGGCGATGCTCAATTATATGACAAAGCTCGTTGTGGAGAGGCCCATGGATGAGCTTCTGATTATTTTTGTAGGGGCGACGCATGCTCTTGATTTGTATTTTAGTTGGTTCTTGAAGCCAGACCTGCCAAAGAAAGATCCGAGGCATCGAGTACATTCGGATGTCTTATACAGCTCGCCAATTGTTCGAAATTCAAGTTTATTTTTTACGCCGGATCTTTATAAGTTTTCGAGCCAAGTTAGAGGTACGGAAATTAAACAAAAGGATATAAGGGAATCCAACGTCTTGCGCTGGGGACATTTGCTGGCTCGGCTGCATTACTACAATCGACTTAAAGCTGGCCTGATATCTTATGAAGCTTTGATCAAAGAAAGAATACCGGTTCCTGGGGTTATAGTGTTTATGGATACACATAATATTAGAGAAGACGAGGTTTATAAAAAAATGCCCAGTGCAAAAACTCTCGCAGCGATGGGCTTTAACAAAGTTAAATTTGCTAATGAGATGTGGAAGCACGATGAGACTTATAAACTAGATGATTTGAAGCAGAACTTTTATATGGATGCGACTTCCATCGAAAATCAAGAAGATCGTGAATGGTATCAACGCTTCCGAAAGCAGGCCTTTCAGGCTTTACAAAAGGGGTTTATCTTTAACGTGGGTTATCAGGCGCTTTATGAAAAGTTGAAATCCTATCAGGACTCAGGCCTTGGCCTTTCGCTGACGGGTGTCGAAGATTTTGATCGCCGACCCAAAGTTAAGTCTAACGAGAATAAGGAGTCTCCCGCCGTAGTTAAACCTTAAACTTGATTACGAATTTCTTCCCAGCTTGTCGCAACGATTACGTTGGGGTTGTCATGAAGAACTTCTTTAAGGCGATTTTTGAATTGAGATTTTTGTTTGGGCCCGAGTTTGATCGCAACTTGCATGCCTCGGGCCTTAAGGCGCGATAGAGCACTTCGTAAGGCAACGGCTCCCGTCGAATCTAAAAATCCTACCTGTTCCATCTCAAGAATGACTACGCGTACGTCATTGGTAATATTCAAAATGGATTCCGTGGCTTGCTGGGCAGCTCCAAAAAACAATGAACCAGAGATCCTATAAACAAAATAACGTGAGGATTTAAATTCATCGGGCAAATGATTTTCAGGGGAATCGGCAGTGATTACTGAAATTTCTGTTTGAGAGCTGATTCTCTTAATAAATAAAATACAAGCTAAAACCACGCCGAGACTAACTCCTACGGTCATATCCACGAGAACCGTAAAGACAAAACAGGCGAGCATTACGGCTTTATCCTCCCAGTCGGCATAACGAAGAATGTTTATAAAGTTTTTTCTCTCGGACATTGAATTTGCAACAAATAATAAAAGTGCCGCAAGAGCTGCCATAGGAATCCAGCTAACCAATGGCGCCGCAAGTAAGATTGCTAGAAGGCAAGCAATCGCATGAACCATGGCAGCGATTGGTGAGCCGCCGCCAAAGCGAATATTCGTGGTGGTTCGAGCAATAGCACCTGTTGCTGGAATTCCACCAAAAAAAGGACAGATCATATTGCCGATGCCAAGAGCCAGAAGCTCAGAGTTTGGGTCGTGACGTTTGCCAGTCATACCATCCGCGACCACAGCGGACAAAAGGCTTTCGATAGCCCCTAAAAGTGAAATTGCTAGAATGGAAGGGCTTAATTCGCGAATAGAAGCCAGTGAAAGCTTAAAAGGAAGGCCACCATCTAAGGCAAATTGCCAGGGCCATTGCAGGGGAGGGAAAGATTGTGGAATTCCGCGAATCAATTCGCCATTCAAAACAAATTGAAACCTATCGGCAATAGTTTCGACAAAGACTGGTTCGTTCAGCTGTCTCAAAACAAAAGCCGTCAGGCCGGCCAAGCTGATGGCGATAATCGGAGCGGGGGTTCGCTTAAGTGTTTTGATGAGTATCAAAATTATAAGAAGGGTTCCGGCAGCCATCATGCACTCCGAAGCTTGAAGGCTTCCCAGCCGATGAAAGACTTCGATAATGGTTTCCAAGAAACCGATGGGATGCGTAACAAACTTTAAGCCCAAAAGATCTTTAAGCTGAAGCGTAGCAATCGTGACGGCTATGCCCGAAGTGAATCCTGTTGTAACGGGGTGAGGAATAAAACTTATGAGTCGGCCGAGCCCTGAAAGGCCCATCACAAACTGAGTGAAGCCAGCAAAAAAACCGGCGACAAGTAGGCCCCCCCAAACCGTGGTCCTTAACGATGGGGAGCAAAAGAACCACAAAGGCCGCTGTCGGACCGGTAACCTGAAACCTTGAGCCCCCTAAAAAAGCGACGATAAATCCTCCGACCACGACTGTATACAAGCCCTGTGCTGGAGAGACGCCACTTGCGATACCGAGGGCCATGCCGAGTGGGATGGCGACGGCGGCCACAACCAAGCCAGCCTGAACATCCTTAAAAAATCGTGATATCGAGTAGCCTTCCCATAGGGATTCTTTAAAAGCGGATAAGATTGGAAAGCGTAGCTTGAACAACCAAACAAATATTAGCGAAAGTCGTGTTTCAAAAGAAGCTATATGTAAATATTTGATATTAAAAGCTAGGATCAAGAAGGATTTATGAGATCGAGGGTTTTGATTGTCGGGCTTGCCTTGGTTGTTCTGGTTCTGGGGCGGCTTTGCTATTGGGTAGAGCCGTTCGGCGTTTCAGTTGACGAAATGAACTATCTTAGTTTTGCAAAAATTTTAAATGACGGAGGCCTGTCTTATGTGGACGCCGTCGATCGAAAACCGCCGCTCTTATATTGGATTTTTCAGGCGCACGGGGCCATTTTTGGGGATTGGAATCTGACGGCCCTGCATATCAACTTTATAATTCTTACTCTCTTGCTTGGATTCATTTTGGTCTTAATTACAAAAAATTGGATGAGTCTACTGGTCTATGCGTTGTTTTCTTCGATATTTCCTCGTGAAGTGGTATCGGCCAACGCGGAATATCTGATGCTTTTCTTATGTGCGGGTGCGGGCTGGATTTGGTTGCGAAGTCGCGGAGATAATTTTTGGCCGTCATTGGCAAATGTATTTTTGATTGGAGTTATTATCGGTCTGGCATCTGCGGTCAAGCAATACGCCGTTTTGATTTATTCCGGTTTTTTTCTAGCAGGACTTCTATTTGATTTAAAAACTTCAAATTTTAGAATCGTTTTTTGGCTCAAACAGGGATTTGGCTTTTTAGCGGGCTTTGTATTGGTTTGGGTTCTGATCGGGCTTTATTTTTGGACAAACGGCGCTTTTGATGAGTTCCTGTTTTACTGCTGGCTAAATGGATTTCAGTATATTGGTCAGGATGCTAAGAATTTGAATCAAGGCGAAGGGGCTTTGTTGGCTTGGGCGGGAATATTACTTTTGTGGGCACCCTTATGGTGGATGATCTTTCGAAGTTTCAGGGAAGAGCGAACAGGCGAGGACGCTAAAACATTCTTATTATTG
>PCXB01000017.1:0-792 GCA_002787535.1 Deltaproteobacteria bacterium CG11_big_fil_rev_8_21_14_0_20_45_16
AAACCCCAGATTACCGAAATCATGCTGGCCCCCATCTCAAGGGAATGAAAATTATTCACGCCAAATAGTTTCAACGGCAAACCAAAAAGAAATAAAAACCCTTCAGACCAAGGCACCCAGGAACCCTTGGGCCAATTCAACAACGGATCAAATATCTGGTAATCAGGAAAATTTTGAACAAAGTAAGCAAGCCGCCTAAGTTGATAGTAGGAATCGGGATCATAAAAATTAAGATGCCCAAAAAAATTGGCCAGAACTTCCTGATAATTCGAGACACGCAGAACCGCAGCTACCGCAAAGACTAAAAAAATAATGCAGCCATAAAGGAATCTTGAACTGCTAGGTTCCGCCTTAAGCATCTAGACCATGCTAACCAATTTAACGCTTCAAAGAATAGAAATCTTATTTGGATCGAAAATAATCCAAGGTTTGCTTGAGACCATCTTGAATGTTGGTACGGGCTGCCCAAGCTGTGCGCTTAGCAAATGAACTTGCATCTAAACAAGATCGCATCTGCTCGCCCACCCTAGATTCTGCATATGCGGGCTTCAATTGATAGCCAGCGATTTCACTCATCCCTCGATGAAGCTTATTTACAGAGGTTTGAAGGCCCGAGCCGATGTGAAAGAGTGAGAAGGCATCCTCAACTTTATCAGCCCGTAGGTTGGCCTCTACGATATCCGCGACATACACAAAATCTCGAGTTTGATTGCCATCTCCGAATACTCTTGTCGCCTCGCCCTTGAGCATTTTCTCCGAGAAAATGGCTACAACACCAGCTTCTCCCAAAGG
>PCXB01000017.1:810-4016 GCA_002787535.1 Deltaproteobacteria bacterium CG11_big_fil_rev_8_21_14_0_20_45_16
AAAACGGTCGCCTTAAGGTTTAATAGCGTCGCAAAAAAGCGAAGATAATGTTCTGACGCCAATTTACTAATACCATAGGGAGAGCTTGGAGTTTCCGGATAAGATTCCGGCGTTGGCAGGGGTGCCTCATCCCCAAACATTACACCCCCGGAACTAGAAAATATAAAGTGCTGTAGATTTGTCAAAGTCTTGGCAGCTGCTAGGACATTCAGAATTCCCTCCAAATTAATCTTTAGATCATGAATAGGTCTTTCGACAGAATCTCTAACACTCTTTTGGGCGGCATGATGATTAATAAGCTGAGGCTCAAAATCTTTGATCAGTTTATAAAGATTTGAATCCAAGACCGAAATTCTCTCAAGTTGTGCGCCCTTGGATAGGGCTGTCTGGAGATTTTTCATGGAGCCAGTAGAAAAATCATCCACGACGAGCACTTGATCCCCGCGCCCAAGATAGGCATCCACAAGATGCGAGCCTATAAAGCCAGCCCCGCCCGTAACAAGAACGCGCACTAGTCTAGCTCGCGACACATCACGATAGCTTTGTCATCAATAGCGGAGACAATCATAGACGTCGCCGCAGGGTCGCCATCAAGATCGCCTCGCGCCACAACAATATACCAATGTTCAGGAAAGAAAGTCGTGTTCACGAATCCATCCACACCAACAACAGGGTCCGTTCCGATGCAAAGCCCGCTGGTACGCAGAGCGGTGTCGACAGCACTGGCATCATGAGCTGGGGTCCCACAACCCAATGAATTGGAAGCATAAACCTGATATTGAAAGCGCACGCGCTTATCAGGTCGAACCGCTAAGGCGTTATTACCCCAACCCAATGGCATTGAGGTTTGATCCCAAGCGAGCTGGTTACCACTGGGAATAGAACTGGGATTAGGTTCAGCCTCTGTATAACAGCCGTTCAATGTAAAATAGCTTTCCTCGGCGCTTTTGATTGCAGCAATACTGGAAGTAGCCTCCGACAAATACGAACGACGAACATAGCTAAGATAGGAAGGAATGGCAATCGCAGCCAAAATAGCAATGATGCCAACGACAATCATTAGCTCAATCAAGGTAAACCCACCCAATTTCAATCGCATATTTTCAAATTTATTATTCATAAGCATATCCTTCCTTAGATCTCTATGTGCTCAAGATTAGCCAAATCCTTTTGGCTTTAAAATCTATTTTCGAACAAAATCGCGTGAATCTGAAACAACAGAATCCTCCGCGCCTGAATCCTCATCCCCACATTCGGTTGCCTCATCCAAAACATCCAAACCAGCCTCTCGCATTTCATCCACATCGCCTATGCCATGCTTTTTAAGCCGATAGCGAATCGAACGAGTGGATATGCCAAGCATACGAGCAGCTCTGGTTCGTGAACCCCGAGTCTTTTCTAGCGCTTTCAATAACAGATCCTTTTCGAAAGCCTCCATTAGGTCATCCAGAGCGATGCTTCCGGTCTCGAGTTGATCCTGAACTTCTCTGACAGAAAAATCTTCATGCTGAGCCTTAGGATGCAAAATATTGCCCGGCAAAGACTCAAATTGAACCTCTTGTGAGGTCTCCAACGCGACACTTCGCTCAATGATATTCTCGAGCTCCCGAACATTACCATAATAGTCGTAGGTCATCAGGCCTTCCATCGCTCGCGGACTGATACGTCGAATATCCTTACCCGTTTCGTGCGCATATTTTCGAAGGAAAAACTCAGACAACAAAGGTATGTCGTCTTTCCGGTGGCGCAAGGGAGGAAGCTTTACTTGAATCACATTGAGTCGGTAATAAAGATCCTCTCGAAAGGCTGCTTTTTTTACTTCTTCCGCTAAATCACGATTGGTGGCGGCGATTACCCGAACATCGACTTCAACCGTTTCGGTTCCGCCAACCCGCATGAAGTTTCTCTCTTGAATCACTCGCAAGAGCTTCACTTGCATTTGAAGTGGCAGCTCACCTATCTCGTCCAAGAAAATCGTACCCGTATGCGCTGCTTCAAAAAGCCCCTGCTTATTCGCAACGGCACCGGTAAAGGAGCCTTTCATATGTCCAAAAAGTTCGCTCTCTATAAGGTTCTCAGGAATCGCCCCACAATTTACAGTCACAAAGGGTCGATCCTTTCGATTGGAATTGAAATGCACAGCGCGAGCTACAAGCTCCTTTCCTGTTCCTGACTCTCCACAAATTAGTACATTAGTTCTGGTGGCGGCTGTCTTGCGAATTAGATCATAGATTCGTTGCATGGCTTCGCTTTCGCCCAGCAAATTCGAAAATGTGTATTTGCTTTGGAGAGCTGATTTGAGAGCTCGATTCTCCGATGTGAGCTTCTTTTTCTCCAAAGCTTTATCAATAGTTAATTTAATCTCATCGATTTTGAAGGGTTTACTCAAATAATCAAAAGCTCCGGCCTTCATGGCTTCAACCGCAGAGTCGGTCGTTGCAAAAGCTGTCACCATGATGACGGGGACTTCGGGTTGAGTTTTTTTCGACTCCTTAAGCAAACTCATCCCATCGATTTCTTTCATATTAAGGTCAGTGATTACCAGATCAAATTCTTCATCACGGAGACACTGAAGAGCATCGAGACCATCTTTGGCCGAGACAACATCAAAACCTTCTTTCTTGAGAAGAATCTCAAAGAACTCTCGAACACTCAATTCGTCATCCACCACCAGGATTCGCATATTGCCTCCCATACCCATTAAGCTGCCTCAGACCCTTTTGCATGAACCTGCGGTCCAGCTTTTGGAAACTCCACCCAAAACAAACTGCCCTTGCCTAAATCCGACTCCACACCAATGCTGCCTCCGTGACCTTGTACAATTTGATAGACAAGCGCCAAGCCCAAGCCCGTGCCAGAGGATTTCATTGTAAAGAAAGGTTCAAATATTCTGGATCGATGAAGGGGATCAATTCCTTCGCCCTGGTCTTCAACTTCCAGACGAAGAACTTGTCCTCGATCGATAATACGTAAAATAATTTTTGACTGTGGAGGCGAAGCCGCTATGGCATTACCCAAAAGGTTCCACAACACCTGTTTTATCTTATCTTCATCTCCAATAAACTCATGATCACCCTGACATTCAAGCTCGATTTCTGAAGCTTGATGCGAAGAATCTCGATTTTTTAGCAGCTGAATGACCGCCTCAGCCATTTCTTTTAAATCGACTTTATGAACACGAACTTGGGAGGGCCTCGCGTAATCCA
>PCXB01000082.1 GCA_002787535.1 Deltaproteobacteria bacterium CG11_big_fil_rev_8_21_14_0_20_45_16
AATACTTCGCTTCTTAATTCTTCCATGACCTCGATTTGCCATGAATCCAACTAAATTAAAAGGGCCTGCCCTGTGCCACAGATACGAATTTCCTTCGACCATACCTGCTTAATTCAGATTTGAGTTCTCCTTGGCATCGGTTAAGGAGAACTCAAATGCTTGAATTTAATCTCAGATTGAAATTTAAAGTTGACCTCGTACTGATGGCTAATACGATAAGCTTGCTTTACTCAGTATTCAATCTAATCAGTTAGGTGAAGTGTTTGCATTCTCAGTCGAGCCAGTCAGTGTGCACCAGTCAACGGCCGCTTTGTGTCCGCCATCGTAGGCGACGGCTAAGCGGTTTTTTATAAGAATCTCTGAGATTAATTTGCCGTCGACAGACACGTCCGCCGAAATTCTAAAATACTTATCCCGATCAATGTTTAAAAGATCGATTCGTTTCGCGTGCTTTAGAAGCTTCTCCACTAGTCGCCTTGCTGTGCGCGATGCTCGTTTCTCGCATTTATCTTTTGTTTTCACTTCAGCAGTATCTATGCCGCGGATTCTAACAGAGATATTCTTTCCAAAAAGTGGGTGTATGTTTGGGATGTCTACTGTGATCGTATCGCCATCATAGTTTCGGACAAACGAGACGCATCGAAGCGTTTTACTATCATGAGAGCAGTCTGATGCATATAAGAAGGCCGGCGCTATTAACACCAGGGCACACATCAACATGTAGTACCGTATTAGCATTTCCCCTCCAGATTCGGATTAACTGGATGCGACAATCAATATTCTTGCGCTTGCCGATTACTCTCAGGATTTCAAATAGTATTAGAAAGGAAAAGAGATTAATTTCCAACTTCTGATACGCGAAATTCAAGGAGTTATTATCAAAAACAGCCCGAGCCCGCTTCGCCGGATACAGCCAATTCAAGTAGTGCTTCTACCTCATTGCAGCTCATTGCGATAACCGTATCCTCAGCATTGATCCAATTCGATTCGGTGGAAGCAGGGCAGTTGACATCGACGCAGGCCGCTAATTCTTGATTGAAGTCGAGATCGTAGTTGCTAAGATCGCCAAAGCAGAGCTCAATCTTATTGAGGGTAGTTCTGCAATAGTCAGTTTGAGCGGCCTTCACAGGATCGCTTCCTCCATCTCCACCACAGCCTCCCAATACAAGGGCTGCTATTGACGTAACTATTAAAATATTTTTAATCTCCATTTTTCCTCCTTAAGATAATTTCAAATTCACCATTGCTGATCTGTTCGATGAGCCATTCCTTTGGTACATGACCTTCTAAGGGGTCCGGTTCTCCAAATAGAATTTCGTGAAGAGAGTGCCCAAAGAAATGTGCAACTTTTCTTAACTTCTTAAGATCACGCGGCGTCCTCCCGCTTTGCCAGTCAGTGAGAGTAGAAATGCTCACGCCGGTTTCATTTGAAATTTCTCTCAAGGTGTATCGGCTTTGTTTCAATACTTTCTGTAGCATTTCGCTCACGCGCATTCGATCCCCACCCTTCATTTTCAAACGTCTTTCTCGAAAGTGCTTTTATTGTTCGAGATGTCGGTACAAGATTCCGACACTTCGTTACTTCGGTGCTTCATATTTCGAGATTGACACGGGGCTGCGACAGATACGGTCACGACAATTGATGTGACCGTATCTGTCGCATAGAAATGCTAGGCTGATAGAATAGAAAGAGCTGGTAACGAACTATGCCAAAAGCCTATCAACTTACGAAATCGAAATATTGCAAGGGATTGAACTGCCCGAAGGCTCTTTATCTGTCGGTCCATCAGAGTAATCTTGCCACCCCGCCAGGTCCAGCTCAGCAGCTTCGGTTTGATGAAGGTACTGAAGTTGGAATACTTGCTCAGAAGGAGTTTGTTGGGGGCGTCCTAATTGAAGAGGATCACACTCAACTTGCACAGGCTGTAGAAGCGACCCAAACCTGTATAGGCGATAAATCGATTCCTGCCATATTTGAAGCGACTTTTATTCACGATGGAGTTCTGTGCCGAGTCGACATTTTGAAAAGAAACCCTGACGATTCGTGGGATATATATGAAGTCAAAAGCACAAAGGAAGCTAAAGAGGAGCACGAAGACGATGTTGCTATTCAACTCTGGGTGCTCGAACATTGTGGTCTAAAAGTTAGGAATGTCTTCTTAAAGCATATCAATCCAGAATTTATCTGCCCGAATTGGAATGAGTATTTCATGGATACGGATCTGACAGATGCAGCTCGTTTTAAAGTCTTAAAGGAAGTTGATAGTTTTCTATCAAAGCAAAAGCTCCTTCTTTCTCAGGCAGAAATGCCTGATGTCCATTTAGGCTCTCAATGCGGAAATCCTTATGTTTGTGAATTCAAGGACTATTGTTGGAAAGATGTTCCAGCGGGATCGTCTTTGGAGCTCTATCGATCCAAGAAAAAATACGACATTTATTACAATCAATATGAATTCATTCACGAGATTGATCCGAAGCAGATAAAGCTTACAGAGTTTCAAAATCGACAATGGCTAGCCTCAAAACAAGACGAGCCAATTGTAAATTTAGAGGGCATTCGAAAGGAGCTTCTGAAACTACAGTTTCCTCTCTATTTCATTGATTTTGAAACCGTCGCTTTCGCCATTCCATTTTTGGATGGGATGAAATCTTATCAACGGCTACCCGTGCAATGGTCTTGCCATTTGATGATTTCACCTGAATCAGAAGTAGAACATATTGAGTACCTGGTTGATGTAGATTCATCCGATGATCCAAGAGTCGCATGCGCAAAATCTTTAGACCGGCTCTTTCAAAGAGGCTTTGGTACATTGATTGCGTATCACCAAAGCTTTGAAATTGGTGTTCTTAATGAACTGGCCGACCAAGTTCCTGAATTCGAGGAAATTCTTCGCGAGTCTGTTAAAAACTTTTGGGACCTCGAACAAATATTTCAAAAATCTTATTACCATCAGGACATGGCCGGCTCTTGTAGTATTAAGAGCGTGCTGCCTCACTTTGCTCCGGAATTGAGCTACAAAGATCTGGAAGTTCAAGATGGTGGCTCTGCGGAGGCGACTCTAAACAAGATGGTACGAGGTCTATTGCCCGCCGATGAAGTTCAGGCAAGGCGACATCAGCTTTTAAAGTATTGTAAGCGAGATACTGAGGCAATGCTCGTGATTCTCGAAAACTTGTTGGACTTAACGAAGGTGAAGCTTAGCTAGACCGTCTTATTTTTAATGTATTGTATCCCTGCCATAGGCTTATCCGACTTTGGAAATACGACTGCAATTCCGAATATCGGGCCAGCGCCTCGAAGGGGCTCCGTAACGGCCGGTTCAGCTCGGCGCTTCTGAAATTCTTCGTCTGTCATGGTTGGATTCCATTCGATAGGGTAGATGAGCAATAGACCGCGATCCACTGGTCGAAATGTGTGCCGAAAGTAAACTTGTGAGACATTTTCATCTTTATGGTCAGACAAGAATTGCTCGACCGTGTTTCGCTTGGTGTCTAGGCAATCGTATAGGTCAATCAGTTCATCGTCTGGTGGAGTTAGGGCTCGTAGCTGAACCGAATCTCCGCATTCCATTTCGTAAGATTCCTTAACTACCGATCGCTCAGAAGATTTAAATTCGGTGCCGCAAATACTTACAGGAGTACCCTTACCGGTTCCCATTAGAGCTACAGACCAATCTTTCAGCTCACTAGCTTCAACCTGTCTTTCGATGTAATCGACTAAATCTTTGCTCGTGAATTTTGAATTCGCCTGACTGAAATTAAACCGCTCAAAAAATTGTTTAACCAATTCAGAAGTTACTGACCGATAGACTTGGCAGGTCTGAAAATCCCTAAAACCCTGTTCTTGAAGCTTAAACCCAGAATCCTTGCAAGAATGTATTAGCTTTTCAACCGCGTGAAAATTCTCACTCAATAGTCTTTCGTTTGAATAGTGGACATATCTGGCTTGAAGTTTAGTTCCTGAATAGCTGCACGAAGCGAGTTGAGCTGTTCTCATCTTGTACGCGTTTGTTACTTTTAGCGTTGGATGTTTTCGGATCATTACCCCCACGTCTATTGGCCGCTCGGCATTGGCAGCCATCATTTTAATTTCATCCCTAATTTCTTGTTCTACTGTAGCAAGGTGATAGAACTTACTATTCAACTCAGCAGTCACATAGATTCGAGTAAGATCGACATAGCCGGGCCGATATCCAAACCATCGGCCCATCTGGAGAAGAGTGTCGTAAGCAGTTGCACTTCGCGCAAAATAGCTGGTGGTTAGACCTTCCAGAGTTAGTCCTCGCGACAAAGTGTTTCCCCCAATTACAATTGCTTTTACAATGTCACCGTCGCGAAATGACAACCTTTCCTCGGAGGTGGAATTGTCCACGATAATTTCGAGCCTATCCAGTAGGCGCTCAGAATCCTTCAAAAGAACGTCAAATGAAGGCATCTTCGCTTCTTTAAAGCCCTTGGACACTTTTAAGAAGTCTCGCTCCCAGAGCTGCTGAAGGCGTTGGAGCAGGGATGAATCCTGCCGTTTGAATTGATCTTTTAGCTCAAACAAATGCTCTTCGACGGAATCCTTCAATTTCTCCTGGGCGTCAATCAATCGTGACGTATGGACAAGCATAGTCGCGTGTTTCTTCCATTGTCCGCGTTCAGCACGAGCACTCGCAGCAAGAATGAAGGAATCTATAGCTTCTACAAGAGAAGCTGGTAGCTGGCCATTGAGATAGTTTTCAATATCCTTCTTCTTAGAAGCGCTCACAATGTCGGCATCATGGCTGGGTATACTTCGAACGACTGGCATCCCTTCCATTCTGGAAGACGCATTTACATCTGCTCGTCCAAAAAGCTCTTCAGGCCCAAAATATGTGTTTGGTTTTTCCAGGCTAACAATAAAATCCCTAGGAAATAGATCGGTCTCTTCATTTGAGTCGATGAGAATGTTTGCAAACGGAGTGGCAGTGTATCCGACGTAGCTGACCACCTTGAACTGTTCACAGATCTTTCTTACTTTCTCATTGATAGCCGAAGGTTCGTCCTCTGGTTTTCTAGTGTTGATACTTGCTTGATCAGACTCGTCGTCGATTACAAGAGTTGGGCAACCCGCCAAGACTTCGGGCTTAGCGTTGTTAAGCCAGCTCAAAAAGTTTCGTAATACACAGGTATTCTTTTTGAGGACAACTAACGTGAAACCGTCAGAACTACCCAAAGCTCTATTGGCAGATACTGTTTGGCGTTTAGAAAAATCTCCTTTTTCGTCGACCGTAGTGAGAGTATTGCAAGCTTCTTCATTGGGGCCTACTAATTCATCGTGGAGACGAGCCTGAGTCTGAACCCTTAGATTGTTGTGCATTCCAGAAAGTACGACAACTAGTTTGTATCCGGAGTCTACGGCTTTCGCAATTACTGCTGAGAAGTTAGCTGTCTTTCCACTTTGTATGTATCCAAGGACGAGTCCTTTTACAGCAGCTGCCATTTCACTTTTTGGCGGAGCGATTTGACTAATGACTTTCGTAGAGGCAACATCAAGATTTCCAATCATGCCTTCATCCCAGCCACTGTCTCTCACTAATTTTCTTTTCAAAAGGGACCAATGGGAGCCGATACTAAGATCGGGGCCGGGATACCAGCCTTCGAAATTTCGAGGATCTGTGAGAATGCAACCCTGAGAATCCGAACGCGAATGTTGCTGCTGCGACAAAAATATCTGCACCGCTTCTTCGAGAACTGTTTCATTGAATTGGTTTCGAAGCATCTTTTTTGCAACTGTAAGATTCTGGCCTAACGCGAGCTGACCTCTAATAAATTGAATGATAAACGATACTTGTTCAGACGATTGTGGTTGCTGCATTGGTATTCCCCCGACTAAAATATAATTCTAGCATCGTAGATGCTATGTGTCTCACCTCTCTAAGGCCGTGAAATATCGGTGAAAAGTGATCAGTTTTCAACCCTTGGCCCTCCGTGCCAAAGTTTTCGACCTGGTACGATGAGCTATCTTTAAAAACTTTTATGGGGGGTGTTTCTATGGTCGCAAGCAAACGGCTAAGAGGGAAAGTTGCTTGGTTCGATGATATTGCGGGTAAGGGCGTCGTTAGGGGCGACGATGGCGAACTTTATATCGTTCATTATTCGGCTATTAAAAGTAGTTCGAAATACAAAACTTTAAAAAAAGATCAGCAAGTTGAATTCGCTTTGTACAAAGGCGGCGAACATTCAGAAGTGGCCAGCTTGAGGATCTCTTGATGCCCGTTAGTCTTTCAGTCAAAGATCGTCTTCGACCACTGCCGCCGCAAGATCAAGCTGTTGTAGACAGTTTCTGGGAAAGTTCTCTTTTGAACGAAACTTATTTGAGGACTCAATTTCCTCACGATCATAAAGAGATATGGAACCTTGATTTAGAGCCGGGTCCATTTTATGATTTTTTCAATGGTTTTCTTAACCTATGCGCAAAGTCGAAGGATCGACCCGTTGAACAGTGGAACGAGGCAAATACGATTGCATTATGGATTAAGGAAGTCTTAGATCTTCTTGGTTGGAGAAAAGAGTGCTGCCTGGAGCAAGAGGCCTTTACAAAAACTGACCTAGACAAAAAGCGAATATACAAACCGGATCTTATTTATTTTGAGGAACCCGGCGATGAAAAATACCTCCTTAAAGAGAGAGACTCCGAACTTCGTCTAGCTGAGGCGAGGAACTGCATAGACATTGTGGTCGAAGCCAAATACTGGAATCGGCTTGATGAATATTATCATTTAGGTAGGTCCGAGAATTCTGAGCGTAAAAGTAAGGTTCAAGCCGATTCGGTTCAAAGCTTTGAACCGGATGAACAATGTTTTCAATACATGCAGCTGCTCAACACGACTTATGGAATTTTGACCGACGGCAAAGTTTGGAGATTGCTTCACAAGGAACTTTCTGATGACCCGTCAGTTCGAAAATCATATCAATTTGACCTCGGGGATCTGAGAGAGTTAGCTTTGCAGGGCCTGTCTGAGGAAAAAGGCATTCATCGCTTTCTTGTAGCCGCCAAAATGTTTTTTCATATTTTTTCAAGAAATGCACTCGTATCCCCAGATGGGCGAGACTCGCTTGTCGATAAACTCGTGTTCATAAGTAAAACCTATGTCGATCAGGTTGAGGAGGATCTCAAAGAAAGATTCATCTCAGCTATGACATTTGCCTGCAATGGTTTGCTTCAATCATCCAGTCTAAAGAATAAAGTAGGTCTAGAAACAGTTCGCAATGTGGCAGAAAGCCATTTGTTCAATATTCTATTTATAAAATACTGCGAATCAAAAAGGATACTACCAATCCACATTCCTGCTTACCATGAGATTTCACTAACACGTATTATTTCTGATCTCGATACAAGTTTATATGATCCAGAAAGGGATGATCGTTGGAACTACAGACGCCTCGCTGATGCGTTTGGGACCTTTCGATTTAAACCGGAGGGTACAGAGCTTTACGATAAGCTCCTTGATCTCACTAAGTTGATACATGGGGGATTGAAGAAGAAGTTGCCAGATCTCAAGTTCGAAATTGATGGGTTTAAAGAATCTGTATATTCAAAGGATGAATGGAAGTTCGCAATAGCAAATAAGCTCACTAATCAATACATGGTCAAAGTTCTGTTCCAGCTTGGATTTGCCAAGTCGAATCAAGTGAGGGGCAAGAAATACCAGCAAATTCCATATAACTCGTTTAGTCCAAGGCAGTTAGGCTCTATATATGAAAGCTTTTTAGAGTTTGAGCTAAATAAGGCCCATGTGGATCTTGCCTTCATCAAGAAAAAATGGGTCGAAAGGAATTTGAATCATCCGAATATAGTGAATCTTGACATTCCCAAAGCGCCGAAAGGCAGTCTCTATTTTCTCCAGGGCAATGCTGCGAGAAAGGATACGGGTTCCTACTATACGCCTGACCATATAGCTCAATTTATCGTTGAGAAAACAATTGGACCTCTTATTAAAGATATAGAGCCTCATCAAATTTTTCAAATCAAAGTCTGTGATCCTGCAATGGGTTCGAGCCATTTTTTAAATTCGGCGATAAACTTTCTTGCGTCTCGATATGTGGCGCTCTGTGACGAGCACTCCATTGATTCAGAATTTTCAACCAGTTATGAGTTGAAGAGGGAAATCCTTGATCAATGTATATTTGGAGTCGATATAAATCCTCGAGCGGTAAAGCTTGCAAAAATGGCGTTGTGGCTGGAAACCGCATTCTACGGAAAGAAGCTTGAGAATCTTGACGATCAGATTAAATGCGGAGATAGTCTGCGGCCTGATATTTTTAACTGGGAGAAGGAATTTAAAAAAGTATTTAATGTAGGTGGGTTCGATGCATTCATCGGAAATCCGCCATACCTTGGTGAGAAAGGCCACAAGAAAATTTTTGACGAGGTAAAGGAAACTGCTTTTGGTAAAAAATTCTATTCGGCGAGAATGGATTATTTTTACTATTTTATTCATTTAGGACTAGACTTGCTGAGAGCTAATGGCCGTTTGGGATTTGTCACGACAAATTATTTTTTGACTGCATCTGGCGCGACTAAGTTGAGAAAGGATCTAAAGGACCGAGCTGAACTTAAAACGCTGCTTGATTTTGGGGCGCATAAAATTTTTAAAGATGCATCCGGTCAGCACAATATTGTGTTTACCCTCAAAAAAATCGTGGACCACAACGGAGATTGTGAAGTTTTTTCAACGGAGAGCTTTGAAAGTGAAGCTTCGCTGAAGCTTGGCCTAAAGTCTTTGAAACCATCGAAGACAATTAAAAGTTCCGCCCTCTTTGAAGGAGGCGAGTGCTTTATCAGGTTGCCAAATGTTTCAGCGCAGAGCAGTGGTGACTCGGATCAAATACTTAAGCAACTCGTTGCTAATTCTGATGCCGACTTCAAGCGTTTTTTTAAGATAAACCAGGGTGTTGTTTCCGGATGCAATCGGCTGACAGAAAGGCATCTAGATGAATATCCAGGTATTAAAGGTCAAAAGGGAGATGGAATATTTATTTTAACTGGGGATGAAGTTCAACGACTCAGGCTTAGTGAAGAAGGTAAAAAAAGAATAATAAGGCCATATTTCAAGAACAGTGACATTGGACGCTTTTCTCTTAAGGCTAAAAATAAATATTGGCTATTGCTGACGAATGTCATTACCGATCTAAGAGAGTTTCCGTCCGTAAAGGCTCATTTGGAAAAGTTTGCTCCAATAATTAAAGGTCGCAGCCAAATGGAACACTGTTTGGATTGGTGGGACCTCCATCAAATCCGCATGAAAGATAAGAACAAGACGGGCTCAATAAAGAAAATGATTTTTGATGGACCTAAATTAGTCTGCCCACAGCGAGGGAAGCAGATGACTTTTGGCTACGGTTCTGGCGAATGGTATGCTGGATCTGACGTATTTTTCATTACTTCATTAGAAAATAGTACTTCAGATCGCCTAAAATATCTTTTGGGGCTACTAAATTCGGATGCGATTGCGTATTGGTATTACTTTAAAGGCAAAAAAAAGGGAGAATATCTTGAGATGGCGTCTGGACCCATTTCAAACACTCCATTTCCAAAAGCATCTAGTGCTCAAATGAGTTCGGTGGTTGCAGTTGTCGACAAGCTGATAAAAAAACCGTCGGATCAAAGTAATTTGAACAAATTAAATGAACTAGTTTTTACTCTTTTTGGATTGTCAAAAGGACAGGCGGCGAAAATATCCAGCTTTGTTCTCAACAATATTAAGTCTGATTAGACCTATTTGTTTGTATCTGTGGCACAGGGCAGGCCCTTTTAATTTAGTTGGATT
>PCXB01000085.1:0-9801 GCA_002787535.1 Deltaproteobacteria bacterium CG11_big_fil_rev_8_21_14_0_20_45_16
AACCGACCAAATTCGATTTCAAGAATTTAATGGTGACTATGGGGCGCCTTCAGCAGATGTCGAGGAATTTCGTGCCAATCGCCCTGCCTGGAATTTAGACGAAAATTTCTACAGAACTGAATAATTCTGCCCTTTGGGGTATTTTCAAAATATTGTGCCCGGGTCATAATAGGCGGAAATTTCGAAGAAATTCTTGAATTCGTGTCATCGGCGCTGGCCCTCAGGGGTCTATTGCCCGAGTAGCCTCCCCGTGATAGTTACGAGCCCAATTCATATGAAATTTCAAAGTATTTTTTTCGATTCAAAATTAATGTCTTTGCTGACGCTAATGCTTACCAGCCAGTTTGTTGGCGGCTGCGCAAAGGACAATCTCAATCTAGAAACTCGATACACAAACGAGTCTGCCCATGCCTCTCTAATTAAACATAGGCATGATCCACAGGAGCTGGCTTATTTTTTTCGTGAACTTAAGAATAGACATGCGAGAACGTTTTACTGGTCCGACTGGTGGAAACAACTAGAAGATTCAAATTTCACAATCTCTTCTTTGGAAAGCGAGGCGTGGAAAGGAATTTTTGCTCTAGGCAAGGAAAGCTGCGCCAATTCGTATGGCACGGATCAGGCTTATCTGCGGTTTTTGGAACACCAGAGAGAAATCGGAGACTTTGAGCCGCGCTCAAAAGTTGTCAGGGCCTTCGAGGCCTGCCAACCCATCATTGAGTTTGCAATTGCTTCCGACCGATTCCAAAAGGAAATTCAGCGTGAAGATATCGATTTTGAACTGCTCGCCTATTTTCAACAATCCATCCTTGCTGATTCTGGTCATGCCGAGTCCTACTTTAATCAACTTGATGGGGGCATTTGGAAACAAATCATAGACCAAATCGATTCCAAGGGTCGAAGTGAGGACTATGCAGACGATGTCCAAGTTTTTACCGATAGAATTGTAAGTAGTCGAAACACCATTCAATCGATCATTGGGAGATTTCTTTCGTTGGAATCGACGCAATCCGAAGGAGGTAAAAATCTATTTTCTGAAAAAACTCGTTTTCTGATATTGCGCTCCAATTTGGACGTGCAGATTGAAGAGGCTGAAGTTTTATCTTGGTGGCAACGCACATCCGAGGCCCTTCTTCATAGCATATCGAATGCGGACTTCGATGCCATTTCGGCCATCAACTTTCACCAAGAAGTTGTTGAGCAATATGCGAATGTTAATATTCAAAAGGCCTTTCGAAATGGAGAGGGACTCGTGGAATGGCTTCAGACCTTCGACGAAATCACCACCGAACTTGTTAGTCTTTACCACTCTAGACCAGCGGCATTTGACTCAGTGATTCAATTAAATAGAAACGATCGAAGTCCGGTGTCACGATGGATTGTAACGATGATTCAAGGCACAATGGATCCAGACGAGATGCACTTTTACAAGCAGTACCTGCAAAGTTTTGGAAAAGCAAAAAACCCTCTCGCCGCTTGGATCGATAGCCGAGCCATTCTTCGGTCGGCCATGCGCTTAGATTTTTGGAATAACCTAAGTCTCGTGGAAGGGCAGTTTGTTCGGTCGGACCGATGGTGGGGACATAATAAAGAATGTCCCATATTGAATCTTCGAAGTCTCAAATTTGATTTAGGCTGGCATGAATTTGATGAGAGCTCGATTCCTGCTCGATTTAAATCGGGCTGTTATCAGTACAATGGCAAAAAGCCCATAGTGCTTGATGCCAAGTCTGCAACCTACGACACTTTGATTGTAGCATCAGGCTCAAATGTTACCTCCAATCAATTTAGTCGTGCCATATTGGATATTTCCGGAACGCCTCAACTAAATTTCCCATACCAAGAGGAGCGACAGGACGCGATCGCATTTCCGTTGATTGTTTTTGGAAAGGACCAGGTTAAGAACAGGAAGTCCTGGTTTGTGTTTCATTATATCGCGCAAGTCGCTGGCCCTACAATCATAACGCCAGACGTTCCACCTCGAGCAATGTCGTCGGGCGATGTCGTTGTTAAAAGACCGAGTGATGAGCCTCTGTGGGTCCGCATGAAAGGAGCTCCTTCCACGCCGGGACATGCAAGTTATCTAAATGGCTGGTCGACGATTTCGGAGAAGTTTCAATATCGACGTTCGAGCCTGGATGATCCTTGGGATCTCGCTTGTAGATTTGTCGCTGATAATTTTGGGAATCCTGATTTTTTGATGCCGGACTACAAGCTTCGAAGTGTTAAAGATAGCCTCATTTATTCCATTGATCCGGAATCCATAGAAATTCCGTCGTTCGATGTTCAATTAGGTTTTCGCGAAGAGTCGGATATTCCTACACAAGCATTCGTAGAACAACTTAAAGCTTGGCTTTTGCCCAATCTTCCCGAGAATCAAATCGGCCAATTGGAGGCCATTTCTGAAGCATTTGATCTTCAAAGGCCAGTTATTCGTCAGGCGATTGAACAAGCCTTGGTCACAAGGGCATCACCGGAATTTTTTGATCCATTTCGTGCCATTCAAGTTTCTGCTTTTCCGATTAGACGCCTTGAAGAGGGTGAAGCGGGAGAGCGCGGCTTGGATGGCCAATCCCATTTAGAAAATCAACCGCTAATACATTTCATCAAGTCGGAATTGTGAAGTGAGGACCTGTATCCAAATCTTGGTGATAGCTTTGGCTTTTGCGGATCCGGCAATGTTACGTGCGCAAACGCGTGAGCGCTGGGAATTCAGAACACCTTTAAGTGTAGTAAGAAACCCACAAAATCCGACTAGAGTCCAATTGGAATATCGAGATCCAAATGCCGAAAGTGGGCACTATGAAGTACGCTCCTACAAATATCCCGATGGGAGAGAACAATTTGCAAAGGTTTGGATCCCGGTAAACGAGTACGACCCCGACGCATTGTTTCCCGTTCCAAGAATCGAAATGTCTGTTCGCCATACCGGCAGTCTGGAGCACCCAAGCTGGTTTTACCAAGCCAATACTTATCTGACAGAAAATCAACTCAACTATATAAACGGAATTGATTGGACGAAGCAGAAACTAACGCCGGAAATTGAGAGTCGAACTTATGAGCTTGGGGAACAGTTGACTGCCAATCCCGCCAAACAGTTTGCAATTGTGAGTTATGTTCAAGCCCTTGATGCGGTAAGAACAAAAACCGCAACTGAGGTACAAGCAAAGGCTGTCATGGACCCGCATCAATATCTCCTCAAGTGGGAGCGAGAATTCCACAGTTGGAAAGATCTAACGGAAGGCAAATTGCCCCCTCGGCCCGTACTCGAAGACCTTACCATTACACTTGGCTCT
The DNA here is from genome assembly GCA_002787535.1 of Deltaproteobacteria bacterium CG11_big_fil_rev_8_21_14_0_20_45_16. Taxonomy (GTDB): domain Bacteria; phylum Bdellovibrionota; class UBA2394; order UBA2394; family UBA2394; genus 1-14-0-20-45-16. The sequence goes on from PCXB01000085.1 coordinate 3,297, forward strand.
ATATTGGCTGGAGGAGCTACAGGATTTTCGATCGGAGGCCCGCCTGGCGCCATTGCTGGCGCCTTAACGACGGCAACCACTAAATCGGGCTCAGAGTACATCCGCAGTTTACTTATCGACACAGAGACGCCTGTGAAAAACGCAAGAATATTGATGGCTGATAAACTGCTTCCACTGTTGAAGGGCTCTGCCCTAGAAATTGCCTTCCGTGCGCAACTTGACGGAGACGTTAGTGACGCTGTCTCTTTTCAACTGCTTGATCGTGACAGCGTTGCTTACGAAAGAGAAGCGCGGCTATTCGCTAAAGAAAAGGAATCGGTAACGCAGGCTCTTAAGGACTTCTTGAAAAATCCGGAAACCGTCAAGCTTTTCGAAGGGCCTATGAGGGAGGCAGTAATTGAGGCGCTGAAGGATCCTCAATACCTGTCCCAATGGATTAACGAAAATGGTTCGAAAGATTCTCTTAACGACTTTGCATCGATTCTGAGCGAGTTAACGCCTCAGACAGCTTCGCTTAGTCTTGAGAGTGTCGATCCTAATACATCCTATGATGCTCTTACGCAAATATCGGATATTGTGGATGCTTCAATGGTAGTGGCTCAAGCGGGTGCGACGCTAGCCACGGCCCTAAATCACACAGAGTCCGGACGCAATCTTGAACATGGCGCCAAGGCTTTTTACACGATCTATAAGCAAGCGGCGGCTGTGAGCAATTCTCTCAAACTTATGAAAATCGCCGGAGGCTTTTCAAAACTAACAACCGCGAGCCAGCTCATGATGATTGGATCTATGATGTCGTTTGCCAACGTCATGTTTATGCTTCCGTCTTTGTTTGGCTCTCAGAAACGTGATGCGCAAATAATCATTGAAGCCGTTCAAAAGATGTTTGATGCGATGAATTTTCGAATGGATACCCTGCGAATACAAATGCACGATCGCTTCGATCGAATTGAAGATTCTTTGAACGCTATTCATCAAAAAATTGAAGACCTACGTAAGATTAATCTCGAAATATTAAATCGAATCTATTCGATAGAGAATCAAGTCGATCGAATTCAAAGGACGCTAGAACATAATTTGAGAATCACCAAACTTTTAGCCACTCGCCCCAGCAGATTGTGTGTCATGAATCTGCTTAGTGAGGCTAATATTGCAATTTCAGCACAATCAACAAATCTCATTAATTGCCTAAACTCCATTCGATCGGATATTAACGATATTGGGATTGTTTCTAATAATCAGGCTTATTTTGACTACTGGCAACAATCCAGTGAGGGCAGAGAAATGCCAGACTCGGAATGGCCATTAGTCATTGCAGGCCTAAAAGAGGACTGGATGCGCGATAAGCCGGACAAGTACTACGCATGGCTATACGCTGAAGATGCCAGTCTAAATGATCTGATCAATTCCCGTGAAAACGCACTCTTTGATGAAAGTGTCTCGAAACGATTCTATGAGCAACTTCAAAAGAATAATAGAGACCCCAATGTTCAAACAATCTACAAGGCCGATAGTGACGATATAATTCAGGCATTTTCTTTGCCCGTTCTGAACTTTGTTGAAACAAATGAAGTTATTCCAAGCCCTGTTGACGATTACTTTATTCAACCAATAATTCCAAAATTGTTTCAGCTAATAAAGGATAAAGTAAGCTATAGAATGCTCCAGAATAGCGACAGGGATTCTGGACGACACCAGTTGCTTGCCGCCGAGGCGTTCATTAGTCAGGAAATTCAGGGCGCTCGACGATTTGTGAGTCAACAGCGAGATGATCAAATTCTTGGAAAATGGTTCGCTGGTGCGATGTCGGTCTCTGGCAAAATCGATTCAGTAAAGTGGCAACCCCTGGTCAATTATAAAGGCACCTTAACGGCCATCATTAGAAGTGGATTCAACGTTTACGCAATCATTCAGAGTATTCAACAACTTCGCCAACTATCTCCACTGGTTGTGGCCTGTCTAAACAGCGAGGACAGGACTTTGAAGAAGATTGGAGAAGAAGCTTTAAACATTTATGATGAAGTTCTTGGTCGTCCCAGAGGATCAATTTATTCGCTCAATCGGTCGCAACAAATTCAACTCGCTGCAAGCATGATCCAGGGCATAGACACAATGTTGATTCTACTGGATAGCTTGAGAACTCATCGTTCTGATGCGGCCGAAATCTTATTGGATATGCAGTCCGATGCCATGATTACCTCCTTTCAAGAGAAAGCCAATTGGCCGTTACGAGATATATTGAATTCAAAGCAAGCTCGAGATTCCAAATCATGGCTGATGAATAATTTTTATGACAAATTAAGTAGCACTCCAGGTAATCGACTGGAGTTGATAGATGACGCACAACGACGCCGATCCTATCTTGATGACGATCCAAACTCAGACAAGCCGATGCGAAGTTCAGGCCCCGACAAAGGAGGTATTTTAGTAGGCTCAAAGCGACTTGACGAGTGGACCGATCGAATTCTTGGCCCTATTTTGCAAGACAGACAGCGCCTATTGAAAGCTCTCCGAAGTCGATATGGCAATATCGATCAAAAGAAAATCTATGAGCTTAGGAAAAATGGAGCTCTTGAAGAGTTTAAGATTCCATGGACCGACAAGACGGATACGATGTTTGCTGCTCAATACCTTTCGGTAGAAGATCATCTTCAAATTGATCAAGTGAGTCTCACTACAGAATTGGCTAGCCTGCAGTTTCAGGCCGTACAGGCCGATAACTTTCGCCGCTTTAAAGTTAAGAAAACAGGAGAAGAATTTTTCTTTCCCATTCCTGGCCTAATGAATCCAAGCAATTTTAGAGATGATACTTTACATTCGACCGATCCAAAGGTGAACCCATGGATGAATAAGAGGTTGGTATTCCTAAGGCAAGATTCTGATTTGTTAAAACTCATTTTAAAGGCATGGAGTTTAAACCAAGTCACTTTGTCAGCGTCCATGAAGGAGATTCGCGAAATTGGGCCCAACCCGCTGGGATTTCTTCGATGGATAGCCTACGACCATCTTTGGCCAGATATTCGGCGCAACTATTTGACTGGCAAGCCCGATATTGCGGATCGAATTTTTGAATTTATGCAAAAGTATAAGCCAGAAGTGGAGGAGGGCCTTGCCCTGGGCGATAAACTCAAACAGCTCTCTATGGACAACTTTTCCACGATTAAGGATCTGTCCTCATTCATGCGAGATTACGAAAGCTTTAGTAATGGCAAATTAGTCCATGGATTTTTAGTTTGGCCGCCGGATACTAACAATGCTTCCATTGTCTCACAGAGAGATGGATATACATTGCCGGAGAGTCCTGGCTTTTTAAGCCTCGGCTACATTCCAGCGCGAATATTTGAAATTTGGAAAGAGGAGCTTAAGAAGGCGTTTGAGTGGTATATTGATGAGCTCTTTACAGACTGGCAAAGTTTTTTAGCGGAGAAAGTTAAGCTCATACCACAATTTGAAAATTCCGTTCCGGTATGGGATGGCTCCGTTGTAAAAACCGTCCCCATTCCAAAGTCGTTGGCCGATGAGTTTCGAGTCTTTGCAAGAAATGATTGGCAAGATTCAGATTCTTACAGGCGAGCCCAAGCTCACTTCAATATCCTTGCTAGCTATGCGGCGGAACAACTCCCCAAGGAGAATCTAACGCAGAAACAGCAGGAAACTGTGAGGGAGGCTTTGCGTACTCTGTCGCCAAATAATCTCATGAAAGAAGGAGTTCAACGCCTGAGCGAGATATCGGCCGAAAGCTTTAAAGACCTTTTGCGCTCCGACAAATCTTCCTTGGGTGTTAGTTTCCCCGAAAAGAGCTTGGTCATGAAAAGCCCGCTTGAGGCCCTCTATGGGCTAACATTTGATTATGCTGAGAAACATGGCGGTCTCACGCCCCTACGATCTCAATTGGACACCGAGTTACTTTTTATTCAGCAAAACTTTGAAGCCGTTCAAAATTATGAAGTCGAAATAAATGAGGTTCGCCAATGAAAACTAGAATTCGACTTAGTCTGTTGATTTCTGTGATTGCCTTATCGGCTTGCGGTTCAACAGAACCATCGATCAGTTTAGATACAACCTTAAACAAAAAGTCCTCCAAGGATAAAGGTTCGACTGCTCAAGCCCCTGAAGATTTGGGTTCGCAACTCAAGCCTATACGTGATCAATCGAGTCCGGTATCTCAATCGAATGGCCAAGTTGGCATAGTGAAATCTCTAGAGCAACTTTCCTCGCAAGATCGAGAAGGGCCAATTGCTTCAGTCTTGACACCTTCTTTAGCCGAGCCTTCGGAAAGTGATCCGCTAATTGAGCCAAAATTGCTTAGAAATATCGATGTTGTTTTCGACAGACAGGCTTCGCCTTATATTATCGATCGGCCATGGATCATCGGCGATCATGCTCGAATTAGTGTCGAATCCGGAGTTAAAATCCAATTTTTGAAGAATGGTAGATTTATTGTCGGCATGACCGATGCAACAAATTCTTCTTGCACGGAATCAGGCAATTTGAGTTTCGGAAGTTTGAAAGGGGGGAATCTAGATTATATCGAAGTGACTGCTGAAAAATCCTTAGAAAGCACTCTAATTGATTTTCGGTGCGTGGCAGACCCTGATCATAATTTTCTCGATTATGTAAGATTCTCGGATCTGGTGGGAACGGATTTTTCTGCGACCATCCGTGTCGGAGATGCGGCTCATATTGAAAGACTAAACCACTTAGATTTTGAAAACTGTAAGGGTTCCAACTTAGAAATCTTTGGCATAGCGAAGCATTTGCAAGGGATTTACTATGCTGGTCATCCACTCCCCAGCCTCAAGCTGTCACCACTATCCTTGGCAAGCGTCACACCAGCTAGTATTTCTGATTATTCACAACCAGTGAGGATTGAGCTTTTGCCTGGTTATTTCGATGTTGAAGGTAAAATTGAATTTGTAAGGATCAATGGTGCTTATGTATCCAGCGGACATTTGGAAAAACTTTTGCGCGACACCCCTGAAGTTCATGAACTTATTTTGAATGCTGGTGTGAATATTGAATTTGATGGTTCAGAAAGTTTCATCCTAGGTAGAAAGCAAATTCTTATATTGGGAACACGAGAGAGTCCCGTGGTTTTTTCTGGAAAAAATTGGCCCGCGAGGCAAGTCGATCCCAAAACACTTTTAGAGATTTTGAATAACGTCGATTTGGACAAGCGCAATTTGAGTTTGGTCGGTCTTGAGCAGGCTGGAGAGCTCGTCTATAAAGGCCACGCTAATGAGGAACCGGCGACTACGACAGTGCGGACCTTGCAAAAGCAAATTGAGTGGAGACTTGGAAGGGTCAGCGACCAAGGTGAGCTTCGTTTTTTACGTGAGGCTGAAGAAAAACTTGAAAGATTGTTAGCACTGTTTGAAACGCGTGTTTCCACTTGGAAAGGAATCCGAGTATTTGGAAGATTCGAGCCTGCCTCCGCAGAAGTTTCCAATTTAAAGATAATGGATGCTGAGGTCGCGCTCGTCCTTTCTCAGAAGCAAGTTGGAGTATTTAAAGAATTCTCAGGCATCGCCGTTGAGGACTGTGTTTGCGCGTTTGGAAACTCACCTTTGGGTGACTTGTTTTGTCCGGCAGGTAGCAGTCAGCAACTTGAATCAATTATTGATGGACTTTCGAAATAGGCCCGGCCTTGCTGTGGAGCAAATCCGAGAGGTTCTCAGGCAAATGCGCTCAACACTCGCGTGCCCCATAAGTTCTTAATTTTCTGAGGAATTCGCCCTTAAGGGCAGGGGACTGACATCATTGGGACTTCGAGCATGGGACTTCGAGCCTTCGACCCTGAAAAATGTCTCAAATTCTGGGTCCATCCGGTCCAGGAAACTCCAGGTAAAAGTGGGCAAATCAAGCTTAGCGGCAATGCTATGAAATGCGGGATGAGGGACTCTGGATCCGAAAGAATAGTGAGGATTCAGCGCGCGTAAGTCAGTTCAGGGGTCAGAGTCGATCCGCAATGCATTGGCAATGCGGGCGGCCCTATGCTGGTCGAAGCACTGGTAGTGGCTCGAATATACGAGATCCAGCGGAGGAAGGAACGACTCGACCTAGCCGAGCTGGCAATACTTCGCTGGGTTGAGATGTGGTCCATTCCAAAGATCGCTAAGAAACTTGAAAGAAGCACCAATACGATCGATTGGGGACTGCAGAAATTGAAGAAGGGCGAGTTGGACCGGCTGAATTTGGATCGAGAAACGAAATCCAAAATCAAAGAAGTCTGGTGGACCTCTTTTCATGGAAAGTAGTGAGAGGAGTTATAAAAATGTCTGAGATCATCAAATATCTGCTCGGAATCGAAATGACCGTTTGTGCGGTCGGCCAATTGCCAAGAGCAACGGCTTTCATGGCAAAGGAATTTGCACGAGTGCAGCATCAGGGACTTGGAAGTTTGGAAAAATTTACGCGAGCCTTGCAGGGGGGTTACTAAGGGCTTCGAAGTACCCGGTCCGCTATAACCACCCGCAATCGATAGCCCATCAACCCTAACAAATTG
>PCXB01000085.1:9814-11419 GCA_002787535.1 Deltaproteobacteria bacterium CG11_big_fil_rev_8_21_14_0_20_45_16
CGAGCGTGGGATTTTCGGCTCTTTCGGCGGATCTTCCGGAAATCACTCGTCGGTGGCCCCAGGTCCTCCATTATCTCAGAACACGCAGTCGGCCTGAGACTTGCCATGGGCTGTGCGGTCTATGGGACTGCCTGCTCGTATCACAACCAAACTTAGCCCCTATTACGAGCGCCGTCGTCCGGAAGAAACACTTCTCTACAAAACCGTGCAAGAGAACTGGAAGACCTTCGAGGCGAACTGGCAGACTGATTTCGATCGAGCTGCTTTGCCAAAGTATGTGGTCAAAGAGTTTGAAGAGTATCTCAAGTGCGGCATCTTGGCTCATGGATTCTTGAGGGTAAAATGTGAGTCTTGCGAGCATGAAAAACTTGTCGCCTTTTCTTGCAAGCGACGAGGCTTTTGCCCCTCTTGTGGTGGAAAACGCATGGCCGAAACGGCGGCTTACCTGGTGGATCATGTGATTCCGGAGGTGCCGGTGAGGCAGTGGGTTTTGAGTATGCCGATACCGATGCGCTACTGGCTGTCATCTAACCCAAAGCTTCTGACTCAAGTCTTAAAGAAAATCATTCGAATGATCGATGGCTATTACAAAAACAAAGCCAAAGCCTCTGGGGTCAAGAAACCAAGAACAGGAGCCATTACCTTCTTGCAGCGATTTGGCTCAGCCCTGAATCTCAATTTGCATTTCCATATCCTCTACCTCGATGGCGTGTACGAAAAGAACGACGATCACATGATCTTCCATCGAATCTTTCCTCCGCAAAAACACGATATGGCCGAGCTTGTAAAACTCATTCACAAAAGACTGACTGGCTTCTTTATCAAGGAAGGCTATCTCGAAGAAGATCACTCATTAAGCGATGGCGCTTCGGATCCACTCTCTGAACAAAATCCGCTTCTTGCCCAGTGTATTGCAGCATCTGTGCAAAATCGAATAGCACTGGGAGATCGAGCCGGACAGAAAATCAGAAAGTTTATGATTCATCCGCTGGAGGTGACTCACCCCACAAGCCAGTGCGCGAAAATGCGAGGCTTCTCGTTGCATGGAGCTGTGTCGGTATCTGCCAAAAAACGAGATCGATTGGAGAAGTTGATTCGATACGTGGCCAGGCCTTCAGTGGCACTGAGCCGAATGAGCGAAGCCATCAACGGCGATATCCAGATCACGTTAAAGAAACCGTTTTCTGATGGCACGACTCATATCGTCTTTACCCCCATGGAACTGATCGAAAAACTAGTGGCGCTTATCCCGCAGCCACGCATGCACATGGTCCGATTCCACGGTTTGTTGGCTCCGAACTCAGGGCTCAGAAGTAAAGTCATCCCAAAACCAAAAGAACAAAGTGAATCAAAGCACGATGGTGCGGCAGATCCCCATCAACGACAAATAAAAATGAACTGGGCCAAACTCCTCAAAAGAACCTTCAACATCGATGTGCTCACTTGCCCTCTATGCTCCGGCAACTGCAAAATCATCTCAGCTATCCAAGACAAAAAAGCCATCAACAAGATCTTAAGCCATCTCCATTCACCAACCGAACCACCTCAACCGCATGAGGCCAGAGCACCGCCTCAGCAAAGCTTCAACTTCGAATATCAATAAAA
>PCXB01000066.1 GCA_002787535.1 Deltaproteobacteria bacterium CG11_big_fil_rev_8_21_14_0_20_45_16
GCGTGATTGTTTCATAAAAAGTCCTTCCTGATGGGCCTCTATAGCCCATCAATTCGGAACTTTCAAATGCTCCAATTTTCGGGGGGAAGGTCACTATCGGCGATTTTCCATCCAGCGAATAAGAGGGCGCAGACCATAAATAGGTCGGATTGTGTTCATCATTTATCGCATAATTTCCATTACTATTTTTGAAGATGTTTTTAACCGTTCTATCAATAATTGATTTAAATCTGTAGTCTCCTGTTTTTTTTAAGACGCGGTTAAGAAAAAATAATTGATACGACGTGTGCCAGGCAAAAGTTCCACTAAAATTATTAAGGTTCGATAGACTAGCATCTCGAATCGACCACTTCCAGTGGAAGAGAGCATTTTTAAGTTTGCCGAGTTTTGTCTTGCCATCATAGATAATGATTGAAAATCCATCTTTGTTTACGTTGGTTATAATTTGATCGCCCTCATTGCGATCAACTTCACGAAGCGACCCTGTTGTTAAATCGATAATGAAAGCGCTGTTTTTTCGTTCCTCAATCAAATAGCACTGCACAATAAGGATATCTTCTTCAGAAAAAAAAGTTCTTTGGGGGACGCCAGGCAGACTTAGCGTGCGCCAGGAAGCTGTCAAAAAAGAATAGTACTGTAGATAAAATGATGCACCGTTTTGTGGATTCTCCATTCCAAATGATAAATATTTATCGCTCATTGCGGCGGTTATTAATCGATCTTTTGGAGGTAATTCTCCAATTATTTTAGAGTTTAGATGCACTAAATATTTTGAATCAATCTTCTCAACAAAAGCATATTCTCCCCGGTCATTTATTGTTGGTAAAAATTTAAAGTGTTTCGATTTATAAGTTTCCAAAAAGCCATCATTTTTATTTTCTGAAATCTGTACAGCGACCTCATCTGTGCTGGGTTCCAATTTTAAAACGGCTACCCTCCCATTTTTAGAATAAGAAAAGTCTAGTACGTCTGATTGCTGAAGATCGTTATAAAAATAATGAATTCCGTTTTCTGGGTTAAGCTCGGTGGGATAAAAAATGGAGTCTAGCGACAGTGTGGACTTACCTGTGGAACTAAGTATGGGATCGCGAGTTTCTGACTGAGAAGGTCCGCAGCCAAAAGAAAAAAACAAGGAAAAGCTCAAAAAAAATATATTCAACAATATCAGCGCGACTCTCCCATTCCTAGTCGCAAAATAGATTCGACCACACTCCCTTGCTCCGCCTCCGTCAAATACGGATGCATCGGCAAACTCATGACGCGCTCCGAAGCAGCTTCAGAGATTGGAAAATCGCCTGCATTATAACCCAGGTAAGCCATTGCAGGCTGCAAATGTAATGGCTTGGGGTAATGAACAGCTGTTGGAATGCCGGACTTCTTAAGCAATTCCTGAATGTCTGAACGACTCTCAACTTCAATTGTGTATTGAGCCCAGGCACTGCGATTATGTTTTTCGACAAAAGGCGTTTTCAGTTTTTCGCCAATCAAACGCCCATAGATTCCCGCCACGTTCTGTCGAACTTGAATTTCGTCCTCAAAAATTTCCATTTTGGAAAGAAGAACGGCGGCCTGCAAGGTATCCAAGCGACTGTTCACGCCCAACACATCGTGGTGGTAACGCTTAGACTGTCCATGCACTCGAATCTTTTTAATCTTCTCCGCCAGACTGGAATCATTCGTAAACAAAGCGCCTCCATCACCGTAACATCCTAGCGGCTTGGAAGGAAAAAAACTTGTTGTAGAAAGCGTCGTCAAGTTTCCAGATTTTTTGCCCTTATAGGTCGCTCCAAAACTTTGTGCAGCATCCTCAATCACCGGTAGTCCGTGCCGCTCCGCAATCGCATTGATGGCATCGTAATCAGCGCATTGACCGTAGAGGGAAACAGGAATAATAGCCTTTGTCCGTGGTGTAATGGCGGCCTCGATCTTCGCAGCATCTATATTGTACGTGCGGGCGTCAATATCCACAAATTTAGGAACGGCGCCAAGCAAGGCAATCGCCTCGCCAGTCGCTATAAAGGTAAAGGGCGTTGTGATCACTTCATCGCCAACACCGACCCCCAAGGCCATCAATGCGATTTGTAACGCATCCGTTCCATTGGCGCAGGTAATGCAATTTTTTGCGCCAACATAATTAGCCAAAACATCTTCCAGTTCAGCAACCTCGGCTCCCATAATAAAATTAGCCTGATTCAAAACCCTTTCCATTCGGGTCGCTAAGGATTCAGCAATTCGCTTTCGCTGCGCTTTAAGATCAACAAACTCCAATCGAAACTCCTTCCACCGGCTCCAAACCATTCGCCACCTCTCGATAGATCGCTCCTGACTCAGGACATTTAAACAACCCCGGTTTATCCTTTTCCAACTTCACTCCCCGCATACCCATCCATCCCACTTGCCGTCCGGGGTTACCGACAATCAAAGCAAAATCAGGCACGTCGCGAATCACGACGGCACCAGCTCCGATAAATGCAAAACTTCCTATCGTCACCCCGCAAACAATTGTGCAGTTGGCCCCAAGAGTAGCCCCCTTTTTTACGAGAGTTTTTCGATATTCATTTTTTCGTTCAATAGCCGCGCGCGGGTTGTAGACATTGGTAAAAACCATACTGGGCCCACAAAACACATCATCTTCCAAATAGACTTCGTCATAGACCGAAACATTGTTTTGAATCTTCACGCCATTTCCCAAAACAACTTTGTTTCCGACAAAAACATTCTGGCCCAAAACGCAGTTGCTTCCAATTTTTGCGCCACCGCAAACATGAACCCAATGCCAAACTCGCGAACCCTCACCAATCTGTGCGCCAGTATCAACAATCGCCGTTTCATGTATGAAAGTAGGTTTATTCATGAATCAATATTCCAGAGGAAGCGAAACCATTCGTCCATCCCGCGCAGATACATAGCTCGCTATCAATAATTCCAAGCTCCGCAATCCTTCACGCCCATCCGTTAGAGGTTTTTCTACCCCTTGAAGGGAGGCAATGACATTTTTGTAATACGGCGCATGTCCATGACCATACACAGACTCAGTGGCGTAGCTCGCCTCCTTGATCTTAGCATCATCAGGATCCGTATCGGCAAACTCCCAATGGTCCACACGGTTCACGGCGACACCGCCCAGACGAACACTTCCTTTTTCGCCAAGGATCGTAATCGAACCTTCCATATTTTGCTTGTAAGTAAGCATGGTAACATTGATGGATCCCAAAGCGCCCGATCGCCATTTGATATTGGCTACGGCTGTATCCTCAACTTCAATCCGTCTCGCGAGAGTCTCCGTCATGGCTTGAACACATTGGACAGGCCCGATCAGCCAATCCAAAAGATCCACATAGTGACTGGCTTGGTTCATCATAGCGCCACCATCGAACTCCCAAGTGCCCCGCCAAGATGCGCTGTCATAGTATTCCTGGGGTCGCGACCAAAAAACATTAACGTTAACCATATAAATTTGACCAAACCGCCGCTTTGTTACCGCATTCTTCAGCAGTTGAAGCGTTGGATTGTGACGATTTTGCTTAACGACAAACAAATAGACGCCGGCCTCATCGCAGGCTTGAACCATTCGCTTACCATCCACCCAGCGAGTCGCCATGGGCTTCTCAGTAATCACATGCTTTCCAGCTCTGGCGGCTTGTATGGCGTGCTCGGCATGAAGCCCACTGGGCGTAGCCAAAACAACGGCATCAATTGCCGGATTAGCCAGCATCGCCGAATAATCACGGTAGCGCTCCAGAGGTCCATCAACCTTCGCAGCATCCAAACGAGAGGACTCGCTATCGCAAATGGCTACCAGCTCGCAGTCCTTTTCGTGGGTCTTAATGGCCTCCAAATGCTTAAATGAGATTCTGCCACAGCCCACCAAACCTAAACGGACTTTTCGGCCTTTAATAAATTCCTTCTTTAAAAACACAAAATTCTCTCCTTAAAGCTTATGCCCAGCTTAGGCAGTTCCCGGACGAAGTTTCAAGCCCATAAGTGTTTTCTGAAGTCGTTGACCAACTGTAAACAAATCTTTCCTTACATTTTCTTTATCTCCCCAATAATTGCTGCATAATTCGAGGCAATTGAATAGATTAGGTCCTTGTAGGGCCATCTGAGGTACTCGAAGGGGGTAATTTAGATTGCAGGACTTGTTTACTGAAGCGCTAAAATATGCACAATATTGCTTTAACTTACCTGTTTTATTTGGAGGAACCCAATGTCAGTCGTAGCTTTCCCACAAAATATAACCACGACGAAATTTGCCGAAATCATGCGCACTAGTACGGAGAGTAATCAAAGTCCTGAGTACGATAATTTGAAAGCAAAGCTCCTAGACCGTTCTGCGCTTATCGGAGTGATTGGCTTGGGCTATGTTGGACTGCCCTTAGCCATGACTTTCAACACGGCTGGCTTCAAGGTCCAAGGTTTCGAGAAATCGCCACAAAAAGTGGATTTCCTTAACGATGGGGTTTCCTACATCCAAGATGTTCCCACGGCAGATGTTGCTAAATTCGTAAAAAAGGAGTTTTTCAGCGCGAGTGTAAATTTTTCTAAATTAAAAGACTGCGATGTTGTCGTCATTTGTGTACCAACGCCTTTGGCCAAATCGCAGGACCCTGACATGTCGTACATTATTTCGGCGCTTGAGAGTATCGAACAGAACTTCCGTAAAGGTCAGTTGATCGTCTTGGAAAGCACGACTTATCCAGGAACGACGAGGGAAGTAATGCTTACTCGGCTCGAAGCAGCCGGGCTTGAACAGATGGGAAAGAAGTTTGAATGTGGTAAAGATTTCTTTTTGGCTTTCTCACCGGAACGAGTCGATCCAGGTAATCCAAAATTTAATACCTTCAATACACCAAAGGTTGTTGGTGGAGTCACGGAAGCTTGTGGCGATCTTGCTTGCATTTTCTATTCTCAGGTTTTGGAAAAGATAGTTCGAGTAAGCTCTCCTGAAAGCGCCGAGATGGTAAAGCTTCTTGAAAATACTTTCCGAGCCGTCAATATCGGCCTTGTCAACGAAGTCGCCATTATGTGCGAAAAGCTTGGGATTGATACCTGGGAAGTGATCGAAGCCGCATCTTCAAAACCATTTGGTTTTATGCCGTTTTATCCGGGGCCCGGTCTTGGCGGTCACTGCATTCCGATCGATCCGTCCTACTTGAGCTGGAAATTGCGAACCTTGGATTACACAGCCCGATTTATTGAGCTCGCTAATAATATTAACTCATCCATGCCAGCTTTTTGCGTGGAGAAAGTTGCGCATACACTTAACGCTGATCGAAAGGCTGTAAATGGTTCAAAGGTTTTAGTTATGGGCGTCGCCTACAAAAAGGACATTGACGATCTACGAGAGTCACCTTCCATTGATATCATCCATCTTTTGAAAGAGCGTGGAGCGCAAGTTCATTATTACGATCCATTTATTCCCGAAATTGCCTATGAAGGTATTGAAATGAAGTCGGCAACTTGGTCAGAAAAATTAGGAGCCGAATACGATATCGTCGTCATTGCGACGGATCATTCCGGGGTTGATTACGCTGCACTACTGAAGAATTCAAAGCGCATTGTCGACACACGAAATGTCCTTAAAAACTTTAAGAGCGAAAAGATTTCGAAGATTTAGCCCTGTGAAAAAGATTCTCAGTATCGTTGGGGCTCGGCCTCAGTTTATTAAAGCTGCAGCCCTTAGCCCCAAGTTACGGGAGGCTTTTTCCGAGATTCTCCTTCATACCGGTCAGCATTACGACACGAAAATGTCGGATGTTTTTTTTGCTGACCTCAAGATTCCAAATCCGGACTATTCATGCGACATCCATGGGGGCAGCCCTTCGGAACAAACCGGTAGAATGATCATGGAAATTGAAAAAATCGCCGTAAAGGAAAATCCCGATTTTGTGTTGGTCTATGGGGACACGACTTCAACTTTAGCCGGCGCCATCGTTGCAGCGAAACTTGGGGTTTGCCTTGTCCATGTCGAGGCTGGGCTTCGAAGCTACAATCGAAAGATGCCAGAGGAAGTAAATCGACTCCTTACGGATCACGTATCTGACGTCCTTATGGTTCCAAGCAAAGGCGCCGAAATGAATCTGGCCAAAGAAGGCATAAGCAAAGGTGTGCATATTGTTGGGGATATCATGCTGGATTTGTTTCTTCGAAATTTGTCGCTGATTAAAGACAATCAAACTCTGTTGAGCCAATTGAAGTTAGAACCAAATGCTTATGGCGTACTTACCCTTCACCGATCTGAAAGCGTTGATTCCAAAACGTGTTTATCGGAAATCCTTTCTGCTCTCTCTAAACTCCCCCTCCAGTTAATTTTCCCTATTCATCCTCGAACAAGTCAGCGAATTAAAGATTTTGGAATACAACTCGGCAAAAATATTCGGCTTGTGGAACCCCTTGGTTACGGTGAAATGATGCGACTCTGTCATTCAGCCGAAACAATTTTCACTGATTCAGGTGGGCTTCAGAAGGAGGCTTATTTCCTTGGAGTTCCGTGCTTAACACTTAGGACAGAAACGGAATGGACCGAGACGGTAGATGCCGGTTGGAATCATGTCGTTGGAAACTCTCTCGGCGAGTTGCCAGAGCACTATGCCAAAGCAAAATCACAGCGAGAAAAGCCTCGACCCGCCATTTACGGTGAAGGAAATACGGCTGAAAAAATCTCAAAAATTCTATCCGGCTAAAACCGATGCTCCATTCCAATTAACGCAAACCAAGCGTTACGATCTTCACCACGCCGAAACTCCCTTGCAAAAATTCTCTCATAGCCGGCGTTAAGCTCCATAAGGTCTTCTTTACTTAGAAATAATCTATTAGAAAAATTGAGGCCCACTCTCTTCTCAGATTCCTGAAACTGTGGATTTTCTCTCGCATAGCGATAATCTCTGGCTACCCTCTGCGTTCGAATACGCTCCTCATAAAATGTCTCAACACCCATTCGATATGAGGGATCAGAAAATTCTTTATCATAAAAAATATAAACTCCCTGCGCATCACGCCCCATCGGGTGGCCCGCCGAATAACTGTTGTTTGAAATGGAAGACTCCCAAATCGTATGCCGCAAATAAGTAAAACTCGACTTTGAATATTCAACTCGAAAACGATGCGCTGATCGATCCATCGAGCTTTTGGCTAAAAATCCATAGGTATAATCGCTATGAAGGACATTGCTCAAATACCCACAACAGTCTTCAAAGTGATGTTCAGCATACATCGTCAAAGGAACGCTAAACTCTCCTAAATCAAGTCGCATATCCATCATGCCGCTTCGATCAGAAATATCATTGAGAACTTCTTGGCCCTGAGAGTTGACCGACTTCTTTACTCGCATTCCAAGGAAATCATAAAAATGTTCATTGAGTCCTGCCTGAGGTGCGCCATCCCCTCGAATTTTGTATATTAAACCCAAGCTCCATTCAAAAAAACCAAAGGGCTGCCACCCAGCGCGCCAGCCGAACAAATAACTATTAGGAGGTTCTCGTTCCGCATTCATTCTCGAAATAAATGATTCCACCTTGAAGTAACCCAAATTCGAAAACCAGCCGGGCAGGGAAACCGGCAAAGTCGAGAGCTCAATCAAATCAAAGTTTTCGGCAGAATCCGATAATAACAAGCCCGCGTAGCGAGACTGACTCCAGTACATTGGCTTCCGGCCTATTGAGAGAATCGCGCTGTTCAAACGAAATTCAGCATAGAGCTTCGAAATTTGATACCAATTTGCATTTTGAGAATCACTCGGGCTAGTCCCTCCTCGAATCTGCCCCTCGATATAGAACCAATCGCTAAGCATTTTTCTCGTTCCAGCCGAAACCCAAGTATTCTCTCCGAACCTCAGCGGCAGCCCCTGATCACCAACTGAAAAACTTGTTCGCCCTATTGGATATTCAGGCGTGCCCTGTGTGATCTCAGGATAGCGCTCCTCGTGATAAGCCGCGGCATAAAGACCAAGATCCATTCTCCATCTGGAGCTATCCAAGGATGACTGGAAGTTGCCTTTTGAATACGAAGATAGTGCTTGTAGCTCGAAGGCAGTGGGTTGATAGCCAACGAAGATGGTTTCCGAAGCTGCCGCCATTTTTAAATCTTCGAAATAGAATCGAACATCCTTCTCTCTTGTGTTAAGCAATCCATAGGCGGAGACGGAATTGGCGAGCAACAACATCCCAACAAAAAGAAAGAAAAATTGGCGACCTATGTGGGCCTCATTGTGTCTAGCTACATTGTTAGTATGGACCCCGCCCGCTAAGGCCCGCACGGAATTGTCCGGTCCCCAAATACTTTTTGCGACAATTCCAGGTTTAGTTGTGTTTAGCAGTATCCTCGTTGCCAGCTTTTTGACAAAGCCGCAGACAAAAATAATAACTCCTGACACTGCATCCAGCCTTACTAATGCCCAAGGCTTTCCAAATATTTCTCCGCATCCATGGCCGCTCTACAGCCACTACCCGCGGCCGTTATGGCTTGACGATATCGAAAATCGTGAACGTCTCCTGCTGAAAATACGCCCGAAATCTCCGTCTCGGTGGTATTTGGTCTGGTCAAAAGATAGCCCTGCTCGTTCATGGGCAACTGATCTTTGAAGATCGTTGTATTGGGCACATGACCAATCGCAACGAAGAGTCCCTGTACCGCCAGTTCACGAGTCGAATGATCTCTTGTGCTCTCCAAAATCAACTTTTCTACAGTTTGAGCACCCTGAATTTCCTTAACAGCGGCATTCATTATAAATTCTATTTTTGGATTTTTTTGTGCCCGCTCCAACATAATCTTTGAAGCTCGGAATTCTTCCCGACGATGAATCACATAAATCTTGCTACAAAACCGAGTCAAAAAGTTAGCCTCTTCCATAGCAGAGTCCCCTCCGCCGACAACCGCAACTTCCATATTTCGATAAAACGCCCCATCACAAGTAGCGCAAGTGCTTACGCCTTTGCCGCGATATTTTTTCTCCGACTCAATTCCAAGCCATCTGGCCGAAGCTCCGCTAGCAATAATGAAACTGTCACAACTAAAGCCTTCAGCGCCGACCTTAATCTCGAAAGGCCTCTTGGAAAGTTGAGCCCCTTCGACATTGCCCAAAACAAATCGAGCCCCAAATCGCTCCGCCTGCTTTTTAAAATTTTCCATGAGCTCAGGGCCCATTACCCCCTCAGGAAAGCCAGGAAAATTCTCCACTTCGCTTGTCAGCGTTAGCTGGCCTCCCGGCTCAAATCCCTCAATGACAAGGGGCTTAAGATTGGCCCGAGCAGCGTAAATGGCCGCCGTAAGACCCGCAGGACCCGACCCCATAATGATCAATTTTTCGTGCTTCATGGCTTGAATAATGCCCTCCTTCTGAATTAAAAGACAAGGCTCAAGACAAATTAGGGAGCCCCGAAGACTATGGCCGATCCAAATGACAAATGGGAAGATAACGCATCAGGAAAATGGTACGTTGATAAGCAGTGCATTCTTTGCTCGCTTTGTTCTGAATTGGCCCCCAATAACTTCAAAGAAGCTGAAGCGGGTGATCATGACTTTGTTTACAAACAGCCTGAAGGAGAAGAGGAAGAAAAGGGCTGCCAAGAAGCAATGGAACAGTGTCCGGTCGAAGCCATCGGCAATGATGGCGACCAAGGCAGCCAATCCGCTGCGGGATAGAAAGTAATACTAAAGCGCTTCGGAATGTGATCAAATCGATTCGTGGATCCTCACAGTCTCACTTGGGTTGACAGTATTATTCTCGGAATTGTCCAAGGGCTTACTGAATTTTTGCCCGTCTCGAGTGATGGTCATTTAGTCTTAGCAAGACATTTGCTAAACTACCAAAAAGAAATCCTAGTGTTTGACGTGCTATTGCATATGGGGACGCTTGGATCTCTGTTTTTTGTTTTCTACAAAGATACGCTGAATCTCATTTCAGATTTTCGACTCTTAATAAAAGATTTTTTCAAATCACCCATAAAAGCCATCCTGAATCCAAAGCATAAATTCTTGCTCTTCGTTTTAATAACGACATTCGTAACAGGCATTGTTGGTTTGGTTTTTGAGAAAGCCATAACGGAACTATTCACAAGTATGGCTGCGGCCGGCCTAGGTTTCGCATGTACATCGGTTTTTTTATTTTGGGGCGCCTTCCAGTCCTCAGGACAAAAAAGAGTAACGGAAATGAAGTGGAGCTTTCCAATCTTGATCGGACTGGCCCAAGCCCTCGCACTCCTACCGGGCGCCTCTCGGTCTGGTTCGACGATTGCTTTGGCACTGGTATTATCCGTGCATAAAAATGAAGCCGGCCGCTATAGCTTTATTGTCGCCATACCTATTATTGCATTGGCTTCTCTATACCAAATGCGCCACCTGTTTTCAGGCGAACACGAAGCCTTGAATATCATGACAATTGGAGTCGTCACGGCATTTATAATTGGCATCTTTGCAATTCGCCTACTTCTTTGGATGTTAGAAAGACAAAAACTATTACCATTTGCGATTTACACAGGACTTCTCGCAGTATTCTGTCTAGTTTATGCTTCTATCTATTGATATTGTTGTGAGACGGGAAAAAATCGATGACTACAGAAAAACGCCAGCACCAGAGATTCGACGCCCGAATAAAAGTTAAATTTAAATCGGGAAATGAATTTGCGGCCTGCTATTCAAAAAATATTAGTCGTGGTGGTATTTTTTTGGAGACCAAAGTCCTTCCCGATCCCAACGCCACCGTCGAGTTAGTCCTTGATCTTAGTGACAGCGTTCCCGAAGCAGGAGCGGAGAAGCTTAGTCTTAAGGGAAGAGTCGTACGCTTGATGTCAGTAAATGAAGGCTCTCAGACGATTCATAAGATTGCTCTCCAGTTCATCGATATTCCCCATCGGACTCAACTACTATTGGATCAATACTACCAAAACGTTCAAGAATAAAAGCGGACGACTTTAAATCACCCGTCTCACTAAACTCTCTTTGGTAAAACTTGAGTGAATGAAAAGTTCCGCCCGACGATTATAGAAAAAAAGATAAAAAGCCTTCCTTGGCATATGATCCCTCCTTGGATACCAAGCTAGATTGCAAGGACGGAGCCACGCAAAAGAGGCTTAAAGGGCTATTATCGCTGCATTATGCGTGCATGCCAATTCACAGGCTTTAGTGCCTTCGTGAACTTGACGACACAGCAGCTCCAATGAGTTTGAGGCTTTCTTCCAAGGGCAGGCCGATCACATTAGTGAGCGAGCCGTTCATCGTGTCTACAAAGCCGGCGGCCAATCCTTGAATCCCGTAAGCCCCGGCCTTGCCCCGCCATTCGTTCGATCGAATGTAATGGGCAATTTCCAAAGCGCTAAGAGCGCGGAACTTGATTCTCGTCGTTACAACTCGAAGGGAACATCGGGATTTCAGTCCCCCAACACAAACAGCTGTGCTCACACTATGAGCTCGACCACTCATTTTTCGGAGCATTCGCGCAGCCTCGGTGGGACTCCGAGCCTTGCCAAATATTTTCTTGTTTTGAATGACGACTGTATCGGCTGTGAGCAAAATCTCGCCCGGCTTTAAACCGCTCGCTAAAGCTTGCCACTTAAGTCGGGCCATGCGTTTTACGTAAGCCATAGGTGTCTCGCCACGCCCAACAGCTTCGTTAATATTTGGTGACTTAATTTTGGGTTTGAAATGAATCGACAGTAGTTCGCGTCGCCGTGGTGATGCAGAACCTAATACGAGTTTAATCTTCTTCATTTTTTTCGCGTTGAGGCCGCGGTCCAAATATTGAGGTCCCAAGACGAATACAGTTGGAACCTTCTTCAATCGCCACTTCAAAATCGCCACTCATGCCCATACTAAGCACGTGAAATCTCTCTGGATGCGAATGCTTTGATTTTAGGCGATCAAACAATTCCTTTAATTGTTTAAAATAAGGCCGCATCTTGTCGGTTTCCTTGTGGGCAGGTGGAATGCTCATCAAACCAACCACTTCAACACCTTCCTCAGCCAAAAAATCTCCAAATAGGTTCTCAATAACATCCGGCGGTAGGCCAGATTTTTGTCTTTCATGACCCAAATTCACCTGAAGCATGATGGGCTTAGGAGTTCGACTATTCTCCGACTGAGTTTGGAGTCGACCGATTCGCTGAGCCAGCTCAACGGAATCTACCGAATCAATCGAATAAACGAACGGAAGAATATGCTTAAGCTTGTTTGACTGAAGCCTTCCAATAAAATGCCAACGAATACCCACATCCATCGTCAATGGCGCTTTGCGCATAAGCTCTTGCGCATAGTTTTCCCCCATATCGACGATCCCAGCCTCCGCCGCTTCTCTGATCTGATTGAGACCCTGGCCTTTCGAAGCACCCATAATAATCATTTTCCGGGGGCCATAAGGGCTTCTCTTCATTGCGCTTTCAACTCGCGATCTAACGTCTTGTATTTTTTCAATAATGCTCATGGCCTTTTCTTTCGATTTAAAGCAGCATTTTGAAGAATGTCACCTCCTATTCGAAGGAACGACAAATCACAGCTTTCGGCGATCGGCTTTATCACGAAACTTCAAGATAAGAAGAGCCTCGAACTCACTCTGCGCCTCATCGGAGAGCTCAGGTCAAATCGAGCCGTCGAGAAAATTTACCTCGAAGAGGCCGCCTTAGCTCAAATTAAGAAAAAGCGGGGCATTCTTAAAGCCTCGATCTCGAAGATGATGAAATCTTTGAAACTGATCGTAGTTGTTGGAGGAGACGGAACTATCCTAAGAAGCACCCGCTATTTACTACATGGCAACTCCTGGAAGAACTGCCACATCCTTGGGGTAAATACTGGCACTCTCGGTTTTTTGAGTTGCGTTTCGCCTCTCGGAGCCAAGACTGAGCTATTAAAAATCCTTACCGACTCCCGCTCTTGGCATACCGAAGAACGCACCTGCCTATCCGTATCGATTTATCGCCGACGAAAGCTATTCAAAAGCTTCCATGTGATGAATGACTGTGTCTTGAGTAAGGGCTCACTTTCGCGAATCTTTGAATTTCATATAGACCTCAATGCACATCCCTTGTCTTCTTATCGTGCTGACGGGGTAATCATTTCGCCGCCTACCGGGTCCACCGCTTATAATTTGGCGGCTGGAGGGGCTATTATCCAGCCCGGGATACCCGCGATTCAGATCACTCCCATTTGTCCCCAGTATTTTTCTAATCAGCCTATCTTGGTAGCCGATGACAACGTCATCTCCCTTAAACTCGGCAAACATTCGACCGATGTATTCATTACATTGGATGGCCAGACGGGCCTTAGAATGAAGGACGGGGATGAGATTCGAATTACGCGCTCCGCCAAAAAGGTGAAGTTTTTGGTGCCTTCTCGAATTGCCAAAACGCATTATTTTGATTCCCTACGTCAAAAACTAAACTGGGGTTTGGTCTCCGCCAAGTCAACGTGATAACCTATGCGTAAGTTTATGCGTGTTCGTTCATGTGCCATTTCAGATGTCGGAAAGAAAAGACAGAAAAATGAGGACTCCTACCTCATTAATGACGAACTTCAGCTATTTATAGTGGCTGATGGAATGGGTGGCCATGCTGGTGGCGAATATGCCAGCCGAATCGCCATCACGACCATTGAGGAGTCGTTTAAGAATTCGGCCACGGAGTCTGATGACGAAGAAAATCTACTCGAATCTGCCATTAAAATGGCCGGTCAAAAAATTGTCTCCAAAGCGGAGGAAGATCGTTCTCTTAAGGGCATGGGGACGACTGTTATTGCCCTGCATTTGTCTGAAAAGAGAGCCGTATTGGGACATGTCGGAGACTCCCGAGCATATTTGTTTCGCGAAGGTGTGCTGGAACAAATAACTGAAGATCATAGCTTAGTTAATGAGCAAGTAAAAAGTGGGTTGATCAGCGAAGAAGAGGCAAAGAACCATCAATTTAAAAACATTATCACTCGATCTTTGGGCGTTACTCCTGAGGTCGAAGTAGATCTTGTGAGTAAAAAGTTGAAATTGGGCGACACCTTTTTGCTTTGCTCTGATGGTTTAAGCAATCTTGTGGACATCCAGGAGATGGAAAAAGAGCTTCGCGAACGAGAAACGGTCTTGGCAGCCAAGACGATGGTTGATTTGGCCAACAAACGCGGTGGTGATGATAACATTACGCTTATTCTCGTAGAAGTTGTCGAAGCCTAAGTCATGATTTCACGTCTTGTTATTATCACCGGCCTTTCAGGATCGGGGAAATCCT
Organism: Deltaproteobacteria bacterium CG11_big_fil_rev_8_21_14_0_20_45_16; assembly: GCA_002787535.1. Lineage (GTDB taxonomy): Bacteria > Bdellovibrionota > UBA2394 > UBA2394 > UBA2394 > 1-14-0-20-45-16. The sequence goes on from PCXB01000066.1 coordinate 14,196, forward strand.
CCGCACTCAATGCTATGGAAGATATGGACTACTATGCCGTCGACAATCTTCCCGTTAAACTTTTTGAAAAATTCCTAGAACTGATTGCGGCGGGCGGTGGAGAAATCAAGGACGTCGCCGTCGTGATGGACCTGCGAGACCAAGAATTTTTAAGTCATTATGCAGAGGTTTTTCGAAAAATTCTTCACAGATACGAAAATGTCGAAATTTTATTTCTTGAATCCTCGAACGAGGCCCTGACGCGAAGGTTTTCAGAAACGCGACGCAAACATCCGCTTTCGAACACCAATGTATTGGAGGGCATAGAAAAAGAACGCGAGCTTCTAAGTGAACTTAAAGAAATGGCAACTTCCCTCGTCGACACGACTGATCTCAACGTCCACGCTTTGAAAGAAAAACTGAGTCAGCGCTACGAAAAGTCAGATACAGTCAAATTGCAGGTTCGAATCGTTTCATTTGGCTTTAAATTTGGTACCCCAAAGAACTGTGACCTCCTTTTGGATGTTCGATTTTTGTCGAATCCCCACTTTGTTCCGGAATTAAAACCCTACTCCGGGCTCGACAAAAATGTTCAAGAATATATCGACAAGGACGCGCGAAGCGCGGAATTTATCACCCGTACCCGAGATTATCTGAATTTTCTGATTCCCAATTTTATTCAAGAGGGCAAACGCTACCTGGGGATAGGAATTGGCTGTACCGGCGGCAAACACCGATCTGTATATATCGCCCAAAAACTAGGTCAAGAGCTCTCTAAAGTATATTCCTGCACGGTCGATCATCAAGACCTGAAATTCAACTCTTAGCTTAGACAAGCCAATCCGATCGTGTATGCTTTACACGTCTTAAAGTGATTAATTACAGAAGTGAGAAATGAAAGGATCAATGCATGTCAACGGCTATGATGGATTCGCAGTCTAATTTTTTATTTACTTCGGAGTCTGTAACGGAGGGACACCCTGACAAAATTGCAGATCAAATATCAGACGCCGTATTGGATGCTCTTTTAAAGGAGGATCCCAACTCAAGAGTTGCCTGCGAAACACTAGTAACAACTGGAATGGCCGTAATCGCTGGAGAAATTACAACTAACGCTTATGTTCATTTGCCTGAAATCGTCCGAGAGACTGTCAAGAAAATCGGTTACGACAGCCACGAAAAAGGATTTGATTACAATACTTGTGCTGTCATTTCTTCGATCGATCGACAATCCGCGGATATCAGCATGGGCGTCACCGAAGGGGAAGGCCTGCATAAAGAACAGGGCGCTGGCGATCAGGGCTTAATGTTTGGTTATGCTTGCCGTGAGACAGAAAGCTTAATGCCGGCAGCCATTCATTATTCACATGCTCTCACCAAGAGATTGGCAGAAGTTCGAAAAAACGGAACCTTGCCGTATTTATACCCTGACGGAAAATCTCAAGTTACCTTCCGCTATATCAACGGAAAACCTGAAACAATTACCGCCATTGTGATCTCATCTCAACATGCCGAGAAAGCTACTCATTCTCAAATTACAGAAGGCATCACTGAAGAAGTGATCAAAAAATCTATTCCTTCGCAGTATTTAACCAAAGAGACCAAGCTCCTTATTAATCCAACGGGTCGATTTGTAATCGGTGGGCCTCAAGGGGATTGCGGCTTAACGGGACGAAAGGTAATCGTAGATACCTATGGTGGCAGCGCACCCCATGGCGGCGGAGCCTTTTCAGGAAAAGATCCCAGCAAGGTGGATCGATCGGCGGCCTATATGGCTCGATATATTGCCAAAAATGTTGTCGCGGCAGGCATCGCTGAAAAATGCCTCGTGCAACTTGCCTATGTGATTGGTGTAGCGGAGCCCGTATCCGTTTTGATTAATACTTTGGGAACCTCCTCAGTACCTGAGGACAAATTGTCAGCTGGAATTAGGGAGTTTTTTGGATTGAAACCTGCTCAAATCATTAAGGACCTGGACCTGAAGCGAGCAATTTATTCAGCCACAGCCTCTTATGGCCACTTTGGCAGAACCGAATTTCCATGGGAGAAGGTTGATAAAATGGAAGTTTTGAAGAAGGCGTTTGCTTAAACTCGCATGATAAAAACTCATGTCAAAGAAATCATCTAAAAAGGAGAAACTTAAAATGAGCACTGCAAAGAAAATAGCCAAGTTTGAAACGAAGGATTTCAAGATTTGCAAGGAAGCGATGAAGAGCAAGGAACATTTTGAGGAACTCGCTCGATGGGGCCGAAAAGAAATTGAAATCGCCGAAACCGAAATGCCTGGCTTGATGGCCTTGAGACAAGAATTCAAGGGTAAACAACCTTTGAAAGGTGCCCGTATTGCGGGATGCCTGCATATGACCATTCAGACGGCTGTATTAATTGAAACTCTAACCTACTTGGGCGCAAAGGTTCGCTGGTCTTCCTGCAATATCTTCTCGACTCAAGATCACGCTGCCGTCGCCATTGCCGCCACGGGCGTTCCCGTCTTTGCGTGGAAGGGTGAGACAGAAGAAGAATATAATTGGTGCGTCGAACAAACCATCCATGGCTGGGAAAAAGACGAAGGACCAAACCTTCTATTGGATGATGGTGGCGACCTTACTTCCATGCTGCATTTGCCAAAATACTCCAAGTATCTCAAAAATGTTCTTGGGGTTTCCGAAGAAACAACAACAGGCGTTCATGCCCTTTATCAAATGCTCCGAAATGGAAAACTAAAAATTCCTGCCATTAATGTTAATGATTCGGTGACGAAATCTAAATTCGATAATCTCTATGGCTGTCGTGAATCTCTTGCTGATGGAATTAAAAGAGCTACCGATGTGATGATTGCGGGCAAGGTCGTCTGCGTTGCCGGCTATGGCGATGTGGGTAAGGGCTGCGCGCACTCGATGAAATCTTATGGCGCGAGAGTTCTGGTAACGGAAATTGATCCGATTTGCGCTCTTCAAGCTGCCATGGAAGGCTATCAAGTAGTAACCATGGATGAGGCGGTCAAAGAGGCTGATATTTTTGTAACGGCCACGGGGTGCTGCGACATTATTACCGATAAACACTTTGCGAATATGAAAGATGGAGCCATCGTTTGCAATATCGGCCACTTTGATATTGAAATTGATATGGCTTGGCTTAATAAAAATTCGAAAATGGAAGAAGTCAAACCCCAGGTTGATATTCACACGCTCAAAAACGGACGAAAGATTATTGTTTTAGCCAAGGGACGGCTAGTTAATTTGGGCTGCGCAACCGGCCACCCCTCGTTTGTTATGAGCAACTCTTTTACGAACCAAGTTTTGGCGCAGATTGAACTTTTCACAAAGAAGGCGGACTATAAAAAGACCGAGGTTTATATTTTGCCCAAGCATCTGGATGAAAAAGTAGCGAAACTTCACCTCGAAAAAATTGGTGTAAAGCTAACAAAACTTACAACCAAGCAGGCGAAGTATCTCAATACATCTGCCGAGGGGCCTTTCAAACCAGATCACTATCGCTATTAATTCTGAGAGGAGGGGGGCGCCCAGGATCTTTTCCGAATTAGTTGGGATGTAATGCGTTAAATTGAAGGATTGAGCCCCACCCGCTCATTTGGTGGAATTGATTTGTAATGAATTAAT
>PCXB01000036.1 GCA_002787535.1 Deltaproteobacteria bacterium CG11_big_fil_rev_8_21_14_0_20_45_16
CCTGATCACCTGGTGTTTTTTTATCACCCCATTTGAAGAAATGCTCTAAAAACTTCAAGCACTTACGACTTTTTCAGACACGACTACTTAGCTCAAGACGCGAGGCTTAAATTTGAGTCCAGAAGTCGTCAAATCAGTGATTAAATTCAAGATTCCAATTTTCTAGATGGGGAAAAAGGATTCGAAGCTCTCGAAGAAGCTGAATATCGTAGCCTCCAAAGGCCTCTTTAATGACAGTTCCTCAATGATTCTTTTAACTTCCTTGAGATTTAAATCGACATCTCTCTGCGCTAGCAAGATGGAAGGCTCCATTGATTCCGCTCTGTTGATCGGGGCCGAGGAGTTCAAATAAATGAGACATATAAAAAGTAGGCTTATTCTCTCAAACATACGATGTAACCTGAATCGACTTCGTTTGTTAGAAAAGACTAACGACTAAATCAAGCAGAATAAAAAATAAGGATTCAGTGTCTCATTGTTTTGGTTTTAGGTTGGGACAAGAATGTCTGACTACTCTGTCTTTCCCAATTCAATTTCTTCAAGAAATTCGTAAAAAAGTTCGACACGACGATCTACCCGAAAATGTTTCTCAATGGCATCCGAAGCCTTGCGCTCGGAAGAGATTGTCGAGACTCTCCCTAAATACTCATCAATTTTTTGATCGATAAATTCAGAAAAGGGCTCCTCATATTTTTCCATTTGAATAATTGTCTCTCCCATTTGATAGAGACATTCTTCAAACATGGGGTAAGCTTTTTCCTTTATGGCATTTGGTATCGCATCAAGTTGTGAGGCCTGAACATCCTCAGCGACGATTTGATCTGACCATCTCAAGTCTTCCGCAGCGGTCAAGAATGGGGGAGACATTGAGTTGACAGAAATGACTTCGGCGTTTTGCATTTTAGGAATCGTAATTCCCTCCATGACGTAGAGAAATCGATGTCGGCGCTTCCATTTGCCCCATCCCATTCGTTCAAGGACCCATAGATCGAGATCAGGATGCTCGCTATAGGCCTTCCAGGCGTCGACTTTAATAAAGAACGGCCACTTAAACTCATGGTGCTGAAGCATCCTCTCGGCATCGACAACTTCTTTTTCAAATAGCTGAATGTCTTGGGGTCGAAATGAGCGATATTTGACAAAAGACTTGGCTCGTCTTTCGATCAAGGATGGAAGAATATTTCTGCCTTGCCCAGCCTTCAAGTTGATGCCCCTTCCCTTTGTCAGTATAGCAGGACTTAATTATTTTCTGTATGACTCATCCCCTCGTCTACGCTAAGTTTGTAATCATTGAACTTTCAGCTTGTATGAAAGTTCTGCGAGGCTGATGCGTTGCGAAAGAGATGGGGAGTTGACATTGAAAACAGTTTTAAAGGGAACTTATGCAATCGTTCTTGTTTTTCTTGGACTAAATCTGGCGTTAATTGCGGGCGAGGCACCCTCTGAGCTCGACAAGGCGCAACAAAACTTGAATCTTGGTGCTCGCTATCGACTGCGTCCTAATGACTCTCCATCAACTATCAATTTTTTCCCACTCCCCTATATTCGCTATTCCAATCAAGCGCTTTGGCAACCCAAACTCAATGTCTACGCTCTTAGCGCGGGAATCTACAATCGTTTAGGCATTCGCTACAATTTGACTCCGAATTACTTTTTGAAATCATCTGGCTCAGCTCTTTTCTTTTATGGAGGAGATTCTCCTCGGATAGATGGCAGCGATTTTGATGGACGCTATGAATTTGGCGGCCATCGTTACGATTATATTTTTGGCCTCGGTAGAGACATTTCGGTTGATGACTTTTCTCTGGAAGTTTTTATTGGTTATCGACTCGTCGCTCATCAATTTTATGATTATCCAGCGACCAACAGTTTTGTAGCTCCGGGGCAATTTATCGACCATGGCGCGCATTTCAACGTCAGTTCGAGTTCAAAGGTTTCTTCAGAAATTAATGAGCTGGGATTCCGACCTCGCTTAACGGCTGAGTATTTTCGACGAGAAAAATCTAGAGCCTGGGGAGCCAACTCCAACCTGAAAAACATTAAGTCATATTTTGGAATAGAGGCCGAGAGTCGGCTCGCTATTCCAGTATCTGCTACAGCCGTTCTCGTTTCTAATACTCAAATGGGTTATATCAACCAGGCGGATCGAATTAACGCCATATCCGATGGTAGTAACCATAACAAGGGCATGGGAATGTTTTTGGCTAACGTTAAGACAGATCGAACCATAAGCGAAGATTTAGGCATCCGCTACTATCCAGAAACCACTAAACGAATCGCCATCAAACCCTATAGTTTTGTCGCCATCTATCGTGAATTAACCCCCGATCACAATCGAAACAATTGGGGTCTCGGCGGAGGACTTAAAGTGATGGGAGCTTCATTTAAAAGTAAATTCGACTGGGAACTTAATTACGGGGTAATTTCTCATGTTGATCGGAGTCGGACTCTTCTTCATGAGGTTTCGGCTTTGTTAAATCTTCGGATATTTCCTTAACAGTTTCACTCGGCGGCCTGACGAATTCAGATTCCATATCCGACGTCAGCGCCTGTATCGGCACTTCTTTATCTTCTGGTAAATCACCTGCGTGAATTTCTTGTCCCATATGAAAATCGGTTGCAATAACTACTTGTAGCGTCAAGATAATTGCCAATCCCATAATATCCCATCGATCTATAATAGTTCTTCTTCTACTTGGCGGATTCATTTCAACATCGCTTGGACTGTCTACAAATTTAAAAAGATCTTCTGCTCCAGCCTCGGCGAGCCTGTTTCGAATCCCGATCTTACTTGCCCAGGCGACAACATGAGCTTGAAGAACGGGATATTCACGAATCAGCGCAACAAGCTGATCAAGAGTCCCCGGATCCAGGTTGCGTCTGGAACGCGAAATTTTGCCGGCAAGATTAATAAGGGCTTCTCCCTTCTCAGAAGGCAAGTCGACCGCTAGCTGTCGAAAGCTCGGAGGGCAAGCGTAGGCGAACAAGGGCCATTTTGCCCCACCATGGCTCCAGAGCCCCGCGCTTATTAGAACTAGAAACAGGAGTTTCTTCATAAGTTAAAGCTCTCATACTTGAGTCTTGATTTTGAGGCTAGCTCGCAAGGCTTCAAATTTGTTGTAAGATCTCTTGCACTTTCAGGGCCTTATCGTGGATTCTCATTAGGCATGAGCAAGAAACGCCAAAAAGTTCTACTTGCGTGGAGCGGCGGCAAAAATAGCTCCATCAGCTTATTTGAGCTTAAGTCACCAGACTATAGCATAGAGGGAATCGTTAGTTTTGTTCGGGAATCGGACAAGAAACTTTTAAATCACGATTACGACGAGACACTGGTCGATGCCCAGGCGAAGTCTTTGGAAATGAATTTGTATAAAATTTACATACCCAGCGACGATCAAGAAGCCTTCGAAACAAGCTTTCATCTCAAAATGAAAGAATTGAAATCCAGCTTTGGAATTGAAGCCTTAGCTTTTGGAGATGTTTATACGAGCGAAGCCCGTCTCTATCGAGAAAAGCTTCTCAAGAAAAATGGAATGGAGGCTATCTTTCCGATTTGGGGTTGGAAAGCGGAGTTCGTCAATCAGGCATTTTTTGGAATGAGCCACCAAGCCATCGTTTATGCAATAGCAAAGAAGCTGCCGCCAGCTTTTTTGGGCCGCAATCTTAATCAGTCATTTGTGGATGATCTTCCTCCCAGTGCTAATCCGGCCGGACTGAATGGAGAGTTTCAGGCTTTTGTCTATGAAGGCCCTTTTTTTCAGTGGAAAGTCCCCTTTCGAATGGGTGATGAACGAAAACAGATCGGCAATATGCTGGTATTGGATTTGGAGTTGAATGAAGAGCTTGTTGCCGGTCATAATCGTGTGAACTAATTAAGGAGATGAACTTATGAGTGCAAAATCAAAATTATGGATTTTTCTCGGCTTGGTAATTTTTTTGAGTGGACTCTGCTTCCGTTTGATTCCCCATACTGCCAATTTTAGTCCCATGATTGCCTTTGCGATAATTCTCGCTTGGTATTTCAGAAAAAATTACTTGGGAGTTGTTTTGGCATCCTTTATCTGGATACTCAGCGATTGGTATTTAGGTTTTTACGCAGGTTGGGAACTAAACTTTTTAGCCCTGCTAAGCTGCCTAGGACTTTCACGCTACTTCTTAAGCTTCGGTAGTTGGACCCGCGTCGTAGGGGTCGGTTTTGCTGCCAGCCTCTCCTTTTTTGTAATCAGCAATTTTGGAGTTTGGTATTCAAGCGGCCTCTATGCACGTTCCCTAGAGGGACTTTTTGAGTGCTATACCATGGCTCTTCCGTTCTTTAGAAACAGCTTAACTTCAACTCTGTTCTTTTTGAGCTCGTTTGCCTGGGTTTATCAAACCTTGAGAGCCTTGACCCCTTCGACAAGAATCAATGGGGTGTAGCTAAATCGGTCCGGACTCTTAAAGAACTCCAGAAATTCCCGCTGAAAAATCTCCGGATCAAAATTGAGCTGAATGCTGCCGGATTTCCAAAGCTCACAGACGCGATCCAACTTCATCTTCATATTTTGATAGTCTGCGTCCTTAATCTCTCCATAAATGAGATGATGAGGCAGCATATGAACGGTAATTTCTCGCATACTTGACTGGCGATAAAAGGAATACAGCCGTCGACCCATATAGGGATCCCATAATTTTAAACGCTCAAACTCTGAGACGATTTGCATTAACTTTTGCTCTAATTCAACTCCTAACGGATAATGCGTAAGAATATTATTATCGAGATCGCCTATTATTAAGCGACCGCCTGGCTTTACGATTCGATAAAGCTCGTCAAAAACCTCGGTCGGCTCATCGAGATATTCGAAAACAAAGCGGCAGAACACATAATCGACACTTCCAGTGGCAATAGGAATATTCCGCAAATCCGACTGAACATAAAACACGTTGGAGTAAGGCTTGATATAATCTTTGGCCGCTTGAATCCTATCGGACGATTGATCAACCAGACTTACGCAACCTTCTTCACCAACGATTTGGGCCATAATTCGAGAGACAAATCCAGCGCCACCCCCAGCATCGACCGCTGACATTCGAGGTTTGAGACCGGTCAGCTGAAGCTGAGCTCGTGTTGAATCGGCATCACTCTTCATCAAGAGCCGCTTTGCTTCGTTCTTTGTCTCCATCAAATAAGTCATAAATAAACTGGCCCCCGTTTATTATTAAATCCTGTCAGGTTTTTAATGACAACTAAAATGCACTCGTCACACAATGAAAGTCTCTATGGCTTCAAGAAAATCTAATTTTGCTGTTTTCATATTTTTGTCTCTTTTTCAATCCAGCCTCGTCGCAGGAGGATTAGATCTCACTCTTCACTACGGTTCGCGCTATGTGGGCCTAGGCGGACAGCAAATTGCTGTTGTGGATGACGCTTACTCATCCTTTTACAATCCAGCGGGCTTGATGGGCGTTAAGAATTTTGATTTGGCCATTAATTCCTCGACCCTACTCACTCAAAATGGGGCACCAATTGGTGGGGCTAATCAACAAAAGACGGGAGACTGGGGCATCGGTCCATTATTTTTCTTGGGCAGCGCCTATCGTCTCACTGACCGCGTCGTAATTGGAATCGGTGTTTATCCTACGGCCCTTCAGGGTGGAAAATTTTCGAATGTTAACTATTCGGACGATATTACGAACAAAGAGTGGTCCAATAAACTCGTTCGAATTGAAATCGCGCCTTCCGTCGCTCTTAAACTATATGGGCCGCTATCTGTCGGTATGAGTTACCGATTGGGCTACACTCGATTAGAAAATCAATCAGGAATCTTCACTGTGGCGAATGTCGATTCAACGATGTCAGCCTGGGACGGAAAGGGATTTAAGATTGGAAGCTATCTTCGAGATCTAGATGGTTTTAGTGCGGCATTGACTTGGAGGTTTCGCCAAACAATGAATCTTAACGGAAGTTCGACACAGACCGTCGACCTTGATGCTTTGAGCTTAGGAACGGGCGCCGCTTCGAGTGTCGTGCCCACTTCTATGAAGACTAATATTCCCGCCCAACTTCAGTTCGGAATTGCCTATCAGTGGATTCCAAATAAATTCCTGACCGCTTTTGCCTACGAATATACCGCTAATCAAGTGATTAAATCGATGAAGCTAGTGGATCGTACAGGCGTGAACATCTTCTCGGAAGTTCCTCTAAAGTACCGCGATGGGCACACCTTTCATTTGGGTGCCGAGTATGTGTTTGACCTGGCTTCTGAAAGAAAAATCCGAACGGATGCTGGCTTTGCCTTTGATCGCGCGGTGACAAAGTCAGAATATCCTAATCCAATTTTACCACCTGATGCGGATTATTATGGCTATGCTTTAGCGGCTCGGTACGAAATGGAACATAATCAGTTTGGCTTGGCCTTCAACTATGGCCAGTACAGTTCTAAAACAACGACTGTAAACTCCAGCGTGCCCGCAGGAACGGTTTTTCCGGGTGAGTACAGCTTGTTATCGTTTATGATAGTTGCGGACTACCAGTATCACTTTTGATCGGCTGAGAGCTTTACTTCCCTAATTGCTCCAGAGGCTCAGAAACTCGATCAGCTCGAGAAATTTTAGGAACGAGCAATTGAAAAATTTCGATACTATCTTGAAAGCCTTTTAAGTTTACAGCACCGAGAGGTCGCCATTCATAAAGCTTTCCCGACTCCTTCATAACTACGGCTGAAGCACAAAGATTATTCGGACCTACCTCACGAGTATAGCTTTCGAGTCTCGAAGCAAGATTTACGGTTTCGCCAATCACCGTAAAATTAAGTCGCCGCTCGCTACCCACGTTACCCAGAATTGCTTCGCCGTAATGAAGTCCGAAGCCAAAATCAATTGCAGGCAGGTTCAAAATCTTCAAGCTCTCACAAATTTTTGGAATCTCTATCAGTGTCTCGGCGCCCGCCATAACTGCGTTCTCACAACTTCGGCCGGTGTCAAATACCGCCATAAAGCCATCGCCTGTAAATTTATCAATAAAACCACCGTGTTTAGTAATAATGGGCTCAATCTTAGAGAAGCAGGTGTTCAGTAGTTCAACGACGCATTCTGGCGACATTTGTTGAGACAATGCTGTAAAACCAACAATATCTCCAAATAATATAGCGACGGATTTCTTCTTAACTGCCTCGAGCAATTTTCCCTGCATCGACTCATCGTTTGTTGAACAAAGCTCCGTGGCCAATTCCGTAGGGACAAATTTTTGGAAAACGCGTCCCAAGCTTTGCTGGGCTTTGGAATGCTCTCGACTGACCTGCAAGCTGTGTTCAAGCTCCTCGAGAGTTCTAGAGTTGTGAACGCCTATGGAGATATGATCGGCAAGTGTAACGAGCAAATCTTGATCCGACACGCTCATCCGCTTGTCATCTCGGACATAGTCGACCGACAAAACACCTAAAACCTCATGACTTTGATTGAATAGTGGCACGGCCACAAAACTTTTGGCGCCAAGAATTTTAGCAAATTTTTGTGACCGAGGAGAGAGCTTTTGGATATGCTCATCGACGTTTTCAATTAAAACAGGAAGCTTGCTGTTGACGACTTTGATAAAAAACCCTGTTGTATTGTCTGGTCGAATATTAAATTCCGCCTCTTCCATCAGCTGAGCATGCTCTGGAGAGAAGCCAAAATGTGACGAAACCTTTAGAACACTTCGATTTGTGTCCACTGTAAGTAGCATCGATCGATCATATTGAAGCAGCTCACAAACGCTTTGCACAACGGCCTTCGCCATTTCATCTGGAGTTGCAAGGGCATGAGTGAGTTTGGCAATTTGGGAGATAAGTTCGAGCTCGCGATTTTTCTTTTCGTTGTCGCGCACTGAACTTTCCAAAACCGTATTGTGAATTTCCAATTCCTTTCTCTGAGCCTGATTCGCCCGATACATATAAAAAACAAGATAAGCGCAGATGGAACAGATGAGAACGGCCGTCGCGACCGTTGGACTCAAACCCGAGCGATAGCCGAGTATGCCCAGCAAGAGAAGCAGCGCTACAGGGTATATAAATTTTGGAAAGCGATCCTCATTCCACTTAATCTGATAGAGACATCTATCCGCACCACGATGAAAGCACTCGGTCTCAACTATTGTTGCCATGGGCAAATTAAAAATCTGTGGCAATCCTGAAAGAATCCCCTTTCGATTTTCGCACATATAGGGCTTTTCGAGTTCACTTGAAAACGGTCGACTTTCCACAAGCGCCGTATTCCGACCGGCCTTCAAAACAAGCATCCGAGAGGCCTTGGTAAAATAAGGCGTATAAGTACTAAGCAGTTGGTAGAGGCGGCTCACACTAATCAAACCCCTCATCAAGTGATAGATCGTCGCGCTAAAAGCATTTTTTTGAATGTATTGGCCAGCGCCGAAAGCAATATTTTCATTTGGTAGTTTTGCTTCGACCAGATCCATAAAGCGATTTGCAAAGTCCAGGTCAAACCAAGACGCATCGTCCGCAATTCTTGATTCGTCGACATTTAAATCCTCTAGGAGTTCATGAATATCTGCATCCGACCAAGATTTTTTATCCTTAAGATAGCCCATATACAGTCTAAAAATACGAGCATGGTAAGGCCTCGCGCTAGAAGAGTTACTGCTATTTGATTTGATTTCGAGACTCACTTAACTCCTCATTCGATTTATAACTGGCGCCCGAGCGAAACTCCGAAATTAGTCTCCTAAAATCCCCAAAGATATCCTCAGATGTCGTCTTAAATTCGTGCATGGCTTCCTGAGCAAGAATCCAGCAGGTATAAATTTTTGACCAAGCTACTGAAAAGCATGTTAGTTGACCGAATTCGATCAAAACCGTGGGGACAATATCCCGTGGCTCAAAGTGCTCCCTATAGGCCTTTGCTAAGACTTGATCCATCAAGCTCCGTTCAACCGCCTCTTCAAGGCAATCAGAAAAAAGATAAATTGAATTCGTAATCTCTGAAAGATTTAGGCCAGCCGAACTTTGCTCAACCACGCCAAAAACTTTGGATCCTTCGGACTCGGCCATAATGATATGACGGTTTCTTTCCAAACCGAGCGATTTGAATTCACTTTGAATTTTAAGCTCCGTTGGATTCGTGGAACTAAGATTAAAGGCGCGCAAAAATGACTTTAAATTTCTTCGCACCAATAAATCCGATAGTCCTACTATACTTTCCTTTGTGTCTTGCTGAATTGAATTTGATTCCAAATTGCTATCAACTAGAGATTGTGGTTGGAGCGTTCCAAAAGAAAAATCAATTGTTGATATTTTGTCTCGGTCATTAAGACGCTTCGCGCTTTCTCCGAATAGGATCGCGGGGTAGATGTTGTTTGGTCGATAAAAGCAAACAATATAAAAGATATTATTGTTGGCATGAGCCTTAGAGTCGTAAAGAAACTCGACCATTGAAGAAAGTACTGATTGGGCCGCTGAACCAGCATCAGCTTTTGCGGCGTTCAAATGCTGAATAAGCCAGGCATGATCGAAAAATCGAATACCCGCAATATGGCCCTTGATATCTCCATCTTGCTTAAA